>CAYWKT010000001.1:0-11966 GCA_964458985.1 uncultured Erysipelothrix sp.
CAACTAACTGTATTAAAAAAGCACTAGTTTTTCACTAAGTGCTCTTATATTTAATATAATGTATTAATAATTTCTACAACACGGTTTACTGATGCGTAATCTGGGTGCATCATATAGTAGTTTCCACCAAGTGCGTATGAGTAATCATACGTTCCTGTTCCTGAAACTTGTTCCTGCGTAATATCCCATGTCGCTAGATCATTTATTTGCATTTTTACTAATGAGTTAATTTCACTAGTTGAAAGGTTCGTTTGAAATGATCCTTCAATTGATGCTAAAAGTGAATTAAAGTTAGTAATAAGTGCTGGTGAAGCAACTTTATTAATAATTGCTGTTAACACTTTAACTTGGTTTCTACCGCGTCCTGAATCCCCATCACTTTGGTGATAACGATCTCGAACAAATACTAATGATTTTTCACCATTTAAATAGTTTTCTCCAGCAGGGAAGTTATATCCTCCAGCTGAGAATGCTTGATCATTATATACTGTAACACCGCCTAAGGCATCTACAACGTTAATTAAACTACTAAAGTTAACTCTAGCATAGAAGTCAATGTCGATACCAAATACGTTACCTAACGTATCCATAGTACAATTAACTCCATATATTCCCGTATGAGTTAGTTTGTCCATTGCGTTGTTTTTACAAGCCATTGGAACGTAGTAGTCACGAGGAACACTAACTAACACAATTTTCTTTTCAACCGGGTTTACGACCGCTATTATATTTACATCTGATCTTGAGTTATTAGAAATACTTCCGTAAACATCAATTCCACTAATTAATACGGCAAACGTATCTTTAGTTACATTAACATCTCTTCTTGTAATTTCTGTTACTTCAACATTTGTATCTAACACTCGTGTTTCTTCATTAAATTCTGGGTAATCATCTAAAATAATATTACGATATGCCTCGTTGATAATTATTACTTCAAATTTATTAATCATTAAACTTTCGACTAGTGTTTTGTGATCTTTTACTTCGACAACACTAATTTCGTGATTAAGTCTGTCACTAAATTTTGCAATTGCATTATCAATAAGTTGTGAGTGATCATCTTCGACGCCAAAGTCTAAATCTTTGACATCTTCAATTGATTGATAGCTACTATCTTTTTTTACAATAATAGATACTGTATCTGTCATCGTATCTCCACCAGCAACTTTACCTAGTACTGATCCAAAACGATAAATGTATCCATTTGTAATTAATAGGGCAATACTTATAACGATTACGAAGAACTTACTCAGTCCTCTTAAAGCTTTACTCTTGTTTTTAAACACACCATAGTAAAATAGTAGAACTACTAATACTTGAGCGATTAGTAAAATAATGTTGTACTTCGCTGGTAGTGTATTTAGTTTGATAACTTTAAATGCAAAAACTGCATTTAAAATTACGTAGATTGTAAAAATTACATTATTAAATTTTAATTTGTTTTTCATATGACTTACCTTTAAATGTCTTCTCTCCAGATTTTCGCTCCAAGGTTAGTTAATTTTTCATCAATGTTCGCATAACCGCGATCAATATGATAAATATCTCTAATCTCAGTCACACCTTCCCCGACAAGTGCTCCAATAACTAGTGCTGCACCACATCTTAAATCAGTTGCTTTGACGCGAGCTCCATAAAGTGGAGTTGGTCCTGTGATTTCTGCTTGACCTGTTGAGACTTTAGCTGTTGCCCCAAGTCGCATTAATTCAGAAACTGCTTTAAATCTTTCCTTATAAACTGTTTCAACTACGTGTGATGTACCTTCCGCTTGCGTTAATAATGCCGCAAATGGTGATTGTAAATCTGTAGCAAAACCAGGATAAGTATTTGTTGAAATATCAACTGCTTTTAAATTATGACTCTCTCTTACTGTTACTGAGTCAACACCAACTTCAAGATTTACTCCCATATCAATTAATTTTGATAAGATAGCATCTAAATGAAGTGGAATAATATTTTCTATTACTACTTCTTCTGCCGCAGCTGCCGCTAATATAATATAAGTACCAGCTTCAATACGATCAGGAATAATTTCATGATTACATCCAGACAAGTAGTCGACACCTTCAATAATAATTTCGTTAGTACCTGCACCACGAATGTTTGCACCCATTTTGTTTAAAATAGTTGCAACATCAATAATTTCAGGCTCTTTTGCCGCATTATTAATAATTGTACGGCCTTTTGCATAAACTGCAGCCATTAAAATATTAATTGTCGCTCCTACAGATGCAATATCAAGGAAGATTGAGTTTCCGATTAACTGATCTGCACTAATGACATAATTACCGTGCTCATATACAACGTCTGCACCAAGTGCTTCAAATCCTTTTATATGTAAGTCAATTGGACGTGGTCCTAAATCACAGCCACCTGGCATTTTAATTTCAACTTTTCCATACTTACCTAAAAGAGCACCCATAAAGTAATATGACGCTCTTAATTTTGTAACTGTATCTTTTACTAAAGGAGTATTTTCCATATGAGTTGGATCAATTATTAAATCTCCGTTTTCTGCTCTTTCTACTTTGACATTTAAATCTTCTAATATCAGAGTTAAAGCTTGGACATCTGAAATGTCAGGAACCCCATAAATTGTCACTACTTCATTAGCTAGAATAGTTGCCGGAATTAGGGCAACGGTCGCATTTTTCGATCCATCAATACGAACTGTTCCGTTTAACTTCCTTCCACCTTCTATTTTAATTACTTGACTCATACTTTAACCTCTCTCTATTCATCATCGCTTAAACTTGCGATTTTTGATAATTCTTTAATATCGTCATCAAATGTGTCAGTATCATCTTCTTCTAAAGAATCATAATCTGCTTCTAATATTTGATTTCCGTCTTCATCTAGTTCTTCAACTTCTTCGTCTTCTATTATTATATCACTTGTATCTACAAGAATTTCTTCTAATCTATGACGTTTTCTTAAATCCCATTTATTTTCTGGTAATGAGATAAAACGTTTATCTAAAGTTAAATCTGAATACATTCTAGCGATACGCTTTGTCGCTGTAGCCTCATCTAACTCTAATTTTGCAACTACCTTTTTAAATAAATCTTGAAATGATAATTCTGTTCCTACTTCTTCTAAAATAATTACTGATGCATCAGCCATTGGACTTGTAGCCATTTAAATCTCCTCCTACATACTTTCTGGTGCACTTACACCAATTAAATTTAACGCGTTACTTAAAGTAACTTGACTCGCTTTCACTAAACCTAATCTTTGGCTAGTTAACTCTACATTACTTTCATCTAACACTTTATTTGAACCATAGAAACTATGGAATAAAGATGCTAATTTTGTAATGTAATTACTAATTTTATTCGGTAATCTTGTTTTAGCTGCATCGGCTATAACATTTGAAAACTCATTAATATGTTTGATTAATTCAATTTCTTTCGTATCACTGATTAAATCAAAATCTGTAGCGATTTCATAATTTTCACCTTGAGCTAAGATTGAGCACATTCTTGCATGTGCATATTGCGCATAATATACCGGATTTTCATTACTTTGAGATATTGCTAAGTCAAGATCAATTGTCATTGGTGAGTCAGGTGCACGATCTACATACATATAACGTAGTGCATCAACACTTGTCTCTTCAATAAGCTCTCTTAATGAGATTGACTTACCAGTACGTTTTGACATTTTGAACTCTTCACCATCTTTTAGCATTAATGCCATTTGCGTAATATCAACTTCTAATTGATCCTTGTTATAACCAAGAATTTGAGCCGAAGCTTTTAGACGATTAATGTAGCCATGATGATCTGCTCCTAATAAATCAATAAGCATATCGTATCCACGATCATATTTGTCTTGATGATAAGCAATGTCTGGAGTTAAGTAAGTGTAATTTTTATCACTCTTAATTAAGACTCGATCTTTGTCATCTCCAAAATCCGTAGTTTTTAACCATAGCGCTCCATCAAGTTCATAAGTGTGACCTGATGCGATAACTTTTTCTAATGCCGATTCAACTTTACCAGCTTCATAGATTGAAGATTCTGTTGTCCAAACGTCAAACTCAACGTTAAATAGTTTTAAGTCACGTTCTAACTTAGCTGTCTCTTCTTTTAAACCGTATGCTCTAAAATCATCATAATATAAATCTAAGTCATCAACTAAATATTTATCGCCAACTTCATCAACTAATTTTTGAGCGATATCTATAATGTCTTGTCCTTTATATCCATCTTCTGGGAAATCAATTTTTTTATTTAATAGTTCATAGTAACGGGCTTGAAGTGAGCGTGCCATATTTTCAATTTGAACACCCGCATCATTTAAGTAAAATTCACGTGTTACATCATATCCAGCATAACTCATAATTCTTGTAAGTGAGTCACCCATTGCAGCACCACGTGCATGTCCTGGATGTAAATCTCCGGTTGGGTTCGCTGAAACGTATTCAACGTTTACTTTTAATCCCTTACCTGAATCATTTTTTCCAAATGTATCTAACTCAGTTAATACTTGTTTGATGACATCTGCGTAAAATGACTGGTTAATTCTAAAGTTAATAAATCCGGGACCTGCGATCGTTACTTCACTAAATAACTCTGTATTAAGTGATAATTCACCAATAATCTTCTCAGCGATTTCTCTTGGGTTTGATTTCAACTCTTTTACTAGTCGCATTGCGATATTACTTGAGTAGTCCCCAAACTTATTATCTTTAGGGATTTCTAAGTTGATAACTTCAGATGCGTCAAAATCATATAATTTTGATACTGTATCTAAAATTGCTTGTTTAATTGTGTTCTCAATTTTATTCATTAATCCATTCCACCTTCATTATAAAATCTGATAATACATTGCCAGCTTGACTTAGTTCATATGCTACCATCAGATTGTCGCTGTTTAATGTTATTTCACTAGTTTTTACTGTTAGAAATATCTCTCCAACTTGCGTATTAATACTTGCATTTTCGACTTCATTTAAATTGAAGTTTATCTCTGTATTAGCTTCTCCGCTTCGATTTAAGAATCCGGTATTTTCTGATAGTTCAATATGGACACTGTTTTCAGTACTTTCTTCATATTTCACTTCAGTTATTTCACCAATATTTACTTTACCATAACCATCAAAGACTACGCTTTCAATATTTTCAATTAAATCTTTTTGTACTACCTTTAATCTTGTTTTTTTACTCATATTTTATTACCTTTTTCTTACTTGATTATATACATATACACAATTATGTCAAGTATTTAGTGTTATTCTAATATTTTCACTAAACCTCTCAAATTGAAATCTATAATATAACAATATACTCAAGATTTCAAGATGTTTTATTTTACATAATTATAACTACATATATTCACATTATTTTATTACATTTACATAATATTTCGAGAACTTTTTTTACTTTTATTTGCCTAAAAAAGACACATTTATATAAAGACACGACAACTAGTTTATTTTAAAACATAATTATAAATTCAATCTCACTAATTCAAGTGTATAGAGGTAAAGAAAACAGTCCGAAGACTGTTCTTTAATATTTTTTCCAAACGATACGATTTATATAGTCTGTATAAGATAATATAATTCTTAATACTTTATCTGAAACATTAGGCATACTATAATCACTAACTAAGCGAAGTGTATCTTCTTCTTGACTCTCTAATATCGCTAACCCTTGCATGATACGGTCCTCACTTAAGCCGACCATCATTACCGATGCCTCTTCCATTGCCTCTGGTCTTTCATGTGCCTCACGTAAGTTTAAAGCCGGAAATTTAAGGATTGAAGATTCTTCACTAATAGTTCCACTATCAGATAAAACTGCCTTAGCACTCTTTTGAAGGGCGATATAGTCGTTAAATCCTAATGGCTTCAATGTTTGAATTAATGGATCTAACTCTAAGTTTGATGCCTCAATCATATTACGAGTTCTTGGATGAGTACTCATAATGATAGGCATTTGATATTTTTTAGCGACACTATTTAAACTATTAATTAATCTCTCAAAGTTTTTGGGATTATTTATATTTTCTTCACGGTGTGCTGAAACTACAAAATATTCTTTTTCACTTAAACTTAAGTCGCTTAAAATATTTGAATTATTAATATCTTCTTTATTATTTTCTAAGACTTCAAACATTGGACTTCCTGTTTTAATAATTTGATCAGCTGGTAAGCCTTCTGAAATTAAATATTCACGGGCAATTGAGCTGTACGTTAAGTTCATATCTGCGATATGATCGACGATACGACGATTAACTTCTTCAGGTACTCTTTGATCAAAGCATCGATTACCAGCTTCCATATGGAATACAGGAACTTTGAAGCGTTTTGCAGCAATCGCACATAAACAAGAGTTAGTATCACCTAAAACTAAAAATGCATCAGGTGCAACTTCCGCTAAAACTGGTTCAATATTAATCATAATTTGACCAATTGTACTAACTGGTCCACTATGTGCTGAGTTTAAGAAATAATCTGGCTTTCTTAGTTTTAAATCATTAAAGAAAACTTCATTTAACTCATAATCATAGTTTTGTCCGGTATGAACTAAAATATGTTCAATCGCATCACTATTTTCAAGGGCATTTATTACTGCACTTAATCTAATTATTTCAGGACGAGTCCCGACTACTGTCATTACTTTTAATTTATTCATTATTATCTCCTAAAGATAGTTCGTCTTTAATTTGAGTCGTTGAGATATCTTTTGTACGTGGTAAGTATACTACTTCACATAAATCTTTTAAGTCATCAAACTTACCTTCCCAATCATCACCCATTACGAAAACATCAATATCGTGTTCTTTAACATCAACTCTTTTTTGAGCCCAGTCATCTTCACGAATTACTTCATCGACATATTTGATTGCCTCTAAGATCATTTTACGATCTTCAAAACTATGGTATGCTTTCTTATCTTTAATTGCATTAAACTCATCACTACTAACCGCAACTACTAAATAATCCCCATACTCCTTAGCTCTTCTTAAAATATTAATATGGCCTTTATGTAATAAATCAAATGTTCCGTATGTAATTACTTTTTTCATTATTTTTCCACCTTCTCTACAAATGTATCTGGTACGTTTGGATTAAATGGTTCATTAACCCACATTATCGTAATTAAATCTTTATCTAATAAGTTTGAAATGTTGTGTGTATATCCTGGTGGGATATCGACAACTTCATATTTTTCATCACTTACGATGTATTCAATTACTTCATCACTATGTATATTTCTAAATTTGATTGATGCTTTTCCACTAATAACGATAAATTTCTCATTTTTTGTATGGTGATAATGCTCCCCTTTAACTTCAAATGGAGCACTAACGTTTACACTTACTTGACCAAAAGTATCGCCTTTGATAAGTTCAGTGAAACTTCCACGTGGATCTTTATGCATAATTAAATCATATTTAAAGTCATCTTCACTTAAGTAAGTAATATATGTCGCATATAACTTTCTTGTAAAGTCATCATCCATTCTTGAAATGTATCGATTATTACGACTTTCTTTAAACTCATATAGTAATTTACTAATCTCACCTAACGTAACTTTATAAGTAGGTGACATTTGATAATAGTCACTTACTAAATTATCATTTACAATAAACTTAATAATCTCGCTTACTAAGTCATCAATGTAAAGTAATTCTAATTGATGATCTGGATTACTAACTTCAATTGGCTCATTGTGGGCAATTAAATGTGACCATGTCGCCACAACACTATTGTAGAACGGTTTACACCATTTACCAAATAAATTTGGTAAACGTAAGATATATGTTTTGATATCATTATCAACACCATATTTCTTAATTATATCTTCAGTAATTTTTTTACTTTTACCATAATCATTATCTAACTCTGCTTGGATACTACTTGAAAGTAGTATCGGAGCCTTTTTATCACTTGTCTTTAAATACTCTAACATGACACTTACTAAGTCGTTATTAATGTTGTAGAACTCTTCAGTATTTTTGGGACGATTAACGCCCGCTAAATGTGCTACAAAGTCTGCTTCTAAACAATATTTCTCTAATGTTTCTAAGCTATCATCCTTTGTATACGTAAGAACTTCTATATTTTCCATCTCATTTAATGTCGCAACTAAGTTTTTTCCGACAAATCCATTTGCCCCGGTAACTAATACTTTCAAATAATTCACCCCTATTTATATTTCTTAATGTAATCTTGAATTTCGTATAAATCGAATAATTTTTGTTTAACTTCTTCTTTATCTAAACGATAAGTATTGTGTGAGTTATATTCTTGCTCTAAATCTAGTTTATGATTTCCTTCATCAAAGTATTGCTCATAGTTTAAGTCTCTTTGATCCATTGGAATTCGATAGTAGTTTTCTAAGTCTTCAGCTTTCGCATATTCTTCCTTAGTTAATAAAGTTTCATAAACTTTTTCACCATGGCGCGTACCAATTAATTGAATACCAACATCCGTATTAGTAATTTCAATAATTGCCTCCGCTAAATCTTCAATCGTACTTGCCGGAGATTTTTGAACGAATAAATCGCCACTTTCTCCATGTTCAAATGCGAATAAAACTAAATCAACTGCCTCATCTAAACTCATTAAAAATCTAGTCATATCTGGATTAGTAATCGTCAGTGGATGGCCATTTTCTATTTGATCAAAAAATAGTGGAATGACTGAACCACGAGATGCCATAACATTTCCGTAACGAGTTCCACAAATAACTGTTTCTGAACTCATTCTCGCTTTAGCAATGAATGTCTTTTCCATCATCGCTTTTGAAATACCCATTGCATTAATTGGATATGCCGCTTTATCTGTCGATAGACAAATAACTTTCTTAACATTATTAGCAATTGCCTCTTCTAAGACATTATCAGTTCCAATAATATTTGTTTTTACTGCTTCAATTGGGAAAAACTCACACGTTGGAACTTGCTTTAAAGCTGCCGCATGGAAGACATAATCTGCCCCACGCATTGCATACGTTAAACTCGATTTATCTCTGACATCACCAATAAAAAACTTCAGGCGTGGATCATTAAATTTCTTACGCATATCATCTTGTTTCTTCTCATCACGCGAAAGAATTCTAATTTCCTTAATATCTTCTTGAATATATCGTCTAACTAGCGCATTACCAAAAGATCCGGTTCCCCCTGTAATTAATAGAACTTTGTCTTTAAACATCTACTTTACCTCTTTCATCATCTTCATTAATTCATTACTTAATTTCTTTAAATCGAAATTACTATTACAAAACTCAAATCCATTTTTTCCAAGCTCACTAATCGTCAGATAGTCAATATGACTAATCTCTTTAATTAGATTTGCTAATTGCTGTGGATCATTTGAGTCACATGTATACCCACAGTTGGCTTCTTTTACAATATCTATTATATCACCTGATCCACTTGAAATGATTGGAAGTCCAATTGCCATATACGATTGAACCTTTGCTGGGACAACTTTATTTAATGGACTTTCATTTTTAAGTGAAACAAAACCAAAATGGTTCTGTGATAAATAATTTTTAACTTCTTCAATTGGTACTTGGTCAATAAAAGTAAAATATTTCTCTACGTTATTTTTTTTAGTTAGATTAATTAGATTTTCCTTATTTCTTCCCGCACCTACTAACATAAAATGAAACTTACTAAATCCTTCTTCATCTAAAATTTTACTACACTCCACAAGCGTCTCTAATCCTTGAGATGTTCCATGATTTCCTGTAAATACAATTTTAACTTTATCTAAATTTTTATCGATTTGTAGTGGATTTTCAAATAATTCATCCGCATGTTGATAAACTACTTTAATCTTACTCTCATCAATTCCACGATCAATTAATGCCTGTTTAATCCCACTAGATGAAACTGCAATTTGATCAAAACGTTTATAAATCTTTAAAGTAATCTTATTTAAAAATTTATTTATTGATTTATTTTGTATATTTAATGCTATCGTTAATGAGTCTGGCCACAAATCAAGTAAGTATAACGTTGATAATGCTTTATTACGTTTCGCAAATTTAAGTGCTCCCCAAGATAGAAAAATAGGGGAAGTGACGTATGTAAACACATGATCAACTTTATCTCTAGAAAATGCTCCATATAAATATGTCGATATAGTATAAGATAAATAGTTTAAGACTAACATTTTTGAACTTTGCTTACGCGGAATTGTCCATAATCTTTTAACCTTGACATTACCGACAACTTCTTCTCTTTTATCTTTATTAGAGTATCCCGCAAAAAAGTCTCCCTTTGGATAGTTTGGAACTTGAGTAATAACTTCAACTTCCATCTTCTCACTAAACTCTTGTGCTAGGGCATTAATTCTAAACGTCTCAGGATAAAAATGATTTGTAAAGATTTTTACTTTTTTCATTACTTCGCAGTTCCTATTTTTAATTTTACTTTAATCATATTAATTAGTTCAACGAACTCATCTACTTTAAGTACGTGTAATAAGATGGCATAGACAATTACTCCAAGTCCCACTGCCGCAGCTAGTGGAATTAAGTAGTGCATATCAAATTTCGCAATAAAATTATACGTAATGAAAGAAACAACTCCCATAAATAATGAGGCAATCGTAATTTTTGACATTGATCTTAATAGTTTACGGGTTTTTAAACCTTTCATTCGTTTATTTAAACTGACGTATAAAATCATCATTCCAATCATTGATGAAATACTTGTTGCGAGCGTTAAACCCGCCACTCCAAGTCTTGGTGCTAACAGTAAGTTCAATACAACGTTAATGACAATCGAAATCACTGAACTTAAAACAGGAGTCATTGAGTCATTTAATGAGTAATAAGCACGAACTAATACGTCTTTAATACTATGTCCTATAAGACCAAGTGAAGCACCCATTAGTGCAAAGGAAGTCATTTGTAGTTTAATAGGATCCGCACCAGCTCCACGTCCAAAGAATAAATGAACAACTGGCGATGCAAGTACAATTAAACCAATAGTTGCGGGAATTACGATTAGTGCAATTAAGTTCATAATTTCAACTAATGTATTTTTCATACCATCATAGTCTTTTGCATTCGCTTGTTTGATAATACTTGGATACATAACTGTCGTTAATGATCCAACAAATAATGAAAATATTGCGTCACTTATTTTATTCGCACTACTAACGATAGTTTGTGCTCCTTCGGTTAACGTTGAAGCAATTGTCGTATCGATTATTCCGTTAATTTGTGCAACTGATGATCCGAAAATTATTGGAAGTGCCATAATTAACATTGGTTTTAAATACTTATCTTTAAAATCAATTGTAAATTTATATTCAAAATCTCCAGCAGTATATGCAACAAACACTGAAAATAACAATTGCAGTACTGATCCAATGACCAATCCATAAACCATAACGATTGGTTTAGTAAATGAACTGACGACAAATGATGAAATAACGACGATATTCATAATAAAACCACCGACAGGCGCTACGTTAAAGCGTCCATTGTAGTTTTGATATCCGGAAAAGATACTTAGTACTCCATTTGTTAGTAAGGCAAATAAGGTAACTCGAGTAAAGTCGGCGGCAGCGGCAATCTTCTCTGGCGAGTATCCTAAGTTAAATACGTAAACTAATTCTTCTGTAAAGATTAATCCAAATATTACTAAGATTAATGTAATGAAGAAAACAATCGTTAAAATGTTATTCATAAATTTATTAGCACGTTTAACTCCACGTTCTTCACGAACGCGACTGTATATCGGTATAAACGTTGATATTAAACCTGTCGCAACAATTCCAAACATTACATTTGGTATTTTGGAACTTGCTAAGTAAATATCCGAATAAAAACCTTGTCCATAATAATATATTAGAACTGATTCCCTTAATATACCTAAAACCTTTGACAATAACAGCATAATAAATAATACTGATGCACTTTTTTTAATATTCATAATCTCACAACTTTTCTAACCCTGTACGAGGATAATATTATTTGGTAAGC
>CAYWKT010000001.1:12066-45534 GCA_964458985.1 uncultured Erysipelothrix sp.
TTCATAATCTCACAACTTTTCTAACCCTGTACGAGGATAATATTATTTGGTAAGCAGATAATTTGTTTCTCGCTTCCTTTTTTGACCCAACCAACTTTTTCGCAAATCTTGTCTGGGCAATCCACATCAAAAACACGATACTGTCCATCTTTTACTTCCACATATAAATATCCATGTTCTACTTCAATCTCATAAATATCATCTTTACTTAAATCAATATCTAAGATGACATCATCTTTGTGGCGAACTTCTACTTTAGTAACTGTCGATGGATCTGGCGTTAAAAAAGTTTTAACTCCAAAATACGCAACGCTTAGTACGATAAGAAATGCTAGGATCGCTAGCACTTCTTTATTTCTTTTATTCACTTTGCATGTACTCCTCAATATCTTCAACTGTTTTAATAATGAAATCTGATAAGTTCACATTACCATCTTCAGTAACTAAGATATTGTCTTCGATTCTAATTCCAATCTTTTCTTCTTTAATGTAAATTCCTGGCTCAACTGTAATGATGTTTCCAACTTCTAAAACATCCTCACGTGATAATCCGACATCATGTGTGTCTAATCCTAGTGAGTGCGAAACTCCATGGTAATAATAATCTTTTACTTCATATTTATTTTCGATTACTCCAAGTTCCATTAAACGTTTTTCGTATAAATCAACGACTAAATCATTTAGATAAGTCATCGTTACACCTGGTTTGATTGCATCAATAACTAACTCATTCGCTTCTAGTACCATATTGTATAAATCTTTTTGACGATCAGTAAACTTGCCATTTACTGGATAAGTTCTTGATATATCTCCACAATATAAGTCTTTTGTCGCACCTAAATCAAATAAGATTAAATCGTTATCTTTTGTAAGTTCATCATTTGTAACGTAGTGTAGTGTCGTTGCGTTTTCACCACTTGCTGCGATTGTATCAAATGCATTAATAACATTCTCACATTTTAGTTCAAAGTCGAAGTGAGCTTCTAAAACACTTTCTTTAATATTCGGTTTTAAATTTTTCATAATACGATTTAAACCACGATCAGTAATGTGTAGTGCTTCAACTATTTTACTAACTTCTGCCTCATTTTTTACTGAACGATCTTTTGCAATAATATCATAAGCATCTACTGCCTCAATATTATGTTCTTCTTTAAACTTAGTCGCTAATGTTGGAAAATGTGAAATTTGATCTTCTTCTAAGTCTAAGTAAACATTTTCAACTTTTTTATAGTTATCAAAGTCAAAATCATCGATATATTTAATATTTTCGATACCTGATTTTTCAAA
Source organism: uncultured Erysipelothrix sp. (assembly GCA_964458985.1). Lineage (GTDB taxonomy): Bacteria > Bacillota_I > Bacilli_A > Erysipelotrichales > Erysipelotrichaceae > JAAZDN01. The sequence continues at coordinate 13,357 of CAYWKT010000001.1, forward strand.
TGCTTTCTCTGAAGTAATTTTCTTACCAATCCATTTTTCAAACATCTCATTACTTTCTTCAATGAATAGCGTTGAATCATCGTTTGTTAAAACTAAGATTAAGTTTGGCTCATTTATACCTGTTAGGTGATAAAAATTTCTATTTACGACAAATGGAAACTCTCCATCTGCACTAGTTTTAATTGAGTGTCCTGAAAATAATATTAAAACACTGTTATCTTTTAATTTACTTGAAACATTTTTTCTATTTAATATGTATGTACTTTGCATATAGTCCTACTTTCTAATTTCTTCAGGAAAGAATATTTTACTTTCACTTTTCTCTTTTCCGGCTGAGATTGCCGCCACAATTTCACTAACTTCTGATAGTTCATTAACTTCATTGTTACGATCTAATATGTAAATTAATGATGAAGTCTCACGAGCATATGGGGAATATGGTGTTTGACCTAAAGTATCTCTAAATAAATAGTACTTAGGATTATAACCCCGGTGAGTTAATTCTTTCTTTATTCTATCTACTTGTTCTTCATTGACAAAATCTTCATAAGTGTATAGTTTACGATTTAGTAGTCGATTACTTAAGTCTCTTAATATTTCATCTTCACTAGTTTGCATTTCATTAAAGTAGTAAAGCATAATTGATTCATCTAAAGCTAGATGACTTTCAATTGTCGGAACATCTTCCGTTAAAAATTGCTTAAGACGTGGATAGTTATCCATTATTGGATCATATTTAAGTTCATCTAAACGTTGAAATAAGCTGTATAAGGCCGCTTCATAAGCACGGCTTGTAGCGTGAAAGTAAACGTTCCAATACATATGATATCGTGCCATAATATAGTCTTCAACAGCATGAATTCCACTTTCCTTAAAGACGAGTTTATCATCGACAACTCGCATTGTTCTTAATAGTCGGTTTAAATCAAATGATCCATAACTAGTTCCGGTGAAATAGGCATCACGTAGTAAATAATCCATTCGATCTGCATCTAATTGACTAGAAACTAGTTGCGATAATATTTTATTCGGATGCGTGTGATTAATAATAGATGCGATTTCTTGTGGAAGTCGCTCATCAACTTTTCTTAATACACTATTAATCTCAGTATCCCCAAGTATTATCATTTCTGTATACTCTTCATGATCAATTCGACTAACACTTTCAAATGTATGCGAAAAAGGACCGTGCCCTACATCATGTAGAAGCGCAGCCAATAGTGTTACTGTTTGATCATATTCACTAATCGTACTTTTTAAACCACTTACTTCATTTAGCATTCTTCTTGCGACTTCATAAACTCCAAGTGAGTGCGAAAACCGTGAATGCTCAGCGGTTTGATACACTTGATGGGAAGCCCCTAATTGCTTAATACGGCGTAACCTTTGAAATTCTTTAGTGTTAATACAATCCCAAATTACTTGATTATATATATTAATATAGCCATGAATTGGATCTCTAAATACTCGATGCTGTATTTTTCTAAACACAAAATCACTCCTTATTCTATATTTAATTACTCATCATTTGCATCTTCTGGTGCTTTATCGTTTGATGATGGCAGTCTAAACACTTGCTCACCCTCTTTTGTAATCGAATATTCACCACGAGCATAAGATTTTATATAGTTAGGATCTTCTAATTTCTCTTTTCTCTCTTCAAGATCTCTCGTTTCATCTTCGATTGCTTTTAACTGGTTGTTTAAGACTTGTAAGTCGTTAGTTAAGTTAACTGTAACGATAACTTCTTGTGCAATACTAAAGATCAAGAAACTTGATACAGTAAGCAAAATCGCCGTAATAATGAAACGTGCAGTTTTTACACTAGTATTCTTCTTTCTTCTTACTTGTTGTTTTGCCATAGTCTACTCCTCTAAATTTATCATTTTATACATAATATCCACATCATCTTTTCTGACGTGCTCTTTTAAAGCTAACACTTGAAAAGCACTCGTGTTATTTTTAAAAGTTATTTTTATTATATCATTAATTTCAAGGTTTGTAGAAGGTTTTGCGAGTCGATCATTTACTAATATTCGCTCATTATCCGCTAATTCCTTAGCGACACTTCTACGTTTAATTAACCTTGTTACTTTTAAATATTTATCTAATCTCATTAAATCACCTTCAATAGTAAATTTTCACATAATTTTATTGCAGCAATCATCGATTCATTTAATTTCGCTAACTGCTTAAAGATAACGAACACACCGATAATATTTCCATCTTTAATAATTGGATACGTGTATCCAGCTTTTGTTTCGTTACTGTCGACAAATAGTTGAACATCATTAAATGATGTCGGATGAAACTCACCTAAGACATTATCAAATGCGGTCGTCGTATGAGCATCAACTTCAACGTCCAATTTTGGATCAATAAATTCTCCATTATAATAAAAGAGAATATCAGCATCAATTACCTCTTCTAAAACTTCACACATTGCATACAGTTGTTCTAACTGTTTATTAATTGGTGAGTACTTTTGAAGAATAATTTTATCGTTATCAATAAATATATCAAAGTTATCCCCAGTCTTAATTTTGAAATGATCTCTCACATCACGTGGGATAACAATTCGACCTAAATCATCGATTCTGCGCTTAATTCCGGTTTTCTGCATAAAATCACCTCTATTTTTCTATGACTTCTAGTAATTTCATTATATCACTTATCCAACTATTTTCTCTTTTTACTTTAATCGTTATTTTATCATTTTTATAATTAATTTTTATATCTCGACTAATTTTTGAAACATCGTTAAATAATTTGATACCGTCAATGTTATTTGAATATTGAGTTGTGAATGTAATATCGGCAAAATTACCGACTTCTTTATAACTAAATATGTTCTTATTCGTTAGCATAATTTCTAAGCGTTTCTTCTCGAATAAAAGATCAATATCATCTGGTAATTTACCATAGTAGTCACTAACTTCTTCATATAACTTAAATAGGTCATTAATAGTTTCCTGTTTGTCGATATCTTGGTATAGATTAATTTTATCATCATCAAACTGGGTAAACTTAGCAGGAATGTGTCCGGCAGCATTAACTTGAACTTTTTTAACTTCAACTTTTTCTTTGTACTGTCCTTGTGCTTTACTTACAGCTTCATTTAGCATTTCAATGTACATGTCAATTCCAACTGTATCAATAAATCCTGATTGTTGAGGTCCTAACATGTCACCTGCGCCACGTATCGTTAAGTCACGCATTGCAATCTTATATCCACTTCCAAGTTCTGTGAACTCTTTAATCGTATTTAATCTTTTACTTGCGATTTCCGTTAAGACTTTCTCGGGCTGATACATTAAATAAGCATAGGCAACTTGATCACTTCGACCAACTCGTCCACGTATTTGATATAGTTGTGATAAACCAAACGTGTCGGCTTTATCAATTATTATCGTGTTTGCGTTTGGAATATCGATTCCAGTTTCAATGATTGTCGTACAAACTAAGATGTTGGCTTCATTTAACGTAAAGTTAATCATTACATCTTCAATCTCTTCACGATCCATCTGACCGTGGACAATTGCGACTTTAGCCCCATCAATTTCCGCTTCTAAGCGAGCTGCGATGTGTGGTAGATTACTAACATTGTTATGTAAATAAAACGCCTGACCACCGCGTGCAAGCTCACGCATTAAAACTTGATTAATTGTTCTAGTATTTTTTTCAATTACATACGTTTGAACAGGCTTACGATTCATCGGTGCTTCTCTTAAAGTCGACATTTGGCGAACGCCAATTAAAGACATTTGAAGTGTTCTTGGAATCGGCGTTGCACTTAGTGATAATACATCAACGTTTTGTTTAATCTCTTTAATAATCTCTTTGTGTTCAACTCCAAAGCGTTGTTCCTCATCAATTATTAGTAAACCTAAATCGCTATACGTAATATCTTTTGATAATAGGCGATGTGTTCCAATTAATATATCTACTTCACCAAGTAATACTTGTCTGATAATTTCTTTTTGCTTTGAAAGTGGGACAAATCTATTTAAAACTTGAATGTTTACTGGACTATTTCTAAATCTACGTTTGAACGTTTCATAATGTTGTGATGAAAGTATTGTCGTTGGACAAAGAAAGGCAACTTGCTTACCATTTGATACAGCAAGAAATGCTGCGCGCATCGCAACTTCTGTTTTTCCAAATCCAACATCACCAATTAGTAATCGATCCATCGCTTTATCACTACACATATCACTTAATATTTCATCGACAGCGACATTTTGATCGTGAGTTAAAGTAAACTCGACTTCATTGTTGAAATCACGTTGGGCTTTTTCATCAATCTCATATTTAAATCCTTCAGATAGTGTACGAGTACTATATAGCTCAACTAAGCGGCCTGCCAACTCATTGACCGACTCTTGTACTTTAGCTTTTGTCTTTTCCCACTCATCAGTACCTAAGCGGTTTAATCGTGGAGCAACACCTTCTCTAGAAACGAATTTTCTAACTAAACTAAATTGGTGTAATGGAACGTGTAATGAATCATTGTTTCGATACATAATTTTTAAGAAATCTCGTTTATAACCGTTTATTTCACGCGTTTCAATTCCGACATATTTCCCAACTCCATAAATATTATGGACTACGTAATCTCCACGTTCTAGTTCATGATAGTCACTTAATACTTGACCTTTTCTAAACTTACTTGAAAATTTAGTGACGTTAATTTTCGTATTAAATAATTCAAATGTCGTATAAACATACATATTGTCATAGTAAAATCCTTTAATTAATGGATGATGAATTAAATGGATGCCTACTTCAAAGTTTAACTGTAGTGAATATTTTACTTTTCGCTCATTTAAGTAAGCTTCTACTTCTTTAATTTCAGCTTCTTTTAAAGCTAAAATTACAACGTTATCTTTACTATGTTTTATGACATCTTCCATTACATAGTCAAATTGTGATATTGGAATATCAATTTCATGAATTTTTGTGTAATCAGTACTTGATCCTAACGTATTTTCTATTTCTAAGTAGTCATTTTTAACGAGGACATCATTAACTTCATTCCATAAAGTTGGAATGTATGGACTTTTTCCTTCATTGTACATTTCTTCAACGTACTCGACTGTCTCATCAATTAATAATTTCTCATTCGCCTTAATTCCGCTTAAGTCACTTAATATTAGTAGGGGCTTACTTGCATAATCAGTAATATTTGATTTATGACTTACATAACTATAGTAGTTATATAAATGGGCCATACTAATATTTTCATTAATATAGTCAATGTCCATATTAATTTTATGTCTTAGTTCATTATAGTTTTCGTGTGTTTTTTCATTTTTTACGACTAACTCTAGTTTACTTATTATTTCTTTTTGATCAGCATCAGAAAATAAAATATCGGTCGCAGGAAGTATGACGACACTATCAATATGACTTTTTGTAAGTTGCGTATCAATGTCAAAGAAACGAATACTTTCTACTTCATTATCAAAAAACTCAATTCTAATTGGATCGTCATAGTTGATTGAGAATATATCAACGATTTCACCACGAATTGAGAACGTTAAAGGATGATCAACACGTTTGGCATGTTGATAACCGGCTTTAATTAACTTGCTTCTAAGACTACGATAATCCATTTCTTCATTAACTTTGAAGTTAATTAAATTATCATTAAAAGTTTGTTTAGTCGGTAAATATCTTAAAAGGGCAGCCGTATGCGTAATAATTATGCCATTTTCATTATTGTTTAGCATACTTAAAACAGCTAAACGATTAGCTCTAAACTCTGGTGATGATGCGATACTTTCAATTCGCTTAGATTCTTCACTCATATATATGTAAACATCATCACTTAAGTTAGATAGTTGATCATATAATCTTTCGGCATGATATAAGTTGTCTTTAACGACGATAATTTGCTGCGGATTATTTTGATACAAAGTCGCTAGTGATAATGCTTCTTCAACTATTGAATGACTTTGTGAGTTGCGCTTGTTTTCTAAATCAGTAACTAGTTCATATTTACTTAATTGTTTTAAGACTGCTTCCATAATTAATCTCGATTGTATTTGTTCATGAAATCACTGAAGCTTTCATTTACAAAATCTGTTGGGACATTTTCGATCTTTTTAAATGTCTTTTCTAAAACACTCATATCATCTTTACTAAATCTTCCTAATACGTAATCAGCACGGTTAAATAGGGGATTATTGTCGATTCCAATTCTAAATTGTTTAAACTCTTTAGTTTTTAAATAATCTGAAATGTTTTTAATACCATTATGTCCGCCACCTGACCCTTTAAATCTAACTCTAACTTTTCCAGTTGGAAGGGCTAAGTCATCATAAACAATTAGTACATCTTCAATATCAATATTGAAGTAGTTCATCATTGAGACTACTGCACTACCTGATAAGTTTACGTAAGTTTCTGGCTTCATTAATATTACTTTTTCATTTCTAACTCTAACTGTCGTATAAACACTTTTAAATTTTGCTTGATCAAACTTTACACCATAATTATCTGCGATTTTATCGAGTGCCATAAATCCAACATTATGGCGAGTATTGTCGTATTCTTTACCGGGATTTCCGATTCCTACTATTAATTTCATTTTACCTCCTTATTAAATTAAAAAAGGCATACGCCTTCTTTAATTAATTATCTTCATCTTCTACGTAATGTATTACAAGTCGACGGTCTTTTCCTGCACCGATACTTTCAGTTTTAATATTTTTCATTCCACTTAAGTAACTGTGAACTACACGTCTTTCATCACTTGGTAAAAAATCAAGTGTTGCACTAACCTTAGATTCTTGAACTTCACGAGCCACTCTGTAAACTAGTGATTCAACTTTTTCATATCGGTTAGCTTTATAGTTATTTACGTCCATGACGATTTTTATATGTTTTTTAAAGTGTGAGTTAACGGCACTTCTAATTACGTTAGTAAATGCTTGAAGAGTGTTTCCATCTTTTCCAATTACTACTGCATTATTTTGTGCGTCAACGAAGATTCGATACATGTCATCGCTGTATCTGACATCAACATAAACAGACTGATCTAAATTTCCAAAGAATTTTTCGATATAATCTTTTATAAAATTAATTATATCAGAGTCCATGAATATGTTTAGAACTACGCCTTCATCATCTTTTTCTGCTACGTTGTAGTGAATTAATGATTTGTCGATACCTTCTGCAATTTCTACTTTCTCTAAAACTTCCTCAATTGTTAGTCCGCTATATTGTTTCATTTTCTTACTCTTCTATCCTTACTTTTTTCTTCATTTTCCTTATTTAACATTACATCACCCATGTACGATCTTGCGATTGTCATTAATGATGAGAATATGTAATAAATAGACATTGTCGTTGGTGTTGTGATTGCGATAAATACCATCATCCCAATCATCATATTAGTCATTCCACCCATTGGGTCTTTAGCTTGTTGAGCTTTATCGTATTTCTTGTAGCTACGATCTGACTCTAATCTTTTCTTAGTTAAGTATTGTGGAAGTTTCATTGACACATACTGAAGTGCAACCATTAATAAGATAATAACGATATAAATCCAGTTGTTTGGTCCTGCCATAAATCCTTCAGTAGGTTTTACGTTTAAACTTGCACCCATAAATAAGTTTGCTTCACTCCATAATGATGATGCATAGTAAACTGCACTAAGCATTGCCATTAATAATGGTACCGGGATAAATGATCCAAGTAATGTAGACATCATCTTAATATCATTATCTTTATATAACTTTTGAATTTCCTGAGTTTTCATCATCATTGACTGTTGGTCAGTACGATTTTCGTATTTCTTTTCGATTGAGTTAATTTTTGGTTGAATTAACTGCATTTTTGCACTACCTTTTTGTGAGCTTAACATGATTGGGAATGTAATTAAGTTAACTACGATTGTTGCGATTCCAATTCCCGCGACAACTCCCCAGTTTAAGACTTCAATAACATAGTTGATTACATATGTTATCGGAAGTACGAATAATGCACTAAATTTACTTGTATCCCATACTTCTTTAAAAGAAGTTGAAAGTGAGTAAAGTTGGCTCAAATCTCCTTCTACTGGTCTTTTGACACAGCCCGTAAGTACGATCAAGGCAATTATTAGCATGAATATTCGTTTTTGGTTTTTACTAAATTGATTCATCTATATCTCCTTTTTTCTATTGAGTCAAATAAGTTTTTTAAACTTTTTTGATTTGCCTCAAAATCTTGCTTAAAATATTTAAATCTTACGATGATAACGCTATCAAACGAATAGTTAGTTGTTAAAACATCCTGCAACATCATTCTAACCTGACGTTTTGTTTTGTTTCTAAAGACTGCGTTACCTAATTTCTTACCTACTGAGATCCCAACTCGGCTCTTATCCTCGACTTTAGGAGTATGGTAAATTACAAATTGTCCATTGAGCTCAGACTTTTTAGTTTCTATAATTTTTTGAAACTCGTCGGCTCGTGTTATTCTTAATTGTTTTTTCATATTTACATTATAAAAAAGTCACCATTAGGTGACAGTTTTATGCTGATAATACCTTTCTGCCTTTTTTTCTACGGCGAGCTAAAACTCTTCTACCTGCAGGTGTACTCATTCTTGCTCTAAATCCGTGAACTCTTTTTCTCTTACGATTACTTGGCTGATATGTACGTTTCATATAAAGTTACCTCCAATTCTGTTTTCTTTATATATCAATCTACTATATATACAATAGTAATTGCTAATTGATTATACCTAAATAAGGTTTATAAGTCAATGAATTAAACCGATATATTCAAGCTTTTTTGAATGTTTTAAGTTATCCATACACAATCACCACTAATTTTACATAGTTATCAACAGTGTGTGGATAAAGTTAGTAACGTAAATAAGGTAGTTGCACTCTATCTTTTCTTCGTTTAGTAGTTCACAATCAAATTTTATTTCATTTTCTTTATCCACATTATCCACAATGTGATATCAACATCGATGTTTATAAATTATTTTGACTGTTAATTTTCTCCACCTAATCCCCAACAAAAAATGTGGATAAGTGGGGATAACTTCTTTAAAGTGGATAAAATATACTTATTTAGCCGTTTTTTCTGTGGATAAGTTCTTGATTAGACTTTTAAACTTTTATTTGTCCACATATTATTGTAAAATGAGACTAATTAAGGGTGGTGAGAGTAGTGTCACAACAAAACTCATATTTAAAAAAGATCTGGGGAGAAATTTTAGAACAGGTAAAAACGGATATCGATGATGTCGTCTTTGAAACGTATTTTTTAAAGTCTGAAATTTACGATATTACGAAAAATAATAAAATTAGAATTAAAGTTCCTACCAACTTAGAGAAAATGGTACTAGAAAAGTTTAAAACTACTATAGAAGATAAAAGTAATTACGTATTAGAAGGAAATTACCAAGCAGAAATATATAATGAAGATGAATTGGATGTTTATGAAGAAGTCGATGATAGTCGATCAAATATGAAACTTCAATTAGAGTTAGATTTGTATGATAATATTCTTCCACAATTTACTTTTGAAAACTTTGTCGTTGGAGAAAGTAATAAAGAGTCTCATTCAGCGTCACTTGCGAGTGCACTTAGTCCAGGAGCCTTTTATAACCCATTATTTATATATGGTAACTCAGGGCTTGGTAAAACCCATTTACTACATGCAATGGGTAACTACGTAAAAGCGAATGATCCTAAACTAAAAGTTTTATACATTACGAGTACTGATTTCATAACTAAAGTTATCAACAGTTTTAAAAACAATACGACTGAAGACTTAAAACAAGATATGTATAAACTGGATTTACTATTAATGGACGATATTCAATTTTTTGCTGGGGATAAAGTTAAAACTCACGAAATATTTTTCCACATATTTAACGAACTAGTAAACAACCGTAAGCAAATCGTTATTACGAGTGATAAGCATCCAACTGAGATTAAAGGGATTGAGGAGCGTTTAATTAGTCGTTTCTACTCAGGTTTATCAGTTAGTTTAGACTCACCTGAGTTTGAAGTTGCATATGCGATCTTAGTTAAGAAGTTAGAACAACAAATGTTTGATCCTGAAAATATCGATGATGAAGTTATCGCATACTTAGCGACACACTTCGCAAAAGATGTTAGAAAATTAGAAGGAGCACTAAATCGTTTAGTCTTTTATTCAATTAATTTTGGAAAGAGTGAAAGAATTACGATGGATGTCGCAACTAAAGCTTTCAAAAATGAAATGAAGTCAGTTAACGATATAATTAGTTTAGATTCGATTAAAGAAATTGTCGCAACATACTACGGTTTAACTGTTAAGCAAATTGATTCAAAAAACCGAACAAGGATTATTGTCAACGCAAGACACATTTCAATGTATTTAGTAAGAAAACATTTAGATTTACCATATAGTCAAATTGGAAATGAATTTGGGGGTAGAGACCACTCGACAGTCATAAGTGCTTATGATAAAATTGAGGACCTATTGAAGAGCGATAACGGCTATAAAGTCGCAATTGCTGAAATTGAGAAAAAATTTCTAACCAATTAGTTATACACACGAATTAACTTTATATTAACAGTAAAAAATGGTAAAATATACAGTAGATAAAGGCTATTTCAAAGTTATCAACGTTATCCACAGGCCTTATTGTTATTATCATTTAAAGAACTAAGATAAGAGGAGGAAATGCCATGCATTTTAAAATATCTAAAAAAACATTTTATCAAGCTCTAGATAAGGTTTCTAAAGCCATATCTGCAAGCTCACCAGTACCTGCACTTTCAGGAATAAAGATTGTCGTATTAAATAATGAAATTCAATTAACTGCAAGTGATTCAGACATGTCTATTTTTGACACATTAGTAAGTGATGAAGAAAACAAGTTAGAAGTATACACTGATGGTTCAATCGTTATTGAAGCAAGATACATTTTAGATATCGTAAGAAAAATTGATTCAGCTATAATTGAAGTTGAAATGTTAGATGGATCATTAACTAAAATCAGTGGTGCAAATACTGAGTTTAAAATAAATGGAGTTATGGCAAGTGATTATCCTTTAATTGACTTTAGTAAACCACAACACAGTTTCACAATTAAATCATCAGAATTACAAAAAATGATTTTACAAACTAGCTTTGCAACGACAGATCGTGAAAATAGACCAATTCTAACAGGTGTAAATATTACGTGTGAAGATAATGAATTAACTTTCGCAGCGACTGATAGTAATCGTTTAGCGAGAAAAACGCAACCAGTTAACTGTGAAGATAAAATAAACTTTATTATTCCAGCTACATCATTAGTTAAGATCGCTCGTATTATTGATCATAATACAGATGTTGAGATTGCAGTATCTGATAAAAAAGTTCAATTCTACTTTGATAATATGATTATTCAAAATCGTTTAATTGATGGAATATTCCCAGATACAAATAGATTCATACCAGAAACGTACCAAACAATTATTACTTTAGATAGTCGTGATTTATTAAGTGCGATTGACCGTGCTTCATTCATTAAGTCAATTGACGGTGTTTCTATAGTTAACTTTGATATAAGTGAAACTGATTTTATTATTTCAAGTAAATCACAAGAAGTTGGATCTTCAGTTGAAGCTATTGAAAACTTCACTTTTGAAGGAAATCCTATTAAAATTTCATTTAGTGGTAAATTCTTATCAGAAGCAATTAGAACGATTGAAGGATCTAATATTAAAATATCATTTGAAGGTGATATGAAACCATTCGTTATTAGAGAAGTAAATGATTTAAATACAACACATCTAGTTTTACCAGTTAGAACTAGTTATTAATTACTAAAAACTAAGTATCGTCAATAAACTCATTGGCTACTTAGTTTTTTTATACTCTAATACCGTGAAACTACATAAAATAATGTTTAGATTACTTCTTACAGTAAATAAGCTAAATAAGCAGTTAGATACTAATTACTTTAAACTCTTTTAAAATGGAATTAAACGACGATTTATGGTATAATACTATAAGAAACTATGAATGGAGTGGTTTGATGATTATAGAGACTGAGTATATAACTTTAGGTCAATTATTGAAGTTTGCAGGTATTGCTGGATCAGGCGGAGACATCAAATACTTGTTAGCTAATTCTGATATTTTAGTGAACGGTGAAATTGAAAGAAGAAGGGGAAAAAAATTATACCCTGGAGACACAATCGTTATCGATGATGAGCAAATAACTATCGAACATGATTAAGAGTTTACAACTATCGAACTTTCGTAGTTATGAAAATATTAGAGTTGATTTAAGTCCAAATATAAACGTATTTATTGGAAAAAATGGTCAAGGTAAAACTAATTTATTAGAAGCCATTCATTTTATATCAAATATTAGATCACATCGAAGCAAAGATGATACTGATTTAATTAAACACAATGAAGAGTATTCAAGAATAATAGTTGAAAAAGCTCAAGGTGAAAAAATTGTTTGTGTCATATTTGATAAAGGTAAATATTTTAGTATTAACGACAATGTAGTAAAAACAACGAGTGAAATGCTAGGTAAAATAAACACAGTCTTATTTTATCCAACGGAAACTCGTTTATTTTCTGACTCACCATCAGTAAGACGTACTTTTTTTGATGTCGAAATCGGAAAAGTATCAAAAACATATACGAGTGATTTTCAAAAATTTAATAATGCCTTAAAAGAGCGTAACAAGTTATTGAAAAGTGATAATGTTGATCACATGCTATTGGACATATTTACTGATCAAATTAGTGAGATTCAAGTAAATATTATTAAACATCGAGAGTATTTAATTAAATTTATTAATCATCATGTCACTAAGTATTTAGCTAATTTAATTAGTGATGATTTAAAAATAACTATTGAATACAAATCAAATTTGAAAAATTTAACTTATGAGCAAATTAAAACTAAGTATAAAGACAATGAACGACGTGATTTATTTAATAAAGTCACATCAGAGGGCGTTCACCGCGATGATTACATAATTTACAGTAATAATATCGAAGTAGATAAAATCCTCTCCCAGGGTCAAATAAGGATTACTCTGCTCGCAATTAAACTAGTCTTAGTTGAATATATTTACTATATGAGTAAATCACTTCCAGTTTTACTGTTAGATGATGTACTTTCTGAGTTAGATATTGAAAATCAAAAAAACTTATTAAGAAGTATTCCAAGTAATGTTCAAACAATCATTACAACGACAGATGATTATGATATTTTTGAGAATAATCAAGTCAAGAAATTTTTAATAGAAAAAAGCAAAATTATAAATGAGGAGGAATTTAATGTCAGATATTAGTGGAAATCCAGTATATGAAGCTGGCGATATACAGGTTTTAGAAGGTTTAGAAGCAGTTCGTACAAGACCTGGAATGTATATAGGAAGTACATCAGAAACTGGACTACATCATTTAGCATGGGAAATTATCGATAATGCTATTGATGAGTCATTAGCAGGTTATGCTGATGAAGTAAGAGTAATTATTAATGAAGACAACTCATTAACTGTTTCAGATAACGGACGTGGGATGCCGACAGACGTTCATGAGAAAACTAAAATATCAGCGGTTGAGACGATCTTTACAGTCTTACATGCCGGAGGTAAATTTGGTGGTGGAGCTTATAAAGTTTCAGGTGGACTACACGGTGTTGGAGCCGCAGTCGTTAATGCACTATCAACATTTTTAGAAGTAAAAGTATACCGAGATGGTAAAGTTCATTATGTTAAATTTGAAAATGGTGGAAACATAACGAAAGCACTAGAAGTTATTGAAGAGTGTGATCCAAATAAAAAAGGAACTGAAGTTACTTTTAAAGCGGATGAAGAAATATTCAAAGATGGTGTTATTTTTAGTAATGAGATTATTCATAATCGACTAAAACAAATGGCATTCTTAAATAAAGGAATTAAAATTGTCTTTGATGATAAACGAATCGAGCAAGAAGAAATTATTTTCTACAATGAAGGCGGAATTAAAGACTACGTTTCTTACTTAAACAACAATAAACAACCAATCCATGAACATGTAATTTATGCAGAAGGTGAAGATGATGATGTTATGGTTGAAGTTGCACTTCAATATAACAATACGTATCAAACAACTGTTTACTCATTCGCAAATAACATTAATACAGGCGAAGGTGGAACGCATGAAGAAGGATTTAGACTTGCATTAAACCGTGTAATTAACTCATATGCAAAAGACAATAATTTAATTAAAAAAGATGAAGATAACTTAGTTGGTGAAGATATTCGTGAAGGATTAACGGCAATTGTCTCAATTAAACACCAAAATCCGCAATATGAAGGTCAAACTAAGACAAAACTAGGTAATAGTGAAGTTCGTGGAATCGTTTCACGAGTTTTCTCAGAAAACTTACAAAGATTCTTATTAGAACATCCTGATGAAGCTAAAATAATCGTTGAAAAAGCGCAAGTTGCTAGTAAGGCAAGAATCGCAGCTTCAAAAGCACGTGAAGTTACAAGACGTAAAGGTGCACTTGAAATCTCAGCATTGCCCGGGAAATTAGCGGACTGCTCAAGTAAGGATGCAGCTGAATCAGAAATATTCATCGTAGAAGGGGACTCGGCAGGCGGAAGTGCCAAACAAGGCCGAGACTCAAAATTTCAAGCAATCTTACCACTACGAGGTAAAATATTAAACGTTGAAAAAGCAAACTTAAATCGTATCTTCGATAATAATGAGATTAAAGCGATGATCGCAGCCTTTGGTACAGGTGTTGGTGATGAAATGGACTTAGAAAAACTAAGATACCATAAAATTGTCATCATGACCGATGCCGACGTCGATGGTGCGCATATTCGAACACTTTTATTAACATTCTTCTTTAGATTCTTAAAACCATTAGTTGATGGCGGCTACATTTACATTGCCCAACCACCACTATATAAAGTGTCGCAAGGACGAAGAGAAGTATATGCTTACTCTGATGAAGAAATGGAAGAAATTAGAAGCGAAATGGGTGAGAGAGTAAATCTTCAAAGATATAAAGGTCTTGGAGAGATGAACCCAGAACAATTATGGGAGACGACTATGTCACCTGATCATCGTGTTCTAATTCAAGTTACGATTGAAGATGCAATCGCGGCAGATCAAGTATTTGATATGTTAATGGGTGATGATGTAGAACCAAGAAGAAACTACATTATTGAAAACTCAAAATTTGTAGAGAACTTAGATATTTAGGAGGTACTGCATGGATAAAGATAGTAAATTTATTAATCATGGGAAGATTGAAACCCGTGACATAACAAAAGAAATGAAAACATCTTTCTTAGATTACTCAATGTCAGTAATCGTCTCACGTGCACTACCAGATGTACGTGATGGTATGAAGCCAGTTCACCGTCGAATTATGTATACGATGAATGATCTAGGTATGTATAGCGATCGCCCATATAAAAAATCAGCCCGTATTGTTGGGGATGTTATGGGGAAATATCACCCGCATGGAGATAGTGCAATTTATGAATCTATGGTTCGTATGTCACAAGACTTCTCATATCGATATGAATTAGTTGATGGACATGGTAACTTTGGATCAATTGATGGTGATGGGGCAGCTGCGATGCGTTATACCGAAGCTCGTATGTCAAAAATATCAATGGAGATGTTAAGAGATTTAAACAAAAACACAGTCGATTTTGTTGATAACTATGATGGTGAAGAAAAAGAACCTTCAGTTTTACCGGCAAGAATTCCAAACTTATTAGTTAACGGTGCGACAGGTATTGCCGTCGGTATGGCGACAAACATTCCACCACATAACTTAAGTGAGACAATCGATGCGACAATCGCAGTTATGAATAATCCAGAAATTACAATAAAAGAGTTAATGGAAGAATATATTTATGGTCCAGACTTTCCAACAGGAGGGTACATATTAGGACGCTCAGGTATAAAAAAAGCCTTTGAAACTGGCCGTGGATCGGTAATTATGCGCGCTAAAATCAATAGCGAGACTACAAAAAATGGTAGAGTTCGTTTGATCGTTACAGAAATACCTTATCAAGTTAACAAATCAAGATTAATTGAGCGAATAGCCCAATTAGTTAGAGATAAACAAATTGAAGGTATTACTGATTTAAGAGATGAATCAAACCGTAATGGTATTAGAATTGTCATTGAATTACGCCGTGATATTCAAGAAGATGTTATTTTAAATCAACTTTATAGAATGACACCACTTCAATCAACATTTGGAGTTAATATGCTAGCGCTAGTTAATAACGAGCCGCAAGTATTAAATTTAAAAGAAATTTTAGTACATTATATTAATCACCAAATCGAAGTAGTGACAAGAATGACGCAATTTGATTTAAACAAAGCTGAAGATCGTGCACATATCTTAGAAGGTTTAAAAATTGCTTTAGATAATATTGATGAAATAATTACAATCATTAGAAATGCTAGTGACGATAAAGATGCATCAGAGAAATTAATTAATAAATTTGATTTAAGTGAGCGTCAAACAAAAGCAATCTTAGAAATGCAGTTAAGAAGACTTACAGGACTACAAAGAGATCGTATTGACAGTGAATATAATGAATTAATTATTTTAATCGCTGATTTAAAAGATATCTTAGCTAATCAACACCGAATTGATACGATTATTAAAGATGATTTAATGAGTATTAAAGAAAAATTTGGTGATGATCGTCGAAGTGAAATTTCAAATGCAGAAATTGGACTAGAAGATGAAGATTTAATTCCTGTTGAAGATATTTTCGTCACACTAACGACAAATGGCTACATTAAACGCGTAAATGAAGATACTTACCGTACTCAAAGTCGTGGTGGCCGTGGAATTAAGGGTATGGCAATGAACGACGATGATGCAATTGACTCAATTGTTAAAATGTCGACCCATGATGATTTAATGATATTCACGAATAAAGGTAAAGTTTACCGTATAAGAGGATATCAAGTACCTGCATCTAGTCGTACATCAAAAGGAATTCCGATTGTAAACTTAATTAACATCGAAGATAATGAAGTAGTGAGTGCTATTTTCGCTACTAATGATGAAGATTACAAATATTTCGTCTTTGCAACGAAGAGTGGGCTTGTTAAACGTGTTGAAGTTGAAGAATTTGAATCAATCAGACAAACTGGTAAGATCGCGATTGCATTAAAAGATGATGATGAATTAGTTGGAGTACGCCAAACGACTGGTGATGACGAAATTATTATTGGTGGATCAAATGGTAATGCTGTACGCTTTAAAGAGAGCGATGTTAGAGCAATGGGAAGAAACGCCTTTGGAGTAATTGGCTTTAACGCTGATGGTAGTGATGTAATTGGAATTGCTACAGATAAAGGTGGAGAATTCATATTATCAATCACAGAAAATGGATATGGTAAGAAAACACCACTAGATACTTATCGTTTAACTAAACGTGCCGGTAAAGGTGTTAGATCAATCCAATTAAATGAACGTAATGGAGAGTTGATTGCACTAAGAGCAGTTAATGGTAATGAAGATATAATGATTATTTCAGATGATGGTATTATTATTAGAATCGGATTAGATCAAGTAGGTACTTATAGTCGAAATACGCAAGGTGTTAAGTTAATTAACTTAAACGAAGGAAGTAAAGTTTCCGCAGTTGCGATAATTGAAGATACTGAAGATGACGAAGATAGTGTAATCGAAGCTGAAGTAGTAGAAATAACAGAATAATGTATAAAGTTTAGGATATTTATTATTCTAAACTTTTTATTTGCTAAAATTGATATAAGTTAGTGTATATAGTATAATCTCACTATAAGCAATAAGAAAAACAAGTACTTAATAATTAATTTTAAGAGAGATAGTGATTGGTGAGAACTATTAATTAAAATTAAGGAAATCTATTTTCTTGCAAGGCACTGCCCGTTAGTTACGTTATAACTTTGAGGTTGTTTCACGTGAAACAACAAATTAGGGTGGCAACACGAGATATCGTCCCTGACGATATCTTTTTTTATTGAGAAGGAGAGATAATATGTTAGATATTAGATTTATTAGAGAAAATCCAGAAATAGTAAGAGAAAACATGCGTAAGAAATTTCAAGAAGATCGCGTACCGCTTGTAGATGAAGTAGTAGCATTAGATGAAGAACTACGTTCAATTCAAACTGAAGGAGATCAATTAAGATCAAAAAGAAATAGTCAAAGTAAAGAAATTGGAAAATTAATTGGACAAGGATTAAAAGAAGAAGCTGAAGCAGCTAAACAAGCAGTTAAAGATATCGGTGATCGTTTAATTGAGATTGAAGAAGGACTAGAGGCTAAACAAGCACGCTTTAAAGAGATTATGTTCACGATTCCTAATATTATGGACCCAACTGTACCAATCGGTAAAGACGATACTGAAAACGTAGTTATCGAAAAACACGGCGAAATCATTGATAAAGGATTTGAAGTACCATATCACGCAGATATTATGACAAACTTAGGTGGATTAGACTTAGAAAGTGCTAGAAAAACAAGTGGTTCTGGTTTCTACTACTTATTAGGAGATGTCGCAAGATTACAGTCAGCTATGATTTCATATGCACGTGAGTTTATGATTGCAAAAGGATTTACTTACTGTATTCCACCGTTTATGATTCGTGAAGAAGTAGTGAGTGGAGTAATGAGTTTTGAAGAAATGGATAATATGATGTATAAAATTGAAGGTGAAGACTTATACTTAATCGGTACAAGTGAGCATTCAACAATAGGAAGATACATGGACTCTATTATTGAAAAACCAACATTACCTCAAACACTTACTAGTTTCTCTCCTTGCTTTAGAAAAGAAGTAGGAGCTCATGGTATTGAAGAACGTGGAGTCTATCGAGTTCACCAATTTGAAAAACAAGAGATGGTAGTCTTATGTGAACCAGAAGAAAGTGCTGAATGGTTTGATAAGTTATACAAATACTCAGTAGAGTTATTCTTAAGTTTAGATATCCCAGTTCAAGTAATTGAATGCTGTAGTGGAGATTTAGCGGATCTTAAAGTTAAGAGTGTCGATGTCGAAGCATGGTCACCACGTCAAGGTAAGTATTTTGAAGTTTGTAGTGCTTCTAACTTAGGTGAAGCTCAAGCTCGTCGTTTAAAAATTAGAGTTGGTGGCGAAGATGGAACATATTACCCACATACACTAAACAACACAGTAGTAGCACCACCAAGAATGTTAATTGCATTCTTCGAAAACAATGTTAATGAAGATGGTTCAGTTAATATCCCTAAAGCTTTAAGACCATTTATGGGTAATCAGGAAGTAATTCGTCCTAAATAATGTTACACGTGTAACAATCTAATAAATGAAATCTAAAAATAGCTTTAAATCATATGGAATTTGTTTCGGTCTTTTACTAGGTGTAGTATTTGGGATAGTATTTGATAAACTTACTTTTGGAATAGGAGTAGGTCTAATAATAGGGGCTACATTACAATCATTTTCTAGTATTAATGAATAAATGATGTTTCACGTGAAACAGTAAAATGATTTGATTTTTTTCATAAAAAATTATATAATAACTATGGCACAACAGATATATTGTAACCAGGTCAGGTCCGGAAGGAAGCAGCCTTACTCGATCCCTATTTGTGTGTGCCTTTTATTTTGTCTAAAAAGGTTAAGGATTAGATTATTCTTAACCTTTTACTATGTTTTAGTAACTACTTGAACTTAAGTTTAAACATATACAATACTATGGATTTAAGACGTTCAAGTCCTTAAAAGTATGATTAATATGCTACAATATATTGGCGTAAAGAGGTGAGTTAATGCAAAATAAAGACGAATATTTCATGAATGAAGCACTAAAAGAGGCAGTTAAGGCTATTAGTATGAATGAAATTCCAGTTGGATGTGTTATTGTTAAAAATAATGAAATTATTGCAAGAACTCATAACTTAAAAGAAACATTAAATAATGCTACTGCACATGCAGAAATACTCGCAATCAATGAGGCATCAGAGTATTTAAACAATTGGCGATTAGATGAGTGTACATTGTATGTAACACTTGAGCCATGTACGATGTGTGCGGGAGCGATTGTGCATACAAGATTATCGAGAGTAGTTATTGGTGCACTAGATAATAAATCAGGCGCAGTTGTATCAAGTAAGCATATTTTTGAAAATAATCATAATCATCAAATGATAGTAACGACTAAAGTATTAGAAGATGATTGTAGTGAGATTCTAAAGAATTTTCTAAAAGAAAAAAGAATAAATGAAAATGGTGAATAATATGGATAATATAATATTAATAAATAAAGAAAAAGAAATGACATCACATGACTTAGTAAACATAGTCCGTCGATCTTTACGAATGAAGCGTGTAGGACATACGGGTACATTAGACCCTAATGCGACTGGTTTAATGGTTATTGCAGTAAATAAGGCAACTAAACTAGTTAATTATTTACAACATGATGATAAAGAATACATTTTTGAAATGGTTTGTGGTGAAATGAGTGATACTTTAGATATATGGGGCGAAATCACAGCTAAAGAAGAAGTTAATCCATTTACTGAAGAAGACTTAGTAAATGTTCTAAATAGTTTCTTAGGGAAGTCAGAACAAATTCCACCAATGTATTCCGCAATTAAAGTTGATGGTAGAAAATTATATGAACTAGCTCGTAATAATGAAACTATTGAGTTAGAACCACGTCCAATTGAAATTTATGAAATTGAATTAATTCAATTTAGTCCAACGATAAAAGTAAGAGTAGTAAGTTCCTCAGGAACATACATTCGATCACTTATTCGTGATATTGGAATTAAATTAGATAATTTAGCGATTATGTCATCATTAGTTAGAACAAGAGTTGGCGAGTATCATTTAGATGATGCTAATAGTGTCGATGATATAAGGGAGCGTAATATTAAATTTATTGACCCAGAAACTGCGTTAAGCAAATATCACAAGATAGAATATGATGATTCAAGTGATATTTTTAATGGGAGAAGAATTAAACTAGATACAGATGAAGATTTAGTCTTAATTACAATTAATAATAAAAGTCTAGCGTTTTATGAACGTGAAGATAAAGATACATTTAAGTGTAAAAGAGGGTTATGGTAATGAGAATAATACATTTTGATTTAAATAGTCACTTAGAAAACGAAATAATGATGAGTGTTAGTGCAATTGGTTTTTTTGATGGTCTACACAACGGGCATAAACAACTAATTAGTGAAGCGATTAAGGAAGCTAAGTCTCAAGGAGTTAAATCGTCAATGATTACATTTTCTCCATCGCCAGCATCAGTCTTATCTAATTCTGATGAAGTACTATTAACGAGTGTTAGTGAGAGAGTTGAAATCGCACGTGAGTTAGGTATTGATCAGTTTATAATCTTAAAATTCTCAAGAAATTTATCATCACTAACTCCAGATGAGTTTTATGAAAAAGTAATTAAAAAATTAAAAATTATTCATTTAGTATGTGGTGAAGATTTTAAGTATGGATATCGTGGAAGTGGATCAGTTGCGACACTTAAGTTAATAGAAGGTTTAGGACTGACAGTTATTAATGACTACAACATTGAAAGTGAACGTGTCAGTTCAAGTCGAATAAAAGAAAGTGTTATGGCTGGAGATTTAGAGTTATCTGAAAAATTGCTAGGATATCCTTATTTTATTAATGGTTATGTTAAACACGGGCGTAAAAAAGGGCGTACTATTGGCTTTCCAACAGTTAATTTAAGTTATTCAAAATCTAAAGTACTGCCAGCGCTAGGAATATACATAGGTTATGTAACATTAGATAATAAAAATTACATTGCAACTATTAATGTTGGACATAATCCAACGATTAATACGATGAAGGATGTCTCAATTGAAGCATTCCTACATGATTATGATGATAATGCATATGATAAAGCAGTTAAATTTCATTTCATTAAGAAAATAAGGGAAGAGTTAAAATTTGATAGTGTTGAAGAGTTAATTACTCAAATGCATAAAGATATTGAAGTTAGTGAAAACTTCTTTACAAGTGACATGAGAGGAAGATATAACATTGAAGATATTTGAAATAGTCGATCAAACGGTTACACTTTTTAATCAAAATATCGATGAGTATGCAAGAGTTGAACGTATTGTTAATGATTTTTTAATAAGTATAGTCGAATCAAATGAGAACTACATTGGTAGTGCTTCGCGGGTTAAAAATGAAAATAGTCTAAGAAGTAAAATTATTAAACGTAAATACTACTTAGAATACGATCAAGCGAGTGATATTATTAATAACTTATCAGATATTATCGGGGTTACATTAGAATGTCGCTTTAAAGAAGATGAGGTTAAACTATTTAACCAGATCAAACATGCATTTATTGAGAGTGATGATGAGTTTCTTCAATCTAAAGAAAACCCTAACTTATATTTAAATTTAAACTGTCCGCAGCCTCAAAAGCAAAGTAATGGCTATGATATATTTAGAATTGATGGATATTACTTATATAATAATGAGAGAGTTAACTTTGAACTTCAAATTAAATCACTTATTAATACATTTTGGTCTGGAATTGAACACGAAGTCATTTATAAGAACAATAACTACTTAATGTTCGATAGTTTCTTAAAAGAAATGCTGACTGCTGTAAAAAATAACTTAGATACAATTGATGCTCAATTAACGCAAATTTATACTGAAATGACTCATAAAGGTAATGATAGTATCGGAATGGATGGTACAAACTTTAAAGCATTTTTAGGAAAAGAGATTAATAATCTATTTGCATTCAAATTAAAAGAAACTGCAGAGATTGATATCGACATTAAGAAAATTAGTGCTTTATTAAGTCACTACTTATATTTAGAGGAGTTTGTCAGATCAGACTCACCCCAAATTGTAATGTTAGAGTATTTTGAAAAACTAGACTTACTATCAAAAACTGATATGGACTTTACAGTTAAGATAGATATTGAAGAAGAAATTAGTAATGGCGATGAATTTAAAAGTATTTTTGGACAATATTGTCTATGGGCTATGAACATCGATTTTGATTGGCACGTACTGTTCTCAATGCTGTTTATGATGCAAGATGATGATTTAGTTTTAAAGTTCAATAATTTTATTAACTTCATTAAAAATCTATTGTTTTCACCAGGATGGTTTAAAGAAAGTGTTGCAATAATTAGTCAGGCAGATGGTTGTGAGAATATAGAGAGTGATCTTTATACTATCGTTGCCACTAACTTAGTTAATCAAAAGAGTGTTTCAATCGTATATGAAGAGAATTTATACCATGTTATGGTACTTATTCGTGAATTTGTAAAAGAAGTTAAAAATAAGATAGAAAACAAAGAAAATATAAATATTAAAGAGATGTATACTAAATTAGGTAGTGATATAAACAAAATCTTTATTAATTGCCAATAGATAAGTATTTAGTATAATAAATAAGGGAGGAATACATATGTCATATACCGCGTTATATAGAAAATATCGTCCATCAACGTTTAATGAAGTTGCCGGACAAAAACATATCGTAACTACTTTGACGAACGCTTTAGCGCAAAATCGATTAGCTCATGCATATTTGTTTAGTGGGCCAAGTGGTAATGGTAAGACAAGTATCGCTAAATTATTTGCGAAGGCAATTAACTGTGAAAGTGATACAGAAATAATTTGTGACAAGTGTCATAACTGTATTTCTACTAAAAACGGAAGTCATCCTGATATTATTGAGATTGACGCCGCAAGTAATAACGGCGTTGAAGAAATTAGAAGCTTAATTGAAAAGGTTAAGTACGCACCATTAAATGGTAAATATAAAGTATATATAATTGATGAGGTTCATATGTTATCATTAGGAGCATTTAATGCACTACTAAAAACATTAGAGGAGCCTCCAGCACATATAGTCTTTATATTAGCGACTACTGAGCCACATAAAATTATTCCGACAATTATTTCAAGATGTCAACGATATGATTTCACGAGAGTAAAAGAAGAAGATATTTTTAATAATATAGTTAGTATTTTAAAACAAGAGAACATTACATATGAAGATGATGCAATTAAACTAATCAGTACTTTAGCTGATGGTGGAGTTAGAGAAAGTTTAAGTATTTTAGAACAAAGTATCGCATATTCAGGTAATGAGTTAAAAGTAGACGATATTCGTCGTATATATGGAATTGTAACTAAAGAGGAAAAACTTCAGTTAATTAACTTGATGTTAGAAAAAGATATGGAAAGCACATTAAATATGCTGAATGAAATATCAGACCAAGGAAATAACTTAGAGCGTTTAAATATTGATTTAATCAATATGTTAAAAGAATCAGTAATTTATGGTTT
Source organism: uncultured Erysipelothrix sp. (assembly GCA_964458985.1). Lineage (GTDB taxonomy): Bacteria > Bacillota_I > Bacilli_A > Erysipelotrichales > Erysipelotrichaceae > JAAZDN01. The sequence continues at coordinate 37,679 of CAYWKT010000001.1, forward strand.
TGCACCAACGGCTGATCTATTAGTGAATTTAAGTGAAACAGAAGTTAAAAGCATACTAGACGTTGTTTCTACGAGTCAGTTATTAGAAATGATTGATATTCTTATGGAGATTGATTCCGCTAAGAAGAGTATTTCTGATTTACATGCATACTTAGAGTTAGGCTTAATTAAGATTATTAATATAATTTCTCTCAGTAATCTAAGTATAACTAACAACGTCAACACCGATAGTCACCAGAATGAGCGAGTACAAGCTAAAACAGAACAAAAACCAATTATAAATGAAGTAAAAACTGAAACTATTAAAGAGGAAATTAATGTCGAGACTGTGAAAGAAGTTGAACCATTAATTGAAAAGATTGTCGTAGAAGAAAAACCGAATGTAGTTAAAGTAGAAGAAGAAAAAGTAGTTGAGGAAGAAAAAGAGCCAATTGAAGTAAAACCAGTTACGATTAATGATGAAATTAAGATTGATACTGAACTACTATTATCTTTATTAACTCATGCGAATAAAGATAAACGAATTGAAATTGAAAGTAGTTGGCCAACTCTTCAATCTCATGGTGGAGATGTTAAGTTCGCAAAATATGTAGCTCAATTAAAAGATTCAAAGCTAATTGCAGTAGGAGATAATTACGCTTTAATTAGTGTTGATAACAATATGTTCGCAAACAATATTAATAGCCTTGAAAACCAAGCACTATTATCAGAATTTATTTTGAAACGAATTAATCAAGAGTTAAGAATATTCGCAATAACTCATGAAAATACTCCTAAGTTAATTAATGACTTTAGAGTAAGAATGGCAAATAACACTTTACCAAGTAAGGTTGAAGTTAAAATTATCAAAAATGAGAAAGAAGTAGTTAAGATTGAAACATTGGAAGATAAAGCGACTAATCTATTTGGTGAAGGTGGATTTATCATAGAGGAGTGATTTAATGATTTATCCTAAACCTTTAGAAAAGTTAATTGAAAGTTTAAAAGTACTACCAGGTGTCGGTCAAAAAACCGCAGAACGATTCGCATTAAAAATTATTACTATGGACGAGGATAGTGTTTTGGATATGGCACTCGCAATATCAGAAATAAAAAGTAAGATTACAAACTGTAAAGTTTGTGGAAACTTGTCTGAGTTTGAAGTTTGTTCAATATGTAGTGATGATTTAAGAGATCAATCGATTATTTGTATTGTCGCTAATACGACAGATACGATGGCGATGGAAAAAACTAATAATTATTCTGGTTTGTATCACGTATTAGGTGGTTTAATATCACCTTCAAAAGGGATACTTCCAGATGATTTAAATATTGAAAGTTTAAAAAGAAGATTATGTGACGAAAAGTTAAAAGAAGTCGTCATTGCTACTAACTTAACTGTTGAAGGTGATACGACATCACTTTATTTATCTAAGTTAATTAGTAGTGAAAATAAAGAAATCAAAGTGAGTAGGATAGCCCATGGACTTCCAGTTGGAGGACATCTAGATTACGCGGATGATCTGACAATTATTAAGGCAATGGAAGGTCGTTTTGAAATCTAGGAGGTAGAAAATGAAATATACAATCGTTAATCGTGATGATCAACTATCTAAAGATACGAGCGAATATATTAATACTGCACTATTAGCTGCGGGATTTACTCGTGATGAAGTTAATCCAAAGTTAATTATTATTGTCGGTGGTGATGGAACATTTTTAGTTGCTGCCCACAGATATATTGATAATATTAGTGATATTTTAATGGTTGGTATTCATACAGGTACATTAGGCTTCTTTGCCGACTTTAGAATTGAAGAAGTAGATTATTTAATTGAATGTATCGTAAACAAACAACCAAAAGTTAGTACTAAACGTCTTCTAGAAGTTGAGATTGAAAATGACGATAAGTCTACAGATGTATATTATGCTTTAAATGAGGCGAGAATTGAAAATATTTTAAAAACACAAATTTTAGAAGTATTTATTAATGAAGTCCATTTAGAAACATTTAGAGGAACTGGTCTTTGTATTTCAACTCAACCGGGATCGACTGGATATAATCGATCACTAAAAGCGGCGGTTATTTCAGATGAGCTAGAATTACTCCAAGTTGCGGAAATTACCGGAATACATCATCGCTTATTTCAATCTTTACAAGTACCATTAGTATTAGGACCTGATTCAATTATTGAGTTAGAGAGCCCTAGTTTCAAACAAGCTATTTTATGTTATGACCATTTAAGTGTTGAAATTGATGATGCATTTAAAGTTGTTTCACGTTTATCAAAAGATAAGAAAGTTAATTTTGCTCGCTATCACGATAAACTGACTTATATTCATCGAATAAGATCGCTATTTTAAACAAAACAAACCCCTTTATCAAATTGATAGAGGGGTTTTTATATAAAAAGTGCTACTCAAATGAGTAACACTTTAATTATTGATTAACCGTTTCTTTTTAGAAATGATCCATTCTTCTGAATATTGTCACTTGCCATTTTAAAGATGATGGCAACAGGAATCATATATGACCATAAGGACGATCCACCATAGGAGATAAAGGGTAAGGTTATACCAGTGATTGGTAACAGACCAGTTATCATTCCCATATTTTCTACTTGTTGGAATAGAAGCATACCGAGCACTCCCATGACTATAATTTTATTTCTTTGATTGTCATTGTGATAGGCAATTGATAATAGTTTTATATCTAAAATTAAACTTAATAGTACGACTCCGATAGTTCCTATGAGTCCAAAGTTTTGACCAATGACTGCGAATATGAAGTCATTCTGAGGCTCAGGAAAGTAAATAATTGCTTCACCTAAAGGATGACCTAAAAGTCCAGCTGATCCTATAACGAGTAGTCCTTGATATAGTTGACCACCCCAAGTTGCAACGTACTTTTCAGTTTCTAGCCATCCATAAAATCTACTTAATCGATAACTATCACTAAATATACTTAGTAAAAGTTGCTGATTAGTAAAGAATATGAACAAAAATATAGCGAATACGCCAATCACGACACCTCCACCGACTAAAATCCAAGCATTTTTAATTCCACTTACACTTACCATCGCTATAATACTCATTATAATAATTAATGGTATTCCTGTATCAGGTTGTAAGACAATTAAAATTAATGGTGGAAGGGCAACTTTTAACACTTTAATAAATAGTTGAATATCCTCTGAGTATGAAGATTCAATCTTTTCAGAGTTATGTTTACTAATGACATCAGCGACCATCAATATTAAGATGATCTTCATAAACTCACTAGGTTGAAAAGTTCCGATACCAGGAAATCTAAACCAAGCATATGCTCCGTTAATCTCATGTACAAAAGGTACAGGTAATTTTTTACCGATAATTAATAACGATAGTAAGAACATAAATAACCAATACGCATATTTTAATAGACTATACATAATGTCCGGGTCTAAATATATGAGAATCGCAACAATTATAAATCCTGTTACATACCAAAGTATTTGCTTTTGAACTAAAGTATCAAGTCCAGATACGACAAGTGGTGAAGCTAAGTAAATTGAAGTAATACTTACTACAAAGTACAAAGCAAAAATTAGAGCTAGTACCCAGTCAACATTAAATTTATTTTTAACGTATTGTGGTGAAAGTTTCATAGAATAATCTCCATTGGATAATGCTCAATATTTGCATCCAAGTATGCGCCACCACTTACTTTAAAGCCTAATTTTTCATAAAAACCTAAAGCTTGTGTTTGTGCACCAATGTGGATAACTTTACAATCTGTATTTTTTATTACTTTTATAATTTCTTTAATGACGAAACTGGCATAGCCTTTTTTTCGATACTCTTCTAATACCGCAACACGCCCAATTACTGCTGTATCATTTTCAAAATACACACGTGCTGTTGCGACCATTACATCATTATCACTAACTAAGTAGTGTAAGGCTTCATAATCTTTATCATCTAACTCTTCTATTACATCGACGTTTTGTTCAATCATAAAAACGGTTTTTCTTATATTTATAACTGCGAAAATTTCTTTTTGATTTACTGCATGAACTAGTTTCAAAATATACCTCCTTTATTGATAGTAGTACCCTTTAATGGTATCATATTTAAGAGGTGTAGTGTATGCGTAAATTCAAGTATGAATTTGAAACAGTCAGATATCCGCTAATTATTATGCTAATAGCGTTTTTTCTTAAGGGATTAAGCACTACAGTATTAAGTGAATTAGTAAGACCCTATATAGGAATTAATTTTCAATGGTTAATAACATTAATGCAAATATTCCAGTACTTTAGTACATTTGTAATTCAGTACATACCAGCATTTATTATGATAAAAATTTTGTCTAAGAAAAATAGTAGTGCAAGAGTCACATTATTATTCTTAACTTCTTACATATTACTATTAACGACTACGATGGTAATATATAAAAGAGGAATGCCAGCGGTAGCCTTTACTGATTTATTTGGTTTAAAGATCGAAACAGCCACAATCTTATTAAAGCCATATCGAGTAGGGATTGTCGGTGCCGTATTATCAGGATATATAGTTAATAAATCATATCGTATGACTAGAACAAGAACTAAGTATGCTTTTCTTAAGTTCATTGATCGAGACGTATTAAGTTTAATATTAACGATTATATTTACAATAATTACTGGTCTAATCTTAACGATCGTTTGGCCAATAGTTATTAAAACACTTTTTGATATTCTTAATTGGATTGGAAGTGACATTAGTAACCCAGTTACGACAATAGTCTATGGTTTCTTAGATAGAGTATTATCACTATTTGATTTATCAGCCATATCACGTGAAACATTATGGTTCTCAAATGTTGGTGGATCATGGATGAATACGATGGGAGAAACGTTTGTCGGAGATGTCTCAATATGGCAGGCACAATATGCAGAAGGAATCTTTCAAACAGGATTTGGTAGATATATAACTCCTTATTATATTTTAAACTTATTTGCGATTCCGGGAATGATCATCGGAATGTTTAGTTTATATACTAATAAGAAAGAAAGAAATAGTACTATTAGCTTCATTATTGTATTATTAACCTTTATCGTTTTATCTGATCAATTATTAACGATGGAAGTATTTCTAGTCGTAGTGGCACCACTTCTATATGTCATTCACTTAATTGCAACGAGTATTCTATTTGGAATACTAGAAGGATTAAAACTATTTTTAGGAAGTAACTTAATAACTAATATTAATCACTTTGCATTAGGTAATGGAATCGAGTTATTTAATTTCTACAAAAACTATGAACTAATAAGTACGATTAGTAGTATTATCGTTATTGGAGTAGGCGTATTTATTTTATACTTCTTCTTAACTAGACTATACTATCGATATTTCGCAGTAGGTTTAATAAACAAGTTTGAAATAAATAATTTAGTTGAAGAGTTTTTAGAAATAATTGGTGGAATTGATAATATTGAAGAAATAGACTCAACACCATTTCGAGTTGAAGTTAAGCTAAAAAGACCACAGATGTTTGATTACGAACTTTTAGAGAAAACTAAGATTAACCGAATCATCGAGACAAGGTCAATATATGCAATCTACTATGGTGCCGCAAGTACAATAATTCGAAAAGAAGTATTAATTCAAAAATCGATATTAGATGAAGTAAAAGAAGAGAGTTAAGGTAAAAGTAAAAAAACCTTAACTTTTTTTATTAGGTTAAATGAAATTTATTACTAATAATTTATTGGTGATACGATGTTAAAAATAGAAAGTATAGTTAAATATTATAAAAATGTAAAAGGAGTCGAAAACCTCTCCCTTAATTTAAGTGCGGGCAGTACAATCGGTATTATTGGAATAAATGGTAGTGGCAAAACGACACTATTTAGAGTACTTCTTGGACTATTGAATGCTGATAGTGGAACAGTAACCTTTAAAAACAAACCACTATCTGCATATCCAAATAAATTACTCGGATATCTTCCAGAGGAGCGAAGTCTATACAAAGATTTAAAAGTAATAGATCAAGTCATGTTACTCGGTAGATTAAAAAACATGTCAGATACTGAAATAGAAGAGCGCTTAGACTATTATCTTAACTTTTTGAAAATTTCTAAATATAAATTTAATCAAATATCTAAGCTATCTAAAGGTAATCAACAGAAAGTACAAATTATTTGTGCACTCATTCATGATCCGCAAGTAATAATTTTAGATGAGCCATTATCAGGTTTAGACGTTGTGAATGTATCACTATTAAAAGAGTTAATTTATAAACTAAAGAAAGAAAACAAATATATCTTAATGTCCTCACATCAGTTTGAACATATAGAAGAATTTTGTGATGACTTAATAATACTAAAGTCCGGAGATGTAATGTTTGAGGGTAGTGTAGAAGATCTAATTAATCTTTCTACTTCAATGTATATTACACTTTCCAAAGAAGTAGGTAAGTTATATGAACTAGATGAGAGAATAATCTCGTTAAAAACTGATAATAGAAATATAAAGTTTGAGTTATCTAACAAAGATGATGCGACTGCTTTATTTAAAGAGATAATTGAAAAAGAGAATATTGAGAACATTTCAATAAGTCGTCCTTCGATTGAAACAATTGTAAAGGAGTATGAACTAGTATGAAGACAATAGTAAACTTCTCACTTTCTAGACGATTTAAAAACAAGATAACGATTATAATGCATATAATCATATTAGTAATATTAGTTACAGTAAGTTTTGGTGATAAAGTAATCGATTATCTTTTTGAAGGAAATAATAGTAAAACTGAAGTGTATTATTCAGAGTCGATAGCTGATTATTTTAAATATGCTAATGAAGATAGCGAACTATTTCAGTATAAGGAAGGTTACAATAAAGATAAAATTAATATATTGTATGAAGATAAATGGATTATCGAAAGTATGTACAGTTTGGATACACTAGCGAGTGTTCAACTACAATCTGAACTTAATAGTAATATTTCTAACTTATGGTTAAATAGTTTAAGTGATGAGTCTATTAATGAAGTAATTAATAATATTTCCCCGGAAATAGTAGAACGTACGACGACGGAAATGGTAGTCGGACGTGATAAGATCAATATAAGTATGTTTATGGTAACTGGTATTTACTTTGCAATGTTATCATTTTGTACGATGATCGCAAATGAAGTTGTTTATGAGAAGACATCTCGAGTGTTAGAGTTAATATTAACTTCAGTCGATACTAGTACTCACTTCTTCTCAAAGATGATTACAAGTTGGCTTACGGTAATTATTCAATTAGGCAGTGTTGTATTTGAAATTTGCTTAGTTATTCTATTACGTAATTTTTATGATGAAGGAGCAGGGTTGCTCAAACTACTTTCAAAATATAGTCTAATTGAGGCAGATGCATTAACGTTTAAAGATTTTATAGTTGCGTTAGATATTGATTCAAATTTGATATCAATACTTCTTGTATCACTAGTCTACTTACTTTTAGGAATGATAATAATTCAAATGATAATGGTTTGCCTATCCAGTTTTATAAATTCAATTGAAGAATCAAGCTTGATACAAGCACCAGTCTACATAATTCTTTTAATTATCTACTACATTGCGCTTGCCTTAAACTCACCTTTAAAACTAAGTGATGGAATTGGTCAAATATTTTCATTAACTCCAATTTTTTCGATGTTGTTCATGCCGATGCGACTGTTACTGCTTAAAGTTAGTGTCTATGAAATTCTATTAGGAATTACTTTAAATGTTGCAGTCTTAATCTTATTAAGTTACTATGGAGCTAAGGTATATAAGATTGGAATATTAGGTGGTATAAACTTACGAAGGCGTCGAAAGATATTATCTAGCGAAAGTAAGTAAACTTATAGTGATTACAAACGATGATGT
>CAYWKT010000002.1:0-39201 GCA_964458985.1 uncultured Erysipelothrix sp.
TATTACCACTTTTAGCGTCAATAGTCAATGCTTTAGCCTGAAATAATTGATTGGACTATAACTATAATAAACTTTATTCTTTTTCTTTATTCGTATAAAAACTTGGAATCATTTTTGTATAATTATCATACCATTTAAAAGTGTCTAAAAGCTGTCGATGCATAAACTCGACACTATCATTATTAATCGCCCAACTTTGCGACGCTATGACATTAAGACTAATGTATAACTTTAATAGTGGCCAAAAGCTTGCGGGTACATCGTCATTAAAGTAGCCATCAATTTGCCCTTTCGCAAATGACTCAGATATCGATGCACTAAAGACTATTCGATTAAACTCTTCCCAAGGATCTAATATATCATAACGGTCAAAATCTATAATATATAAATCATTATCTTTAATTATCATATTACTAATATGATAATCACCGTGCTGAAAAGTCATTGGTTGATCATTTATTAAATGTTTATTTTCGACAATATATTCGATTAAACAATCAATCTTATCATTACTTAAATCACTTTCTTTATATTTTTGTATAGTCCGCTCAATCTTACTTCCATAAACTTCTTTAAACGATTTTCTTTCTAACATATTAGTCGACTTAACACTATGTATATCTCTCAGCATTACTCCCGCTTTATAGCCTAATTCATATTGATCGCTTAAGCTATAATTATTAATCACAGACTCTAACATCTCGCCATCAATATACTCATACGTACTTCGTATTCTCTTTTCAGTATAATCGACATTTAATAATTTAGGCATAGAGAAGTTTTTATTCGCTAACTCACTTAAGACATTAGCCAAGAATAAATGATGATAGACTGATTTAGTAGAACATTCTTTGACAAAGACTTTTTGATCATTAAAATCAGCACTGTATTTAATATCATGACTAAAGCCATCAGTTATATTTTTAACATTACTAAACTTAAAATCATCAATTAATTCAATATGCGTATTGTAGAACTGTTCTTGAAAATTAATTTGATTAATAATCTCTTCTCGCGTAAACATCATATTAGCTGGTGCCGCTACTAACTTATCTTCCTCATCATTATGTCGGTGAACTATCGCAATAATTCTAACTTCATATTCACTCACAATCTCATCAACCCCAAGTAAGTAAACATCTAGCTCCTCATTATCACCACCTAATACATTTGGAATAAATCCATAATTAATCGGATAAAGAATATGGTTATGCTTTGGATGTGGGGTTCCAATTGGCCGATCAATTCCAATCGTTACAATTTCACCTAAATATTTATGTGCTTGCTTCTTACGATCAATAATACTCATATACTTTTCAAATTTTTGCATAAGTCCTCCTATAAAACGATTAAACCTAAAATTCCACTTAAGACAATAATTAATATCGGATTAAGTTTATATTTCCTTAGTAAATAAATGTATAAAACTAAAAGTGCAATTTTTATTACATCAATATCAAACTGCCGAAAACTAATAATTTGGGTATCAAATAGTGCACTAATCGTTATTTTAAAAGTCGCAAAGGCAATTAAGCCGACTATCGTTGGACGTAGTCCATTCAAAACTGCATTAACTGAAGTTAAGTTTCGATACTTAAAGTATATTTTCGCTAAGATTATTACAATTATAAAACTTGGAAGGACTACTCCTAATGTCGCAACTATCCCGCCAATAAAGCCAAACCTTAAGTTTCCGACAAACGTGCTCGCATTAACGGCAATTGGACCAGGTGTCATTTCCGAAATAACGACTAAATGTGAGAACTCGGCATATGATAGCCAATTATGTTCATTAACGATTATTGTCTCAATTAAAGGAAGTGAAGCGACACCCCCACCGATCGTAAATAGACCAATTTGAAAAAATGCGAAAAATAGTTTAATTAACTCAATCATTTTTATTCACCTCCAACTTAATCCGATAGATTTTAGTAAAGTAAAATAGACCAACTAACCCACCAAATAAAATAATAATGATGATCTTTACATTGTATAGTGACATAATAATGACGAGTGTAATTATTAAAATCGAATATAATTTAAAATCTTTAATGACATCTTTCGCTAAATCATAAACTACATCAATTAAGATTGCGGCTATCCCAATACTCATAGCTCCAAGTGCTTTAATCGCAATTGGATTTTGAATAAATGCTTCATAAAACATTGCGATAACTGAAATAATAAAAATCGGTGGCAGTATACTTCCAATTGTCGCAACGAATGCCCCTTTAATTCCTTTAACCTTATAGCCGACAATGATAGAAGTATTTACAGTTAGCGCGCCTGGTGATGATTGTGCGATTGAGACTAAATCTAACATTTCTTTTTCATCAATCCAATTTAGTTGTTTGACAAATTTCTTTTTCATTAAGGGAATAATCACAAAGCCTCCACCAAACGTGAAGGCACTTAATATAAATGTTGATTTAAATAGTTTGAAATACATATTATCTTTCACAATATCATCCTTAATCTTTTTTATGTTGTAAATAGAAGTAAAATTCGCTTCCTGATTTATACTTACTAATCACACCAACTTCTTGATTATGTGAGTTAATGATTCCTTTAGAAATTGATAATCCTAAACCACTCGAATGAAAATCACGTGTAAAGTTTTTATCGATCTTAAAGTAGCGATCCCAAATCGTCGACAACTCTTCTTCTTTAATGCCAATACCATTATCGATAACACTCACTTTAATTAAATCGTGCTCCTTCTTGACTCTTAAAATAATTGTCGTCGCGTCCGCATGGTTAATCGCATTTTTAATGAAGTTGTATAAAACTTGTTGGATGCGTAGCTCATCCGCTTGAACCCAATAATCTTTTAAAGCTTCGACATGAATATTAATGTCTACTTTAAAATGATCTTTAGCTTTTAGTAATAATTGATTAATACTGAAAATACTCATATTTAAATTCATGTTGCCTGATTCTGCAATTGATAACTCTAAAATATCATCAACGAGTAAATCTAAGTACTTAGCTTCACTTTGAATGACTTCTAAGTGTTCTTTTAAAAGTTCAGGATTGTCTTTAGAGAAATCATTAATCATCTCTGAATAGGCTAAAATCATCGTTAGCGGTGTTTTTATATCATGCGAAACGTTCGCAATTAAATCCATTCGTAACTGATCCATTCGTTTTAACTTCTCAGTTGCATAGTTTAAAGTTTCAGCTAAGTCAGTAAACTCATTATATTGCTTATCACTAACGTCAAATGAAACATTAAAATTCCCAGCCGCAAGTTTTCTCGCACTCGTTGTCATGTCGATAAATGGTTTTGACATGTTTTTGGCAATAATGAGTGAGGCAATTGTCGCTAATATTAAAACGATAATTGTTAGTAAAATAAACTGGTTTTGAATTAAGATTAATCCAGCTTTCTCAGGCGTAATTTTCGCATTAATTAAAAGTGTAAAACTACCTAAGTGCGGATTAATTTGGCGGCCAAAGACAATCATTTCACTTCCATAATCGACAAAGTAGTTAGCTTCGTGATTACTACTATTTACGATTTTTGCATAAAACTCATCATAATCAAAGCCATTTTCCTCAAAGCCACTAGCGATATAACAACTACTACCGATGCCATTATATGGTGTTACATTACCGTAATTGTCGATAATAGCGATACATAAGGCATTATCTTGAGCTAATTGATTTAAACTACTTAAAGATTCATTATTGTAAATCATAGTCTCGATATTGTCGGCAAATGTCTGAACGGCATTAATTTTCGCATTACGATAGTATGGAGTAACTAAACTCAACTGTAACAGCCACAACGCAATTAAAATAATTGAGGCAAATGCAGTGAAAATTGCCCATGTTCGAAAAGTAATACCTCTCGTTATTTTAAGCAGACTAGCTTTCAAAGCGATATCCTAAACCACGCACAGTAACGATAAACTTACGATAGTGTTTTAAGTTGGCACGTAACATTTTAATATGCGTATCGACTGTTCGATCATCTCCAAAGTAATCATAGTTCCAAAGTTCACTTAAAAACTGTTCACGCGTGATAACTCGATTTTGATTAATGATTAAATAATGAAGTAGTTCAAACTCCTTAGGCGTTAAATGAATGACTTCATCATCAATTTTAACGACGTGACCATCGACATCAACTTCTAAACCTTCAAACTTAAATATTTTTTTTTGATTCGACTTATTTCGCTCTAATATAACTTTAATGCGTGCCATTAACTCTTTAGTAGAAAAAGGTTTTGTTACATAATCATCAATCCCTAACTCAAAGCCATGTAACTTATCAAACTCTTCTGCACGCGCACTTAACATTATTACTGGTGCATTTGATATCTCTTTTAACTTTGACAGTGTAGTAAAGCCATCTAATTTAGGCATCATTATGTCTAAAACGATTAAATCAATAACATTTTGTTCAACGACCTCAATTGCTTCATAGCCATCGCTCGCCTCTAAAACACCATATCCTTCATTTATCGCATAAGTCTTAATGACATTACGAATTCTTTCCTCATCATCGACGATTAATATTTTATACATATAAGTCCCTCACTCTTCTATAAATAATTTATTAACTAAGATTGAATCATTGCGATCAATCTTTCCAGAAATTCTGATGTATTGATTAACTTTTAGTTTATCCTCAACTAACTTTAATACATTTGGCATAACGACAATATCAATACTATCTAATTCATCTACTACTTCAACAAATGCCATCATATCCCCATATTTTGTACGATGCATTTTAATTTTTGAAACGTAGACTAATAGATTACGTGTCGTTTTTAACTCTTTAACTAACTTAATACTATCACCTTTGTAGTTTTTAGTCTCTTTATACTCTAAGATTGGGTGCGTTGATAAGTAAAATCCTAAATATTCCTTTTCCATTTCTAACTCTTTGAAACGATCACTTTCATACTTAATAATTTTTGGCTTACTTACGATATCAAAATCAAGTGTTGGCTGATTTGAATCGACTTTCACTAAGTTCGCATACATTAATGCTTGGTCTAAACTGTTAATCATCGTCGTACGATTTAATTTAAACGTATCTAAGGCTCCACTATAAATTAGTGCTTCAATGACACTTTTTGAGATTGATAAAATATTAACTCTTGCAATAAAATCAAAGAAATCTGTATATAGTCCATTTTTTCGCTCTTCGATTATTTTACTAGCGACGATCGCGCCTACTCCTTTAATACTCGTCAAAGGAAATAAAATACTGCTATTACTCTTAATAAATTTATGTTGACTGTAATTAACATTCGGCTCAAATATATTAATTGAGGCACGCTTACTCTCTAACATATATTCATTCGTTTTATTTGGACTACCAATCACTCCATTTAAAAGTGCTAAGTAAAATTCTAAATAATGATTAGCTTTTAAATAAGCCATTTGATATGCGATTAATCCATAAGCGTAACTATGCGCCTTATTAAATCCGTAATTTGAGAACTCTTCAATTAAGTCATAAACTTCGATCGCAACTTGTTTACTATAGCCTTTTTTTAGACTACCTAAAATAAACTCTTCACGTAACTCTTTTAAGATTGAGCCATCCTTTTTACTCATCGCCTTGCGCATAATGTCAGCCTTACCTAAACTAAAGTTAGCCATTACTTGCGCTATTTGCATAATCTGTTCCTGATAGACGATAATTCCATAAGTATCACTTAAGATTGGTTTTAAACTTTCATGAATGTATTTAACTTTATCAGGATTTTGCCTGTTTTCTAAATAAATTGGAATGTTTTTAACTGGACCTGGTCGATAAAGGGCAATTGCCGCGACAAGGTCAGTGTATTTATTCGGTTGTATATCACGAATAACTTTCGTCATTCCGTATGATTCAAGTTGAAAGATCCCTTTTGTTTCACCTTTACTTAGTAAATCAAATGTCTTTTTATCATCTAAACGAATTTTCATAATGTCAAAATCATCTATTAACTGTTCGACTTCTTGAATTATCGCTAAATTTCTTAAACCAAGAAAGTCAATCTTATTTAGTCCTAGTTGCTCTAAATAGTTCATTGAATACTGACTTGCGTTTTCACTATCACTAATACTTGTGAGTGGGACATGTTTAACTAATGAATTTTTAGACATAATAATTCCCGCCGCATGAAGTGATGTGTGACGTGGTAGTCCTTCGATTCGTAACGCTAACTCATACAGTTTTTTAGTCTGTTTATCTTCATTAATCATTTTTGCGAAGTTTATATTATTTTTATACGTTTGTGCGAGGTTTAAGCGTGGATTATCAATTAACTTACTTAATCGATCTAACTTATAAACTGGAATATTTAATGATTTTCCAACATCACGTAAAGCTTGACGCGCCGCGAATGTTCCATATGTGACAATTTGTGCGACATGATCACTTCCATACTTTTCAATTACATACTCAATTACTTCACTTCGTCGGTTATCCGGAAAATCAATATCAATATCGGGTAAGCTAATTCGCTCTGGGTTTAAAAACCTTTCAAAAAGTAGATTATTTGCGATCGGATCAATATGCGTTATTCCAAGTACATAGGCGACAAGTGATCCGGCACTACTTCCGCGTCCTGGACCAACGTACATGTTTGCCCTTCTCGCAAATAAAATAACATCATAAACGATTAAAAAGTAATCGGCATAGCCCATACTATTAATTACTTCCAACTCATATTTTAAACGATCGACGTATTCTTTACTTAAATCGTTGTTTAATCTAAGTTTTAGACCTTTTAAACATAAACTACTTAAGTAAGTACTACTGTCGACATTTAAACCATTATCATATATTGGAAGTGTCGCTTTTTCTAATGTTTTAAAATTTACATTACATTTGTTCGCAATTTCAATTGTATTTTTAATATCATCTTCACTGTAATATTTACTTATTTCTTCTAACGTTAAAAAGTAGTTTTTTTCATTTACATAGTTTTGATGATCATTAAAACTTCGATTATTTTTCATGGCGACAAATAGTCTTTTGACATCAATGTCACTTGCATCAAAAAACTCGACTTTAGGTAGTGCGACAGTTTTGATATTTAAAGAGCTCGCAAGTAGCTTTAGATTGTCATTATCAACTTTCCATTTATTAGAATTATTGTTTGAAATACCGATATAAAAATCATTAAGTGTTTCTTTGTACAGTTGTAAGTATGCCTTAGTATTAATACGGCTATTTTCAATAATACCACCTTCACCGTAGACAATTACGACTAAGTCATTCGTATATTTTACTAACTCATCATAAGTTAAGGTAAAGTCTTCTTTACTTAATCTTGTAGCAAGTTTCATTAAAGCTAAATAGCCTTCATTATTTTTCGCATATAGTAAATACGTAATATGATCCTCATCTTCGATACTAACGCGCATACTGCATATTGGATGAATGTTTGCCTTAGAAGCAGCTTCATAAAACTCCATAAAACCGTGTAAGTTATTGAAGTCATTAATTGCCACAGCCCCATAGTTAAAAGACTTAGCTTTAGTTACAATGTCTCTTGTCGACATTGTCCCATCTAAAAAAGAATAAGCACTTTTAATATCTAATAAAGCGAACATTTGACACCTCTTTCTTATCTCATTATACCATTAAATGGAAATTATTATTCCTACTCACTACGAAATCGTATAAAAAAGGTAGCACTATTAAAGCACTACCTTATATTTAATTTATTACTTTACTTAAATCATTTAATAATGAGTTAATTGTCGTCTCATTTAATCCTTTTACACCAGATGCATGGAGGTGTCCACCACCATTATACTCTTTAGCTACTTGATTAATATTGACATTACTCGATCGAATACTTGCACTATAGCTTCTATCATCTTGTTCGATAAATAAGACCCAAACTGAGATACCTTCGATATTACGCATTATGTTCACAAAACGCTTAACTTCTGAAACAGTTAAATTATATTCGTTTAGTAAACTTTGATTTATCTGAATGTACGCTAAGTGATCATCGACATAGTTAATTAAGTGAAATAATTGGCTTTGAAACTTAAATAAATTTAAGTCAATTGCTCGAAGACTGTCCGACAGTTTACTTGGATTAATTTGACTTTGCATTAAGTAACTTGCGGACTCAAATGTCTTACTACTAACTGATGTCGTAGAAAAACCTTGCGTATCGCTAATTATACCTAAGTATAGACAGTTTGCGACGTCAGTACTTAACACTTTAGAGTCGGAATACTCTTTAATAATGTCAGTTACAATTTCCGCACAACTTGCACGTTTTTCATCGACAATATTAATATCGCCATAATTATCAGTCGGAAGATGGTGATCTATTTTCACAATTTCCTTAACTAATTTATAACGTTCATCTGATATTCTTTCAGTATTGGCCGTGTCTAATATGATTGCGAGTGCATTTTTGAAAACATCATCACTAACCTCATGCATCTTTGGAAATAGATTTTTGTAGCCTAGTGTTTCATCACCGACAACATAAATGTTTTTATTCGGATAAGTTTCTTTTAAAAAGTAGTACATACCCCACTGTGATCCAAGTGCATCGCCATCGCCATCAGTATGGCGAAAGATGATAATATCTTCATATTTTTCAATTAAGTTAAATAACTCATTAACCATTTTATAATCCAAGAATGCGTTTAGTATCTTCAGCGATCATTAATTCTTCATCCGTTGGGATAATGAATACTTGTGTTTCTGATCCTTCTTTAGATAATTCTACTTCAACACCACGAACTGAACTATTTAATTCGTAGTCAAAGTTAATTTTTAATGCTTCAGAAACTTCACTAATTACACGAGCACGAACTCCTGAGTCATTTTCACCAATTCCAGCAGTAAAGACAATTGCATCTACTCTACCTAAGTGAACTAAGTATGATCCGATGTAGCTTGCGATTTTGTATGCATACATATCTGAAGTTAAAACAGCACGTTCAATTCCTTCATTAGTTGCATCTTCAATAGTACGAGCATCATTTGACATACCTGAAATTCCTAACATTCCTGATTTTTTATTGTATACTTCGATTAATTCATTGTAGTCTAATCCAGTTTTTTCAATTAAGTATGGGAATACCGCTGGATCGACATCTCCAGTACGTGTACCCATCATAACACCTGCAAGTGGTGTGAATCCCATTGAAGTATCAATGACTTTTCCACCTTTGATTGCCGCAAGTGAAGCACCGTTTCCTAAGTGACAAACGATAGTATTTACATCTTCAAGTGGTTTATTTAATAATTCTGCCGTTCTTGTTGCGATATATTTGTGTGAAGTACCGTGCATTCCGTATTTTCTAACTTGTAAGTCTTCATAGTATTCATAAGGTAGTGCATATAAGAATGCTTTTGGATCCATAGTTTGGTGGAAAGCTGTATCAAAGACGAACGTATGTTCTGCTTCTGGTAATACTTTTTTGAATGCCTCATATCCAACTAAGTTTGCTGGATTATGTAATGGTGCAAGTGATGATAATGCATCAACTTTTGCGATTGCATCTTCAGTAACTTTAACTGATTCGCTAAAGTCTTCTCCACCATGAACAACACGGTGTCCAACACCTTTAATATCATTTAAGTCTGTCAGTTCACTATATTCTAAAATGTCTTTTAGAGCTTGAGCGACTGCCGCTTCATGGTCTAAAATTTCCATTACTTCTTTATTTTTCTTACCATTAGCTTTAATTGAAACGATCGCATCTTCCATTCCGATTCTTTCAATAACTCCACTCGCTAATACTTCAAAATCATCAGCATTAAATAATTGATATTTTAATGATGAACTCCCTGCATTTACCGCTAAAATTTTATTCATTTCTTATTCTCCTTATTCTATTTCTTCAAGTTTTTTTACGATTTTACTCACTTCATCAATATTCAAGTTAGTAAGTTTGTCATATTGAATTTGACGTTTTTCAAATTTCGCAAAAACTTTTAATTTTTCTTCATACTGCAACAATAATTCTTCGGACCTTTTAATCGCATCATGGATAGCTGCGCGACTTACCCCTTGGTTATTTGCTATTTCTGAAAGTGATAAATCATCTTGATAATAATTCTCCATTATACTTCTTTGCTTATCGGTTAATAGTGTACCATACCAAGCATATAAATTGTTGAAAAGTTCGTTATTTTCTAACATTTTCAAGCCCTGAAGCAATACTATATAAATAACTATCAATATCAAATTCGGCGATGTCTTCCGGCTTTTCACCAATTCCGACAAATACGACTGGAATTTTTAAAACGTTTTTAATTCCAACAATAATTCCACCCTTTGCCGTACCATCCATTTTCGATAAAATTATTCCATTAACGTCAGTCGACTCTAAGAATACTTCTGCTTGTGATAGTCCATTTTGTCCAGTTGTAGCATCAATGACTAACCATACTGCATGTGGTGCACCTGGAATTTCACGTTCAATGACACGATGCATCTTTTCTAACTCATTCATTAAATTTTTCTTACTTTGAAGACGGCCCGCTGTATCAACGAGTAAGATGTCTATGTCATTATCTTTTGCATAACGACAACCATCAACGATTGCCGCACTTGGATCTCCGTTTTCAATACCTTTGATTACTGGTATGTCTAAACGCTCACCCCAACGTGCTAATTGATCAATCGCACCTGCTCTAAACGTATCTGCCGCAACTGCCGCAACTTTATGACCTTCATTTTTATACTTTTGCATTAACTTAGCACAACTTGTCGTCTTACCACTACCGTTAACGCCAACTAGAAGAATAACTTTTACTCCATCATTATTAATAAAAGTAAAGTTATCTTCATCTTCACCATAAATTTTACCCATACTTTCAATGACAAAATCCATTACAGTTTTAAAGTCATGAATAAAATATTGACTATTGTATTCTTTTAGTCCGACAACGATATTATCCGCTGTTTCATAGCCAATATCACTCTCTAAAAGCATTATCATTAACTCTTCTAAAAAGTCTGCATCAACACGTCTAAACTTTTTTTGTAGTTTTGCCGCACCAACTGAGAAGTTATCACTCGTACGTTTAAAACCACTTAAATGTTCTTCTTTTGATTTACCTAAAACTTTATTTTTTAACTTATTAAGAAAGCCCATCTATATTCACCTCTTCTGCGAAATTTTTCGCTTCTTTTAATTGAACCTTTAACATTTGTGAGACACCTTGAATTGGCATCGTCACCCCATATAAGACATCAACTTTAGCCATTGTCCCTGGACGGTGTGTAACGACGATAAATTGTGTGTCTTTACTAAACTCTGATAAGAAGTTTGAGAATCGCTCAACGTTCGCTTGATCAAGCGCCGCCTCGACTTCATCAAATATACAAAGTGGAACAGGTCTCGCTTTTAATATTGCGAATAAAACTGAAATCGCAATTAACGCTTTTTCTCCTCCTGAGAATAAGCGAATATTTTGAACGTTCTTACCTGGTGGTTTTACATCAATATCAATTCCAGTATTTAATAAATCTTCAGGATCTTCAAGAATTAAGTTTGCACTTCCGCCACCAAATAGTTGGCTAAAGACATCTTGTAGTTCATTATTGATTTTATGAAACATTGATTCAAACTCAGTCGTCATTACTTCATCCATTTCATCGATTACACTTAATAATTGATCACGTGATCCAACTAAGTCTTTATATTGATGATCGATGAACTCATAACGCTCACTAACTTCAATGTACTCCTCAGGTGCACTCATATTAACGTTACCTAAGTCTTCGATTTCACGACGTAGATCCGCAACTGCCGAGCGATCATCTTTGAATTCACTATGTTCATATTCACTTTTCGCATTTTCATATGTCAATTGGTATTCTGAAGCTAAGCGTTGTAAGTCACTATCAACTTTAGTTTCAGCACGAACAATGTCTAACTTCAATGCATTTAAGTTTTCTAAAGTATCTTTATATTCATTTTTAATTTGTCTTATTTGAACTTCACGACGTTCAATTTCATTTGAAATTTGATACTTCTCATTATTTTTTGTCTTAATTAAAACGTTCATTTCATCTCGTTTTACATAATTTTGATTTAATAAAGTAATTAGTTCATCACTAAAGTTTATTTCTTCATTATCAATCATCGTATGTGGCGCAAGTAGTTCTAACTCATTTTGAAGTCTTTCATACGTCGCACGTTTTGCATCAAGTACTGGCTCAAGTTGCGCAATTTGAATTCGATGATTCATTAATGATGATTCAATTTGAACTTTACTCGTATTAATCGTATTAGCCACGTTTTGATATTTAAGTTGTAGTTCATTGTTTGCTTGAATTTTTTCTAATACATCATCTAACTCTTTTTGCATCGTTAACGGTGAGTTATTATCACGTAATGATCCACCAGTTAAAGACCCACCAGTATTAATGATTTCACCTTCTAATGTTACAACTTTATAGCGATACTGTAGGCGCTTCGCGATTTCTTGTGCATTGATTAGTGTATCTGCAATGACTGTATTGTTTAATAATGACATGACGACATTATCAAAGATTTCCTCATTGACGACAAAGTCACTACCTAAACCTAAGAATCCATCACTATTGTTTAAGATTATTTCATCTTCATGACGAACATAACGTGGTTTTAAGATCGTAAGTGGTAAAAATGTCGCACGACCACTTCGGTTTTTCTTTAAGAAGTTGACGGCTTCACGTGAACTTCTTTCGTCTTTAGTTACGATAAAGTACATTGAGCCCCCAAGTGCCGTTGAAATTGCTTGTTCATAGCCATCATCTGGTGTCAGTAAATTTGAGACGACATCGTAAATTCCATCAATACTATTTTTAGCTTTGATAATTGCATTTACACCTTGGTGTTGTCTAAATGGTTGCTCCAGCATCGTTTTTAGTACTTGTTCACGATTGTGTAGTCTTCTTAAGACTAAACTAACTTCATTTAAACTTTGATTATGTTTAATTTGCTTATCTAAAGTTAAGTCTAATTGTTGGTTTAATTGCTTAACATCGACATTAACTTCCTCGATTCGTGATTTACGATCTTCATATTCAAATTTAGCTTCCTTTAAAAGAGATTTTAACTGTTCTGCTTTTACTTCATTATTTGCGGTTTCTAGTAAATATTTACGTTTTTCATCAATCTCAATTCTTCTTGTTTCTAAAGTTTGAATCTCACTCGCAACCTCTAAGATACCATTTTGTAGTTGCGTAATTTCTCGATCTAGTGTTCTTACTTCAGATCGACTTTCACTAATCGCTAAATCATGAACGTTAACTGATGTTTCAAAAACCGCATAATCAGATTGAAATTTTTCTAATTGATTATTTAAGTTTTCTAACTCTTCAGTAAAGTATGTAATATCCGAAACTAAAACTGCGATTTCTATTTCTTCTAATTTCGCTCGAAGTTCGCGATATTTTAGTGCTTTGTTTTTCGCACGCTCTAGCGGTTTAACTTGACGTGATAACTCATTTAAAATATCATAAACACGTTCTAAGTTATCTTGTGTTCTTGATAGTTTTGATAATGATTCATTTTTACGTTTCTTATATTTTGAAACTCCGGCTGCCTCTTCAAATAAAGCACGACGATCAACTGGTCTTGCCTCCGCAAACGTACTAATATTACCCTGCGAGATCATACTTAAAGAATCACGTCCGATACCGGTATCCATTATTAAATCTTGAATATCACGTAATCGAACTGGAGTCTTATTTATAAAGTATTCACCTTCACTATTTTCACGATGAATTCGACGAGTTATTTCAATCTCATTATACTCACTATTTAAAAAGTTATTTTCATTATTAAAAACTAGTGTTACTTCTGCGAGGTTTACCGTCTTACGTGCACCAGAACCTGAAAATATTACGTCACTCATACTACTTCCACGTAATGATTTGGCTGATTGCTCACCTAAGACCCAACGGATTGCATCTGTTATATTGGATTTACCACAACCATTTGGACCTACGATACCTGTAATAGGCTCATTAAAGTCAATTACTACTTTATCGGCAAATGATTTGAATCCTTGCATTTCGATTTTCTTGAGGAACATTCTTATCCCCTTTCCAAAATAATTTACATCCTTACCATTATACAATAAACTATGAAATTTATAAACTAAATACGTGTATCAAATAAGTACTTATACGATATTTAAAGGAGTTTATATTGTTTTTAATATTTGAGATAAAAATAAACTTTTTACAAACTAACTGTATAAAAACATAAAAAAAGATGATTAACACAATTGAGTGAAATCATCTTCTTAATATATTTATTTATTATTATTCGTTAACTGCATCTTTTAAAGCTTTTGCTGCTCTAAATGCTGGTGAGTTAGAAGCTTTAATAGTAATTCTTTCTTTAGTTGCAGGGTTGATACCTGGACGTTCTGGACGGTGTCTAACTTCAAACTTACCAAATCCACTTAACTCTACAGTACCACCTTCAGCTAATACTTCTGTAAATTGATCTAAGATAAAGTTTACGATATCCGCTGATTCTTTTTTTGTTTTATCAAATTGTTCTGCTATATTATCAGATAATGCTTTTTTATTTAAAATTGTACTCATATATAATTACCTCCATTTCTTACTTTATTCTAACACTTTAAGCGTAATTACACAACCTATTATACTAATTACTATTTATCGATTCGCTTTTCAACTCACGACGCATCAGTTTCTTAATCGTATCTGAAACATCAGCTTCTTCATATAAAATGTTGTATACAGACTCACAAATTGGCATTACTACATCATACTCATCCGCAAGACGCATAACTTCTTTTACGGCCTTGGCACCTTCAACTGTCGTATGATTATTTTCTTTAAAATATTCAACCCCGTATTTACCAATCTCAAATCCGGCTTTATTATTTCGTGAATGTTCACTCGTTGCTGTAACTATTAAGTCACCAACTCCAGTTAAACCAATAAATGTCTCTAAATTTCCACCCATTTTAATTCCTAAACGACTAATTTCAGTTAGTCCGCGAGTAATTAATCCAGCAAGTGCATTGTCTCCAAGTCCAATTCCTTGAATAATTCCACTTCCGATTGCAATGACATTTTTAATTGCAGCTCCAACTTCAGCCCCAATAACATCATCACTCGTATAAACTCTAAAATAATCATTTGAAAATATTAATTGAACGACATTACGTGCTTCTTCATCATCAGAAACTGAGACGATCGCCGTTTCAAGACGTAAAACAACTTCCTCAGCATGTGTAGGTCCAACAAGTGAGACAATTGCCTTAACTAACTCTGGCTTAATTAAGCGTTTAATCGCAACTGATAAGCGCTCTCCAGTCTCTGGAAAGAATCCTTTCGAAACGTTAATAATTATTTTTTCAGAATCGAAATTATCATTAATTAGTGTTGCAATTGATGAAAGTGCACTAGTCGGCGTTGCAAGTAGTAAAATATCGCAATCTTTTAAATCTTTTATGTTATTTGTCGCTTTAATTTTATCACTTAGTATCGTATCAAAATATTTAATTTTGTGGTCTTCATTAATACTATTAACTTCATCAATATCACGACCCCATATTATTACTTGATTCTCATTATCACACAATACTTGAGCTAGAGCTACTCCCCAACTTCCACTTCCAATAACTCCTACAAACATTTACTCACTCCTTTTACGAGCAATTATTCTGATAGGTGTACCATCAAAAATGAAGGCTTCTCTTAAACGGTTTTCTAAATAACGTTTGTACGAGAAGTGAACTAAATTTTCATCATTTACAAATAGAACAAACGTTGGCGGTACTGTCGCAACTTGTGTCGTATAATAGATTCGTAAGCGTCGACCATTATGAATTGGTGGTGGACTCATTACTTGTGCATCTAACATAACTTCATTTAAGACAGCAGTCGATATACGACGGTGACTATTTTCATATAACTCTTTAACAAGTGGTAGAATACGATTAACTCGCTGTCCTGTCAGCGATGATATGAAGACGACTGGCGCATAGCGTAAGTATACAAACTCATTTCTGATTTGCTCAGTCTTCTCATGAATATCCTTCTCATCAGGATCTACTGTATCCCATTTGTTATAAGCAATAATAATCGGCTTACCTGCATTTACGGCATATCCCGCAACTGTTTTATCTTGTTCTAAGATTCCGCGTTCACCATCAATTACAAAGACGATAACATCAGCCTTATCAATTGCGCTCATCGCTCTTAAAACCGAATATTTTTCAATGTTTTCGTAAACTTTACCACGTTTTCTAATACCTGCCGTATCAACTACGACAAACTCTTCGCCAGATTCATTATCAATAAATCTAGTATCGATCGCATCACGTGTCGTTCCTTCAACATCACTTACAATTACACGTTCTTCTTTTAAAATTTGATTGACTAAAGTTGATTTACCAACGTTAGGACGACCGATAATCGCAAATCTAATTGCGTCATCATCTCCAACTGGTTCATTATTTTCTAATGATTTAACGACGGCATCTAAGACGTCCCCACTTCCAATTCCATGCTCACCTGAGACAGCAATTGGATCGCCTAAACCTAAGTTGTAGAACTCATAAATATTATTTAAATGTTCATGGTCATCTATCTTATTTACCGCAAGAATGATTTTTTTACCACTTTCTCTAAGTAGTGTTGCAATATGATAGTCATCGTTTTGAACTCCGACCATACCATCTACGACAAAAATAATCGTATCGGCTTCATCAATTGCGATATCAACTTGCATATTTATTTCTTCTTGAAAACTTGCGTCTTCTAATTGAATACCACCTGTATCAATTAAATTAAATTTACGCGTTAGCCATTCGACTTGGGCATAAATCCGATCTCTTGTAACACCTGGTGTATCTTCAACGATTGAAACTCGCTCACCGAGAAAACGGTTGAAAATTGTTGATTTACCAACGTTTGGACGACCAACAACTGCGACTGTTCCACTAATCATTACAATCACCTATCTTTTTATCTATAATTTGTGAAATGGCTTCAACCACTTCATCAATATTCATATAACTAACATCAACTAAAACTGCATCATCTGCCTGTTTTAAAGGCGAATGTTCACGGTTTTTATCTTGATAGTCACGTTTTACTACATCTTCTAAAATCTCATCATAATCGGCAGTGACACCTTTTGAAATATATTCATCATATCGACGTTTAGCTCGAACTTCACTACTAGCTTCTAAGTATATTTTTACTCTCGCATCTGGTAGAACGACTGTCCCAATATCACGACCTTCTAATAAATAACCTAAGTCTTTAGCGATATCTTGTTGCAGGGCAACTAGTCTTTCTCTAACTTTTAAATGTTGCGATAATTTACTTGCAAGCATTGCGATTTCATCAGTACGAATTTCATCAGAAACTAAATTTCCATTTAATTTCATTGAACCATCTTTTAACACTTCTAAATTCATGTCATCAAAAACTGATAAGACTTCATCTTCAATATTTTCATCTAAATTATTAACTTTAACTAAGTATCCAATGATACGGTACATTGCACCAGTGTCTAACTTAACTAAATTATATTTCTTTGCGATTATATTAGAAATAGTGCTTTTACCTGCCGCACTAGGCCCATCAATTGCAATATTAAACTCCATTATAAACCTCTCTCCTTAGAAACCCACCAAATACCATAAATGATAATTGCTAGAGTTGCCGCAAATACTAATACTAAAAGTAAATTTATTATATGATCAACTACAGTCTTCTTTGGTTTTGTGTCGACTACTTCTCTCTCTTGTAAGTCAAGTTTTAGATTTAGTGTATTCGTTAAATCTAGTAATTCATTTGACTTAAAGTCAGGCGCAATCTCGACAGTTTCACTTTGTATTTCATTATCAATAACTTCATTGTCACTCATAAGCTCTGAAAGTTTTAAAGCACTGGTTTCTATTTCATTAAAAACACTAGATAGTTCCTCATCTTTTTTATCATCTAATGGGATAAATGAGAATACATCGACTTCTTCACTTTCAGTTTCTTCTGCATAATTATTATCAATCTCATTATCTAAATTATCGATAATCATTTGGATTTCTTGAGTAAGTTCACTCACAGACTCAAGCTCATAAGGTTCAATCTCTTTCTCATAAGTTGAATTATAATCTTCGTCTGTTTCGTTATTCAAGCTTTGAAGAATGTTCATTTGTGTATCTTGAACATTTCTTAAACCTCGATTAATGTTATATCTTTTAACTTCTTCAATAAAATCATCTAATAAGTCGCGGTCATTAAGTAAATGCTCTTTTGTGATTATAGTTTCATTTGAATCGACTATTTCAGTTTCAATTACTGGCTCATTAACTATTGAAGGTTCTTCAACCTCTATAATTTCTTCAACTGGACTAATACTATGTAGATCATTAATAACAGTGTTTTCTAGATTACGATTTCTACGGCTTGCGATATACTCTTCTTCACTCTTTGTGCGTGAAGTACGACGTTCAAAATCTCTTAAAGAAGCTTCTATAATTTCCGTATTGTTATCTTGAATTAAATCACTGTATAATTCTTTATTTTTTCTAACACGTGAAAATTGACTCACTTAATTTCCTCCTAACTAATTATGCTCTTGAACTATATTTCCCATCTTCAGTCGTTACTAATACAACTTCATCTTGTTCAATGAATAATGGTACTCTAACTTCTAATCCTGTCTCAAGTTTAGCGTTTTTCTGTGCTGCTGTCGCTGTATCCCCTTTAACTGCAGGTTCTGTTTCAACAACTTGAAGTGCAACTTTATCTGGTAAGTTAACACCTAACATTTCTGATTCATACATAACTATTTCAACGTTAGAACTTTCTTTCATAAAGTTCATTTCCCATTCAACTTTTGATTTTGGAATTTCAATTTGCTCATAAGTTTCATTGTCCATTAATACTAAGTTTTCTCCATTATCATATAAGTATTGCATTTCACGTTTATCGATATGTGCACGTTTTGCTTTATCGCCACTTGTCCATGATAATTCAGTAATTGAACCAGTTCTTAAGTTTTTAACTTTCGTTTTGATACTCATTTGGCTTCGTGCTGTTTTATTGTTTGTTTTGTCTAATACTAATAAAATTTCTCCATCTAATAAAAATGTATTTCCTGCTCTTAAATCGTTAATTAAAATCATTCTTTCTTCCTCCTATAAAATTATTAATTCTTTATCTAAACTCGTTAAAACTTCAATACCGTCTTCTAAAATTAAGACATCATCTTCAATGCGTACTCCGCCTAAACCTTCAAGATAAATTCCTGGTTCAATTGTTACAACGTTTCCTGGTTGTAATGTATGATAAACATCATTTCTAAGACGTGGATTTTCATGAATATCAATTCCGATACTATGGCCTAAACCATGACCAAATTTACCTTCATATCCAGCATCATTTATAAAATCACGGACAATCTTATCGACTTCATATGCACGATCATTGTTTTTTAAACTTTCAATTCCTAAAAGGTTTGCTTCTAAAACTGTATTGTATACATCAATTAATTTTTGATCTGGCTTTCCGATCGCAATAGTACGGGTAATATCACTACAATAGCCTTTGTAGTAACAGCCAAAATCGAATGTAATTAACTCATTATTGTTAATTATCTTATCTGATGCAACACCATGTGGTAGACTACTTCTTTCACCACTCGCAACTATCATATCAAACGATGTACTTTCAGCACCTAAATCTAACATTTGATTTTCTAAATAGCGGGCAACAGTCAACTCACTCATTCCAACTTTAATAAAATCTAAAGTATTTAGAAATGCTTGCTCGGCAATTTGAATAGCTTCTTTAATTAATAATACTTCTTCAGAACTTTTAACTTCCCGGATATAATCAACGTTCAAGTCAACTAATCTAGGTGTTAAGTTTCTTTCATATGCGAGCCATTCATTTCGGCTTACATAGTCGCCCTCAAGTCCTAATGACTTAAATTTATGTTTACGACGTAACTGATTCACAATATCAAATAGTGAAATATCATTATCCGTAACTACTACTTCAAAATCTGGGCTCATTAATTTAGCTTGTTCAATATAGCGAAAATCTGTAATCAAATATTTACTATCTTCTGTAATTAATAGTTTCGCATTTGTTCCGCGAAAATTAGAATAATAAAATATATTTGAGTAATTTGAAATTAAGATTGCATCAATTTCTAATTCGCTAAGTGCGAGTAATAACTTTTCATGTTTATTCATCTAATCACCTAATTTATTATAACACATTTACTTATACAAAATCTCTATGAAACAGATGCAATCATCATTATACTTAAGGTTTATCGTATATTCGAGTAATCCTTCGACACTTATGTTTACTTCTGTATCATCAATAGTCGTATAGAAGTAATAATCTTCAAAGTACAGTTCAAAATCCTCATCATCATATATGTATAAATTACTCAATATTTCATCAAAAACATACTTCTCGGCGCGAAGCCTTTTATAAATATTCTCACTCTCATTTTCAACATTATAAAACATTTTTAAATCATTAAACTTAACTGTAAAAATGATTGAGGAAAATAGTAATGTATAAATAGTAAAAATTAAAATATACCCTTTTTTCATATTTGGCCAATTAAAAATTTTGATTGCTCAGTTAATCGAGAAATTTCCATAATAATAAAATTATCATTATCAACGTAAAACTTAAGATGATCGACATATAAATAGTAAATAACAGTTCCCGGACTTAAGATTACTTTATTATTTTTTAAGGATAATTTTCTCTCTTCATTTAAATATGAAAAATTAATTTCATCATCTAATACATCTACATCATAAGCTAAGTTAAAAACTTGATATAGTTGCACTGCTGCTAACATATCTTCATTATAACTATCATAACTTACTTTCTTTAAAATATTTAAACCACTACTAATTACACTTAACACTAAAAATGAACATAGCATCCCTATTAAAAACTCAATTGAGTTAAAACCCTTTTTCATATTTAATTTCAATCTCCTTTCGTATTAAATCTAAATGTACAATTTCCTTAATTAAACCGATGATAATTACACAGAGCATGATTGCTATTAATGATTCGACTAAAAGACTGCCCTTATTTAACTTCATTTATCCCTGCTCCTAAATGTATTACTAAATGTTTATTACTATTTTTAATCTTAATTGTTTGAGCTTGGTTTACATTACCTTTAGCATTAAAGCAAACTGGATATTTACTTACGATTAAACTGTTCTCAACGCAAAAATGATTAACTTGACTAATACTTTTTAACTTATGGTCAATTATCATATTTTTACTTTCACTCTCACTTAACTTACTTTCAAGTTTACTTAATGATAAGTTTGATAGAAATAACATATTAGTCAGACTAAAGCCGATAAGTACAATTAGTAAGTCAAGCAGAACAAACCCTTTATTCAACTTTTGCCTCACCATCAATAATAATGATATTTTTATTGTTCTGACATTTTCGCTGATTTTCATCTAATAAGTTATAACTTATTAACTCATCAATACTATCTGGAATCTCATCAGTATCAACCATATATTGTAATATTGCGGCATCCACGAGTTTAACTTGTGACTCACAACCTCTTTTTTGGACGATAGTAACTACCTTTTGTATATTAGGTATTGTGATTAACATTAATAAGGCAATAATCATAATGACGACGATCATTTCTAAAAGCGTGAAT
The DNA here is from genome assembly GCA_964458985.1 of uncultured Erysipelothrix sp. Lineage (GTDB taxonomy): Bacteria > Bacillota_I > Bacilli_A > Erysipelotrichales > Erysipelotrichaceae > JAAZDN01. The sequence goes on from CAYWKT010000002.1 coordinate 21,656, forward strand.
CCTTTTCGCATAAAATCCCCTTTCTAAATTTGATTAAGCATACTTAACGGTAAACTTAATATTTTGTATAGTAAGACAATAATAAAAGCTAAGTAAATGTAGGCTATTAAATAAAGTTTACTAACTAAATTATTAATTTGTACATACATGTCGCGATTTAATTTGTGAGCATAGTTTTTAATAATCACAATAAAGTTTTGGGTCGTGATTGAAAAGACTAAAATATTTTTAAAAGTATCATTACAATGCATATTATTAATACTAACCTCAAGTCCTAAACCATCTTCTAAGTCGCTATTAAGGAAATAGGCAATATTTGAAATTATTGGATCACTTTTGAACGTATTTATTAGTTTAAATATTTCAAGTGTTGAATAACCTTCTTCATAGAAGCTAATTAGTAAATGCATAAAAATGCTTAAATAGTAGTTTTCAATAAGCATAAACAGTTTTATTCTTTTGATTCGATTATATCCAAAAATTAATGTAACCGGATTTTTAAACAAAAAGGCAATTATAATAAATAAAAGAAGTAAGCTAATAATTGTGACTAAAGATATGTAGTAAATTATTGTGATTAATATTGTGAAATGTGAACTGTCAAAATCACTAATTAGTGATAACAAACTATGTTTAAATATTGATAGACTACAGAAGCTCATTATAATTAATCCGATCGGATAGAGTAATTTTTTAATAAGTGTCAAGATTAAATCTTTCTTTAGTGTTTCTAAAAAATGTATATAGTTAATTAACTGCAGCGAGTTCATTTGATTTAGTAAGGTTGCATACTTATTAAAATATTCAGTAAAGAAGTTTTCATCAAATTCAGATAATTTTCGATTAATAAATAACTCAATTTCACTACTACTTAAATTATTTTTTAGTAAGATTGATATTTCTGAAAACAATGATAAGTAGTAATTGTGCATTTGAAACTCTTTAATTTCATTTTTTAATTTAGAAAATAATCGTTTCATAAACACTCTTTCGCTGACTATCTCTATCTACTATTAGACGTTGATTCGCAATATAAATAACATTATCTTCTATATCACTTTTTGAGATTCCTAAATCAATTAATCGCTCTATTGTCTGATCTACATTCTTTGCATGAATCGTACATAAAACTAAGTGTCCAGTATAGGCAGCTCTGATTGCCATACTAGCCGCATTTTCATCTCTAATTTCCCCAATACATATAATATCTGGATCATGCCTTAGTATTTGTTTAATCGCTTCACTGTAAGTAAATCCTTTTGACTCATTAATATCAACTTGTACTAAATTGTCGAAGTAAATTTCGATTGGATCTTCAATTGAGTAAATCATCTTATTATCATACATATTCATGAGTGTGTACATTGACGTCGTCTTGCCGCTGCCTGTCGGTCCACTAAATATGATTAATCCGCTATCGCGCTTCATTAATTCATTAATCTCTGATGCAATCTCATTAAATATGTTCGAACTTACAAATTGTTTATTTAATATTCGTAAGACGCTAACTTCAAGAAACTGACTTTTGATTGTCGCTAAACGAAAGTAGTACTGCTCCTCATTAAAATGGTATGTGAATGATCCACTTTGTGGTTTATCGATTTTAATTAAATTAAGATTACTAATGTATTTTAGATGCTCAATTAATCTAAAATCGATTGGCTTACTTTCAAACTGCTTAAAACCACTAATAGTTCTGAGACTAATCTTTAATTCGCTCGTCTTTGGATTAATCTCAAAATGAATATCAGTCGATTTATTTGATATCGCAAAATATAGTAATTGCTCGAATCGTTGTAACATGTTATCACCTAATACAATATACATTCAAATATAAAAAAATCCTTACTATTTAAAGTAAGGATTTCGCTCAATTTGCGTAAATAATGTCGAATCATTTCCATGTCCTGGATATATTTTGTAATCTTTTTCAAATTGTTTAAAAAATTGAATTGAGTTGTACATATCCGATTCGCTTCCGGTTGGAAAGTCCATACGTCCAACATTTAAGTTAACGACTGTATCTCCAGTGAATAGAACATCTTCGATTTCGAATGTGACGCCACCTTTTGTATGACCAGGTGTTTCATGGACGATAATATCAAATGCTCCTAAAGATAAAGTTTTATCTAAATGGATAATATCATAATTTATTACGCCATCATAAAAACTTTTACTTGGATCATCAATTAATGCTTGTTCCTTCGAACTTGCATAGATGTCACAGAAATACTCTTGGACAACGTCATTGACGGCACCGATATGATCGAAGTGACCATGTGTTAGTAATATCGCTAATACTTTGTCATCTTCATTTATATATTGTTTGATTACTTCAAACTCAGAGCCTGGATCGATTATAAGGACCTCTTTGTCTTTTCTTACAATATATGTGTTCGTTAATAACGAACCTAAAGTTAATTTTTTAATTTCCATAGCGCATGAAAAAAAGCCTTATTTGGGCCTTTTATCTTTTCTCATTATGTTCTGTCATTTTATTACATTTTGGACAGAATTTTTGTATTTTCATACGATCCGGATTTTTACTTTTATTACGTGAACCAATGTAGTTTTCTTCTTTACATTCGCCACATCTAAATGTTACTTTTGTTCTCATTATTTTACCCTCCTAATACCTCTAACAATTATACCACAAATTTATTTATTATTGAAATAATAATCTAATATTTCGCCTGCGATTGGCTGACAAATGTTACTTAAGTTACGTGTTTTCGCAACATCAGTCGAATTTGGAGTTACACAAGTGATTGAAACTTCCGGATTTTCAAATGGTGCATAGCCGACAAGAAGACTGTGAACAGTACTATCTATGACTACTCCGTCATCATTTTTAAACAATGCCTCAGCTGTCCCAGTCTTTGCGGCAACACTAAAGTTTTTATCATTTAAAGATCCGCGACATAAACCATCAGTCACACATGCTCTAAATCCAAGTTGAACTTGTTTAAGTGCATCTAAATCATCAAGTGTACTAACTACTTCTACTTCATTCGTATAAACTTCCATTCCACTCATTGGATCTTTTGCTCCTTTGACATAACGTGGTTTTACTCGGACGCCATCATTTGCGATTGTGTTTACATAAGTTGCAAGTTGCATCGGTGTATAAGTATCATACTGCCCCATTGCATAGTCTAAAATGAATCCACCTAAAAAGTTTTGTCCCGTATAGCCTAATGCTTCATTTGGAACGTCAAGCCCAGTTTTTGTACCGAGTCCAAATTTTGAAAAGTTATTCTTCATAATCATAAAGTCTGACTCATCAACTCCGTATAATGGTTGATCGTACGCATATGATGCATTCGCAATTCGCATTGCCACATGGAACATGTAGACGTTACTTGATTGTGCGAGTGCTGTCACTGCATTAGTTGATACTAAGTTTTGATAAGATCTTTTTAGTGGTGTACTTGCAATTTTAATTGGCGCATCTGAAATTTGCTCAGTTGGTGTTACGACATTTTCTGATAAACCTAAATAGACCACAGCCCCTTTTATTGTCGAGCCTGGAATTACTGTATCTAGATGATTTCCAGCCGCATTGTTATAATAGCCACCTTCACCATCACGATTTAAGTTAACTGATGCTAATATGTCACCATTTCTTGGATCACTAACTATGACATATGTACTGTCATAATATTCTCTAAATGGAACTCCTTTTTCTTGTTCCATATATTTAGTGACGACCTCTTCACTTTTTTTCTGGAGATCAAGATCAATTGCCATAATTAAATCATCGCCTTTTGCCCCTGATTGAACTTCTTGTGGACTTGCATATCCATCATCTGTATAAACTACATCTTGAATAATTTTATCGCCACTTATAATATCTTCATAATAAGCTTCAAGGCCACTACGGCCCATTCGTTCATCACGTGAGTAATCTTTCGCTAAATAGAAATCTACTAGCTCACTTGATAATCCTTGAGTTTCAGTTGATATCGTCCCAATTACGCCACCTAAACCAAATGAATCTAAATAATCACGATCCCAGTTTGAAAAAGATTCAAATCCTGGGTATTCACTATTATGCTCAGCAAGATAAGCAATCTCATTGTTTTCCGCATTACTGACAATTATCTTCATGCCATTTGCGGTCGGTTTAATCATTTGTTGATACACTTTATATGATTGAATTATCTCAGTACTCATAGATGCATGATCTTCTTCCGTAATCTTATTTTTTAAAAGACGTTCGTACTCTGCATTTGTGTATTCTTTATTTCTATACGCTAAAACTTCCTCTTCTGTTGCACGAGCCTTTACATCGTCAGTATTTAGAAAATAAAATGCATCGTTTAAATCACTTTTGTTCGCAACTAACTCTTCCGTATTAAATTCACTCGCAAACTTTTGTGCCATCTCCCAACGTTCTTCTAAACCATGAAACTTAGGTGGATAGTAAATAATTGATTTAATAATTTTATTTGTAACGATTTTTTCACCATTACGATCATAAATTTCACCTCGTGGTGTTGTGATTGTCTCATGACTTCGTGTATAATTTTCTAATTTTTGGATATAACTCTCATTTGCTATAATTTGAATATAAAATAATCTTAATATAATTAACACCATGGAAAAAATAACTAACGCACCAAAGACGATCATTCGCCTTTGAATTGATCTAGCCGTTAATTCTGGTGTAGTTGATTCAATTGTGACATTGGTCTTACGATTAAAACCAATTCTTTCTAAAAAATCTTTCAAAAATACCACTCCAAACTACTATTAATTATAACACAATATGCCTTAATTATTTATTATGATATAATTTGCTTGAGGTGGATTATGAAACATAGAGAAGCAACACGTTTAATTAATATAAAAGATATTCAAATCGGAAACCAAAATAAAGTCGTAATACAATCAATGACAAATACTAAAACAAAAGATGTCGAAAAGACAGTTACTCAAATAAAAGCATTAGAGGATAAAGGTTGTCAACTAATTAGAGTTGCGGTGTTAGATGAAGAAGATGCATATGCCATTAAAGAAATCAAAAAACATATTTCGATTCCATTAGCGGCTGATATTCATTTTAATCATAAACTGGCGATTATCGCAATTGAATCAGGAGCTGATAAAGTTAGATTAAACCCTGGAAATATCGGAAGCCGAGAAAATGTCGAAGCTGTCGTAAAGAAATGTAAAGAGTATAAAGTACCGATTAGAATTGGAATTAACTCAGGCTCAATTGAAAAACGCCTATTAAATGAGTTTTTAGAAGTCACACCAGAAATTATGGTTCAAAGTGCCAAAGATCATATTCAAATACTAGAAGACTTAGATTTTTATGACATTATCTTATCACTTAAAGCTAGTGATGTAAGACTGACAATTGATGCATATCGTTTAGCGGCTAAGACATTTAACTACCCGCTTCACTTAGGTGTTACCGAGGCTGGAACACTCGTCTCAAGTGCCATTAAATCAAGTGCAGCACTTGGAGTATTACTTGAAGAAGGAATTGGTGATACGATTAGAATTTCAGTTACCGGAGATCCAATTGAAGAGATTCCTGTAGCAAAAAAACTATTAAATGCCTTTGAACTCGCAATTGATACACCAAACTTAGTTAGTTGTCCAACTTGTGGAAGACTCCAATATGATATGATTAATCTTGCGAATCAAGTCGATGAATTTTTAGATGATATTAAAAGTGATATTACCGTCGCAGTAATGGGCTGTGCGGTCAATGGACCACAAGAAGCACAACGGGCAGATATCGGAGTTGCGGGTGGTAACGGAGAAGGTTTAATTTTTAAAGAAGGTAAAATATTTAAGAAAGTTAAAGATAGTGAACTATTTGAAGCACTTAAAGCTGAAATATTAGAAATGACAAGTAATTAAAAAAGTAGCGCTCGCTACTTTTTTTGTTATATAACTTTAAGTTTCTCAATTTCTTCCTTATAAGGTGGAACTCCATCAATATAAGGTGTCTCTAATATTTTAACGACATCTTTTAATTTTGGATGATGAATTACGTAATGTAAACTATCAAATCCAATTGTACCGGCTCCAATGTTTGCATGGCGGTCTTTGCGTGCTCCACGTTCATTTAATGAATCGTTTAAATGAATTACGTTTAATTTATCAAGTCCGATAATACGGTCGAACTCATCTAATACATGATCAAATTCACTAACATCATAACCTGCATCATTAATATGACAAGTATCTAATGTTACACCTAACATTTCTGGACGTTTTACTGATTTAATAATATGGGCAATTTCTTCAAAGTTACTTCCGATTTCAGTTCCTTTGCCTGCCATTGTTTCAAGCGCAATAATTAAATCATCATTTTCTTCGTTGACAATGTCTAAGCCATTAATGATTGATTCAATTCCAGCTTCAACTCCACCACCAACGTGTGCACCAGGATGTAGTACCATGTATTTTGCACCAAAGGCGACTGATCTTTCAATCTCAATCTTCATTAATTCAATTCCACTTTGGAATGTTTCTGGTTTTTTAGTATTACCTAAGTTAATTAAATAAGGCGCATGAATAACTAAATCTTTTTTATCGATGTTATTTGCTTCCATTAATGCATGTGCATCTTCAATATTACACTTTTCTAGTGCCGTACGGCGACTATTTTGTGGAGCTCCTGTATAAACCATTAATGCGTTTGCACCATATGATATTGCTTCTTCAACTGAACCTAGTAAATACTTAGGTGCTTTCATTCCGCAATGTGAACCTAACTTAATCATCTATTTATTTCTCCCCTTCTTCGCTATTTGACGTTCTTTTCCGCGTTCAATTTGTTGTTCCTTAATACTTTGTTTAATCATTTCACGACGACGTCTATTTTTAATTTTATTAATTTCTTGTTGGCGTTTTTTCTTATAACCTGGTTTAACTTTTGTATTTTTACGATATAAGATTTTCGCAATTTCTTTATCTTCACTATAGTTATCTTTTTTCTGACTGAAAATACTTTTTGCATCAACTAACTCATTGTTACGAATTTGCTTAAAGCTAAATTTCATTCCACGGTTTCTTAATGTGAATATAGTTCCAATGTCAGATTTATTGTAAATAATGTAACTTGTACCATGTCTTGAACTTCTTCCTGTACGACCTGCACGGTGCGTATAGAAGTTTAAATCACTCGGTAAGCCTAAACTTACGACGTGAGTAATTCCATCAATATCTAATCCACGTGCTGCAACGTCTGTCGCAACGATGTATGTAAACTCTTGTGATTGAAGATCTTTAAGTGCACGAATACGCTCACGTGATGAAAGACCTCCTGAGATCATTAAAGTTTTTAAGTTTTTAGAACGTAAGAATCCAGCAGTCTTCTCAACTTCTTCACGTGTGTTACAGAAAATAAGACATACATATGGATTAATTGTTTCTAAAAGATTAACTAATGTTTCCTCATAGCTTAAATGACGAGTACTAATTAAGACGTGATCGATGTTAGGACTTAATGCCTCATCACTCTTAATTCTAATCGTTTCTGGATTAGTTAAATACTTGTCTAAAAATTGATTCATTTCTTTTAAGATTGTCGCTGAGAAAACCGATACTTGAACGTCATCTTTCATACGTGAGACAATTTGGTCTACTTCTTCTAAAAATCCGAATTCAAAAGTCATATCTGCCTCATCGACAACGATCATATCAGCTAAGTCAGCACGTAGTACTGCCTCATCGATAAACATGTCTTTGATTCTACCTGGTGTTCCAATTACGATATGCGGATTATTTTTTAATCTTTCCGCCATACGTTCACGGTCCATTCCACCAGTTACTAATTCGATTTTTAAATTTTCATCAACTTCGCTCATTACTTTCGCAAACTCATGAATTTGATATGCTAGCTCACGTGTCGGAGCTGTAATAATTGCTTGAGTACGATTTTCACTACTATCTACTTTTTCTAAAATAGGAATTAGAAAAGCATGTGTTTTCCCTGTTCCTGTATCCGCTACTGCGATAATATCTTTGTCATTAATAATTTTATCGACGACTGCATCTTGAATTAGCGTTAAATCAGTAAATCCATTAACGTCTAAAAATTTCAGTGTCTTATCTTTAAAGTTATGTTTTTTGATGTTTGACATCATAATCACCTTCCTCGTGTATTATACGATAAAACAAGACTTTTTTAAACTCTTATAACTAATCTTTATTTTTAAATGCTATAATGTTTTAGCAAAGTGAGGTAATAATAATGGAAGTTGTGAAAATTGCTCCTAGAGGCTACTGTCATGGGGTTGTGAATGCGTTAAATATCGTTAAAGAAGTACGAAAAAAGCATCCAAATGAAACAGTCTCAGTCTTAGGAATTATCATTCATAATAAATTTATAAAAGAAGCACTTGATCGCTTAAACATAATAACAGTACATAATCCAAACAAGTCACGAATGGAATTACTTGATGAAGTAAATGAAGGGATTATTATTTTTAGTGCCCACGGTATTAGTGAGCAAATAGTTAATAAAGCTAAAGATAAAGGCTTAATCGTGTATAACGCTGTTTGTAAAGATGTCGTTAAAACGCAAGATATTGTGAAAGAATACTTAAATAAAGATTATAAAGTATTATATATCGGAAAAGAAAATCATCCTGAAGCTGAGGCAATACTTGCGATTGATGAGTCGATTAAATTAATCTCGAAAATGTCAGACTTAGATAATCTTAAGATAGATGATAAGACGATTATTACGAATCAAACGACAATGTCAGTTTATGATACGAAAGAGTTAGTCGATAAAATGTTACAAATAAATCCGAACATTGAAGTAATTAACGAAATATGTCGTGCAACTGAAATGCGTCAGTCCGCCCTCTTTGATCGCTCTGACTTAGACATGTTATATGTAGTTGGTGATCATTTGTCAAATAACTGTAATAACTTAGCGAAAGTCGCAAGAAATAGTGTTTCAAAAGTAAAACTAATTGAAAGTGTAATTGATATTGATCACGATGATTTAGTAGGTATAAGTAAGATTGGTGTTACTTCTGGCGCAAGTACTCCGACATCGATTACAAATCAAGTAATTGAATACTTAGAAAAATATCCAAATGTGAGTGAAAGTGATCGAATTATTGATTACGAAAAATTATTATAACAATCTAAACTGTAGGTGAAATTCACTACAGTTTTTTTTATTAAATAGTTGAAATATGAAAATCTATTGACATATGCGTTGTATCACTGTATTATACAAGTAGTACAGAGAGGAGAAGCTTATGAGCATTAAAAATAACTCAATTCCAATATACAGACAAATTATTGAATTTTTCGAATATGATATCGCCTCAAGTAAACTGGCACCTGGTAGTAAGATTGATTCGATTCGTGAGCTTGCCGCATCATATAAAGTCAATCCAAACACGATTGTCAGAGCTTTAAGTGAGTTGGAAGCAAATGGTTTAATTTATACGGACAGGACTAATGGTAAATTTATTTGTGAAGACAAAAGTAAGATTAAGCAATTAAAAGATAGTATTGCCTATGATGATGCGAATACTTACATCAGAAAAACTAGAAGTTTAAAACTATCAAAAGACGAAGTAAAAGCTTTAATTAATAAGCTATTGGAGGAAAATTATGCATAATAAAATAATCAGCATTGAAGATGTTTCAATTAGTTATGGACATGTCGAAATTATTAAAAATATTAGCTTAGACTTAGACTCAAATAAAATTATCGGCTTATGTGGGCCAAATGGCGCCGGAAAAACTACGTTAATTAAAATGATCGTTGGACTATTACGTGATTTTAAAGGTAATATTACAGTCGATAATAATGAGATTAGCTACATTAGTAAATCTTTAATCTCATATCAGCCTGATATTATTACACTTGATCCAAACTTAAATGGTAAAAAAGCACTAAAGCAATATAAATCATTGTATAAAGACTTTGATGAAGAGCGATTTAGTGAACTTCTAATTAAACTAAAACTTCCAAATGATAAGCCACTAAAAAAGATGTCTAAAGGTATGAAAGAAAAGTTTCAATTAGCCCTTACTTTATCTAGAAGAGCTAAAGTTTACATTTTTGATGAGCCAATTGCCGGCGTTGATCCTGCATCGCGTGATTCAATTTTAGAAACAATCATAAACAACTATACAAAAGATGCCCTACTATTAATTTCAACTCACTTAATTCAAGATATTGAATCAATATTAGATGAAGTTGTCTTCATTAATGATGGTGAAATAGTCTTACATGAAAATTGTGATGACTTACGTGAGAAGAGTAATATGAGTATTGATCAACTATTTAGGGAGGAGTTTAAATGGTAGTAAACTTAATTAAAAAAGATTTAAGAGACTCTAAACAAACTTTCATCCCAATCTTTATCTTTGTAACAGCCCTTTTATTATTTATGTTAAGTAGTACGAGTATTACAAATTTTATGGATAAAGCTGGATTAGATTCCTCGACAGTCTTATTTTCATTTATGACACTATCATTCTTTCCAATCATTATTAGTGTCCTCTTCTTATCAATTAATGCAGTATCAAAAACACTATATACGAACATATATAACAATCAAGGTTATGAACTATTTACGCTACCTGTAAAGAGTAGTTATATTATAATTTCAAAAGTTATGACAACGATAATATGGCTAGTTTCACTCTTAGCTTATTCATTCATTTTACTCAACATTATATTTTTAATTACTCAAGATATTTTAGTGAGTGATATCATAAATTCAATTAGTATTTTCTTTTCTATGAGTTTAAATGATTTAATCATAAAAGTATTAAATACACTGAGCTCTTTTATTACAGTAGCACTAATTCTATTGATTATATTATTTTCAGGGGCAATATCTCATACTAAGTATATTTCTAAATTTAAAAAAGGTGTAAGTATTACTCTATTCATCGTTATTATAAATGTAATCTCTAAATTTGAAAGTATATTTTATGCCGATTATTACTCAGCATTCAACATTTTATTTTTAGAAAACGTCTTTGCATTTAATAGTAAACTAAACAGTGTATTTTATATTATAATGCTGATCAGAATATTAATCATTACTATCTTGTTCCTTAGTACAAACTACTTATGGAATAATAAATTACAATTAATTGACTAGAAAAGGAGAATGAAAAATGCTGAAAAATTTAATAAAAAAAGAAATAAGTGATTCTAAGTACTTATTTATTCCAATCGTGATACTTACTTGTATTACCTGTTTTCTGTTAAATTCCTACCCTCTTACTCATAAGTTGTTTGAATATTTAAATATTAGTGATTCATATCTTAATTCATTTACTGATGTACTTACACTATTTACTACTTTTGCATTAATCTTAATTTTTATAAAAGGATTAAACTCGACATTTAAGTATTTATATACAAACGTATACCATGAACAAGGATATGAACTATTTACTTTACCTACAAGACTATCAACTATTATTATCGCCAAAATTATAACGATAGTATTTTGGTCGACAATTGTCATTGTTACACTATTTGCCTCACTATCTATCAGTGAATATTTGGCATTTAATTCAGATAACTTGTATAATTTCGGTCTTGAACTTGAATCCGTATTTGAAAATAAAAATATTACTAAACTAATTTACTTATTAGTTTGGAACATACTTACTGTCATAAAAGTAGCATCGATCATAATTTTATCGGGTGCCTTAGTTCATACACGCTACATCCAAAAATTTAGAGTAGTTTTTGCGAGTTTATTAGTATTTATTATGCTCATACTATCGAGACTAATTGAAAGTCTAATTATGGCTGAAATGTTTGATACTTTACTTAATGCGAATCTCGAAACACTTTTATTTAGTGGAGTCGGACTACCTAACTTTGATTTATCTTTAATCGTTTATTTAATAATCACCAGTATCGTATTATCACTCATAACATTATACATATGGCAAAATAAATTAGAACTGAGCACTAGTGAGTAAGTCACTAGTGCTTTTTAAATTATAATTTGATCACAATATTTAATTCTTTTCTCAATCCAGCAGTTAGCATCTAAATAACTAACTAAATCATTTGTTTTTTTATGACTTAAGTAATCTTCCAATAATTCACTTAAGTAGAAGAAAAACATATGATAACAAAAGTATCCTAAGTAGTTATCATCGAGTATATAATCAATGTCCGCCTTAAAAAGTTCGTTATTGAATGTCTCTCTCGCCCACTCGTAATTACACATTACCCACGCATCTCGTTCAATTGGCGCATACATTACTTCATCCCAATCAATAATGTAATTATCTTGAGATGATTGCATAAAGTTGCCACCGGCATCACCGTGAGTAATATACAATTTTTGATTTGATTTATTACAGTAATCTGAAAAACTCGATAGACGATTAGCTCGATGTTTTATTTGTGACATTTTTTCAGTTAATAGTTTCATAATCATTTCATCATCTAAACTATTTTGATTCATTTTTAAACTTTCATATTTACTAAAAAAACTTTCTGCTTGAGCATTTGAGTAATTTATCGTTGGAATATTAAATCCCATCTGAGAGACTTTATATGTTTCACATAATAAGGAGTATTCAATAACCTTTGTATCATCATTTTTTATATTGACGCCATCAATCCATTTAAATACTGCCATAACTCCATCATTAAACTGCTCATACAATTTATTATCGACAGTTTTGATTATTTCACCACTAAATTTAATGTTACATTCATTAAAATAATTAATAATCGCTAAACTATTTTTATATAATAGTTGGTGTCTTGGAAAATAATCTATTTTGACAAAGTACTTTTGAGTAATTGTCTCTACTTTATATGTTTTTCCATAATAGCCGCGCTTTGCGGCAGTAATGTTAGTGACAGATATATTATAATAATCAATTAGGCATGACTTTATATCTGATTTATTCATATTATATCTCTCCATTCTTGAACATAGTGTAAAGAAAAAGACCATATTAGACAATATGATCTTTTTTGATTTCATTTAATTATTTTTTGAATGAATCAGTATCTACTTCAGTAATTTTACCATCTTTTACTAATGCAGCAATATTTCTTCTGATTGTTGCTTCAATAGTATTGTTTTTTGGATAAATTTCTGCAGCGATATTTTGGTGTGCTAAAACTTGATCAGTTGTGAATTCACTTCCAACATGGCGATCGATAATATTGTAAACAACATCTTGCCAGTTTCCGCCGTATGATGCTAATGAGTATTCTTCATTTGTATCTTCAACTTTAGTTTCAACTACTTCTTCAACTTTTGCTTCTACAACTTTAGTTTCTTTAACTTCAACTACTTTACTAGTTTTTTTTTCCGAAACTTTGTTATTTGCGATTGCACTGTTTGCAAGTTCAACTAATGCGCTGAATCCAGCTTCATCGTGAATTGCCATTTCTGATAACATTTTACGGTTAATTTGAATGTCTGCTAATCTTAATCCGTGTGTTAATTGTGAATATGTAGTTCCGTTTAATCTTGCAGCTGCGTTAATTCTTGTAATCCAAAGTTTACGCATATCTCTTTTAACTTGTTTACGTCCGATATATGCATATCTTTGTGAACGCATAACTTGTTCGTTAGCTGTACGGTATAAACGGTGTTTTGAACCAAAGTACCCTTTAGCTAGTTTTAATCTCTTTTTTCTACGTGCTCTACTTGCAACGTTATTTTTTGCTCTTGCCATTGTCTCTTCCTCCTAATTGTTAATGATTAATTCTGTAATAAAGAATCAATTCTACTTTGATCTGATGGATGAACCAATGCAGATTTTCTTAATTGACGTTTTTGTTTTTGCGTCTTATGACTTGCTTTATGTGATCTATATCCTTGCGAGCGTTTTAATTTTCCAGAACCAGTTTTCTTAAATCTTTTAGCAACTGATTTTTTAGTTTTCATTTTTACTTTTGCCATGTCTAATTCCTCTTTCTATTTTTTCGGGTTAATAACTACCGACATTGTGTAACCTTCCAAACGTGGTCTATTTGCTGGCTCACCATACTCTTTAAGAGCATCGATAAAGTCATTCATAATTTCACGTCCGACAGCCTGTCTTGTAATTTGACGTCCTCTAAATCGCATATCGACTTTAACCTTGTTACCATCTTTTAACCATCCAACTGCTTGTCTAGCCTTAGTATTGAAGTCTCCGACATCAATTACAGGCGAAAGTCTTGTTGCTTTGAGTTCTTGAACTACTTGATTTTTCTTTTGTTCTCTCTGACGTTTTTGTTGCTCATATTTATGTTTACCATAATCTAAGATACGTGCAACTACTGGATCTGAGTTTGGTGAAACTACAAGTAAGTCTAAATTACGCGATTGCGCTTGTGCTAGTGCATCATTTTTACTTAATACACCTAATTTATCACCTTTATCAGTAATAACCATCATTTCCCTAAACGGAATTTTTTCATTAACCAAGTCGCCTTGAGCTCTCTTCCTGTTTGAAATAATCATACACCTCCTGTGTTATATAAAATAAAAAAGTGGACATGAAGCATCCACTAAATAACATTAACATAGTTTAATATTATGTAGCGTATACCTAAAGCTTTTTGCTATCAGGTGAGAATTGCTTCTTCTTTCTACTAATTTATTTACTGATACATAATACCATAGTCAATGAGTGCTGTCAAATGATTATGGACTTATTATCTCATTTATTTAATTTACGTTTTAAATCGCCAATCTCTTGTGATACTTTTGAAATTTGATTATTAATATCTTTCATCTTATCACTTTTTTCTTTACCGACTAAAGTTTTGGCAGCTTCTTTCTTTTCTTCAATTAAAGCATTTTTCTTTTCAATTAAAATTTGAATCTCTTCTTCAATAGTCAAATTTACTACTTCTTCACTTAAATCTTTATCTACTACTTGTTCATTGTTAAGTGAATTAGAATCTAATTTAGGCTCTTGTTTATTATTTTCACTACATCCAATCAGTACGATAAGTATTATAACTAAAATAAAATTCTTCATTTATACACTTTCTTACGCTGTATGTGCCGTAATAATAGTATAACTACTACGATTAACCGTAAATATTTCATCATCTAAGGTTATGTAGTAATTTTTTCCTTGACTAATTATTAAGGCTTTATCGTGCATAATTCTTTCTTTACAGTATAAAACTACATCTTCATTACTTAAATTTAGATTACGCTTAATTCTAACTTTGCCTAATTCTGTTGTTTTTAGTTTATCAATATTACTAATTAAAATGTTCGCTGACAAAATACCACCTATTTCCTTGGACGATTATTATATCATATTTTTAAGTTAAAATTTATTTTTATTAAAACTTGACTTACATCAAGTTTTTTTAAGTGAGTTAAGGTTAAACTAAATAGTGTTTATATCAATTAATACTTTGATATGTAAATAAAGGAGAACTTAATGAAAAACTTTAGTTTAGATGACTCTATATATGATGTAGTAAGTAAATATCCAGAGAGTAAGGATATTTTAATAAGTTTAGGTTTTTCGCATTTAGCGGATCCTAAAATGTTTAACACGATTGCCCGTGTAATTACTTTACGAAAAGCGAGCAAAAATCATAACCTAACATATGAATTAGTTAATCAGACTTTTTTAGATGCAGGATTTGAAATAATTGAGGAGGAATTATAATGAGTGAATTAATTAGTAATAAAATGAAAGTTGATGAAAACTTTTTAAAAAGACAAGAACTTTTAAAAGAGTTAATTTTAAAATTACATGATGGAGAGTCTGAAGAAGACGTCCATGCCCTATTTAAAGAAAACTTCAGTGGCGTATCTTCATATGAAATTACCCAGATGGAACAATCTTTAATGCAAGATGAAGGACTAGAAGTTGATCAAATTCAAAAGTTATGTTCAATTCATGCGAACATATTTAAAGGTTCAATTGATGAAGTTCATACAGTACATAAAGAAGAAGAAAACATTGGCCATCCAGTCCGCGTCTTACGTGAAGAAAACTATGCTGTAAAAAACTTACTTGATGAAATGGAAATTAAATTAAATGACTTACTTAATAGTAAAGATGAGACGACTCGTTTTAATTTAATTGCTGATCTTGCCCTATTATGGGATATCGACAAACATTATACGCGTAAAGAAAATACGATATTTCCATTAATGGAAAAACACGGTATTATGGCTCCACCTAAAGTAATGTGGGCTGTCGATGATGATATTCGTAAAATGATTAAAGACTTTAGACTATTAGTTGAAAATAAGGAATATGAAAAACTTCAAGCGGCATATGTTGAAATGGCAAATGAAATTAAAGAAATGATCTTTAAAGAAGAAGATATTTTAATTCCAATGGTCCTTGAAATATTTACTGAAGATGAGTGGCTTCAAATTGCTGAAGATAGTATTGAAATTGGCTACTGTATCGTTGCCCCAGATTCGAAGTGGTATCCAACACGTAAAGACTTTGTTGAGCAATTTAGATCAGATGAAGCGATTAGAAAAAAAGCGGCGGCAGTTGATAAAGAAAACATTCACTTTGACATCGGCTTTCTAAATAAGATAGAATTAGAGAGTATACTAAACAAAATACCAATTGATATCACATTTATAGATGCTGATGATACAGTTAAGTATTTTAATCAAGCAGAGGAGCGTTTCTTCGCACGAGTTAAATCAGTAATTGGCCGTACAGTTCAAAACTGTCATCCACCTCACTCAGTTAATACTGTCGAAAGTATTTTAAATGACTTTAAGTCAGGTGCTAAAGATACTGAAAGTTTCTGGATCGATACACGTGGTGCATTCTTACACATTTCATACTATGCTATCCGAGATGAAAACAATAAATACTTAGGAACTTTAGAAGTAACGCAAAACATTAAATCCTTACGTGAACTTGAAGGAGAAAAGCGTCTTTTAGAGGACTAGAAGTAGGTAAAAATGAAAAACGAAAATTCAAAATATAAATTAGCCTTTGGTGTAATCTTAACACTCATCAATCCGCAATCATTATTTATGTACGTATTTCCAATCTTTGGACTATATTATATATATACTTATGTAAATCAGTTAGAAGAGCGAAACTTATTCGTAAGTAAAATTTATATTATTTGGATTTCAATTTTCATTACAATCTTTCTAAATAGTTTTACTAATGAGCTAATGTTACTATTTGCCACTATTACGGTAATACTTGTAATGATTAGTACGACATACAACTTAATTAAACTATTAAATGTCTATTTATCACTTTTTTTAAATAATAATTTAGAAAATGAAAAAACATTAAGTAAGTTAAATAAGAATTTACTAGTTATTACACTTATTAATTACTTGTTTGTAATATTGAAAATTATACCGGTACTAGCCTTAGTCAGTACTAATATTAACTTAATAAATATCGTCGAACTCATACTTTCAAGAGAGTTTCAAAGTATAAGTACAATCATCCATATAATATTACTTTGGATATTTATTCGACCATACCAAAACATCTACAACAAGTTACATGATGAAATAGTTTAACCTTACGCAAGTAAGGTTTTCTTTTAGTTGAGAAATCTATTTAAAAAAGGTATAATCTAAAAAGGA
>CAYWKT010000003.1:0-19790 GCA_964458985.1 uncultured Erysipelothrix sp.
TCCAATCAATTATTTCAGGCTAAAGCATTGACTATTGACGCTAAAAGTGGTAATATTCTTATGTTGTATCCTTAGGTACAACCGCACAGCTTAAGGTTTAAGTACTTCGGTCACCTTATCTGGCGAGTCTTATTTAAAAGGAGGTGCAAGTATGTACGCAATTATTGAAACTGGTGGAAAGCAAATTAAAGTGGTTGAGGGAGAATCAATCTTCGTTGAACTATTAAATGCTGAAGAAGGAGAAAACTTCGAATTCGACAAAGTAGTTCTAGTATCAGGTGATTCAACTAAAGTTGGAACTCCATACGTTGAAGGAGCTAAAGTTGTTGCTGAAGTTGAAAAACATGGTAAAGGTAAAAAAATTAATATCTTTAAATACCGTGCTAAAGATCCATCAACACAAAGAAAACAAGGTCATAGACAACCTTATACAAAATTAGTTATTAAATCAATCGAGGCATAATAATGATCTCAATTGAATTTACTAAAGCTAATGGTAAATTTATATCATTAGAAGTCTCTGGACATGCTAATAGTGCCGATAAAGGCGAAGACTTAGTATGTGCTGGAGTTAGTTCAATTGTATTTGGAGCCTTAAATGGTTTCGATCAATTGGCAAACGGTAATTTCGATATTATCGTGAAAGATAACTTAGTTAAAGTAAAAGCATTAAGTGATGCATGCATCACAGATAAATTATTAAGCTTTACTTATCTTCAATTGTTAACGATGGAAGAAAGTTATCAGTCGAACATAAAAATTAGAATAACGGAGGTGTAATCAAATGAAGTTTATTTTAGATATTCAATTCTTTGCTTCTAAAAAGGGAGTAGGTTCGTCAAGAAACGGTCGTGACTCACATTCAAAACGCTTAGGAGCTAAATTGGGAGATGGACAGTTTGCTAGCGCCGGTAGTATTATTTATCGTCAACGTGGAACGAAAATTCACCCAGGTGAAAACGTAGGACGTGGAAACGACGATACATTATTTGCTATGGCGGATGGAATTGTTAAATTTGAAAGAATGGGAAGAAGAAACAAAAAAGTTTCAGTTTACCCAGCATAAAAATAAAAATCCCAAATATGGGATTTTTTTTGTCAGGAGAATAATATGTTTGTTGATAGAGTAAAAATTAAAGTAAAAGGCGGAAATGGCGGTAATGGTATCGTCAGTATGCGTCGTGAAAAGTTTGTTCCACTAGGTGGACCAGACGGAGGAAATGGTGGAAATGGTGGAAACGTTATTTTTAGAGCCGATAGTAACAAGTCGACACTATTAGATTTACGCTATAACAGACAAGTTATGGCAAAAAACGGTGACATCGGAAAACCTAAAAAGATGAGTGGTAGAAGTGGTGAAGATATCGTAATAAATGTTCCAGTTGGAGTAATTATTAAAGATGTGGAAACTGATTCAATTATCGCAGATCTTGTCGAAAATGGTCAAGAAGTAATTATTGCGAAAGGTGGAAAAGGCGGAAGAGGTAACTTCTCATTCATGTCAAATCGATATCCGGCTCCAGATTTCGCTCAAAATGGTGAAATTGTTGCCCCTAAAGAGTTAGTAATTGAATTAAAATTATTAGCTGATGTTGGATTAGTTGGCTTTCCAAGTGTTGGAAAGAGTACTTTTTTATCAGTAGTTACAAAAGCTAAACCAGAAATTGCTGATTATCACTTTACGACGATCGTTCCAAACTTAGGGGTTGCATCAACTAAAGATCAAAGATCATTTACTATTGCTGACTTACCAGGTTTAATTGAAGGAGCTGCACAAGGAAAAGGTTTAGGCCATCAATTCTTACGTCATATTGAAAGATGTCGTGTAATCGTCCATATAGTCGATATGGGGGCGGAAGACTTCCGTGATCCAGTCGAAGATTATCGTATTATTAACGAAGAGTTAGATGCATATAACTATAACTTAATGGACCGTCCACAAGTCGTAGTAGCAAATAAGATGGACCTTGAAGGAGCACAGGAAAACTTAGCACGGTTCAAGGAAGCGTATCCTGATGTCGAAGTATTTGAAGTAACGACGATTTTCCAAGAAGGATTAGACTTAGTATTGTATAAAGTTGCTGATTTACTTGAAACAACTGACTACTTCCCACTACTTGATAATGGAGACGTTGGAGTCGTTTATAAATATAGTCCAGAGGAAGAAGACTTTATCGTTAGAAACCTTGGTAATGGCCGTTATGAACTTGAAGGCGATCGTCTATTAAAAGAGTTTAGAATGTTAGACTTTGCAAATGAGAGTGCATCATATCATTTTGCGCGAAATTTACGTATAATGGGAGTAGATGCTAAGTTAAGATCACTAGGAGCTGTAAATGGCGATACGATCTTAATTGATGGCTATGAGTTTGAGTTTCTTGAATAGGAGCGATAATTAAATGATATCTTTTGTAAAAGGTTTAGTTTATACAACTACAAGTGATAGCGTAATTATAGAAAATAATGGGATTGGCTATGAAATAATGATTAGCCATCCCGATAAATTAAGTGTAGGATCTGAAGTTCTAATTCACACGTATCAACATGTCCGAGAAGATGAAATATCTTTATTCGGATTTAATGATACGTTTGAACGTCAGATGTTTTTACTTTTAATTACAGTTAAGGGCATTGGTCCGAAAACTGCGAATAATATATTAGCGAAGAGTGATGCAATTGATATTTCAAATGCAATCGCCAACGCCGATATTAACTTTTTAAAGAAATTACCAGGGATTGGACCAAAATCCGCCCAGCAAATAATCTTAGATTTAGCGAATAAATTAAGTGTCGACACTAAAGTTAGTAGCAATAGTGAACTAGATGATGCTTTAAGTGGTTTAAAATCATTAGGCATGAGTCCAAATGACATTAAGTATGCGGAGGCACAACTCAAAGGTAAGATTATGAATACTGATGAATATTTAAAACTTGGACTCCAATTAATTAATAAAAGAAAGGGTGGTTAGATGAATCCAATACTTTCTACTGAGGAGAATTTACTTGATGATGAAGTATACATCCGTCCCCAAAGTCTTTTTGAGTATGTTGGTCAAAAAGGGATTAAAGATAACTTAGATATTTTTATACGTGCCGCTAAAGCACGACAAGAGCCACTTGACCATTTATTACTATACGGTCCTCCAGGACTTGGAAAGACGACACTTGCTTATATAATTGCTAATGAGATGGAAGGTAATTTAAAAGCTGTATCTGGTCCATCAATTGAAAAACAAGGAGATCTTGCCGCAATACTATCTTCACTTGAGCCAGGCGATGTACTATTTATTGATGAAATACATCGACTACCTAAAATAATTGAAGAGATTTTATATCCAGCTATGGAGGATTTTTTCATCGATGTTGTAGTTGGTGCTGATGTAAGTGTTAGAAGTGTTAGATTAGACTTACCACCATTTACATTAGTCGGTGCGACCACTCGAGTCGGAGATTTAAGTGCACCACTTCGTGATCGATTTGGTATCGTATCAAAGTTAGAATATTATACGGAAGATGAGTTAGAGTTAATTATTTCGCGCTCTAGTCGAATTTTAGAATGTGAAATAGATAAACATGCAGTTAGTGAGATTGCGAAAAGATCTCGTGGTACTCCGCGAATTGCGAATCGTTTATTAAGAAGAGTTCGCGACTTTGCACAAATCTTAAATGATAGTGTCATTGATCATAATCTCGCAAGCGATTCATTATCACGATTAAGAGTCGATGAGCTAGGACTTGATGAAGTCGATATAAATTACTTAGTCGGAATCATCCAAAGATTTGATGGTGGTCCAGTTGGCATTGAGGCGATTGCCGCAAGTATTAGCGAAGAATCTTTAACGCTTGAAGATGTTTATGAGCCATATTTACTGCAAATAGGTTTCATTAATCGAACGTCTAGAGGGCGTGTTGTAACGAGTAAAGCATACACACATTTAAAAAATCAAGGTAAGATATAGGAGAGTTTATTTATGAAAATTGTATTTAGTACCGGAGGAACCGGCGGACATATATATCCTGCGATTGCACTCGCAAAATATATTCAAAATGCCGATGATTCAGTAGATATATTATTTACAGGATCAAGTAAGCATATGGAAAAAAGAATCGTTACTGAGTCAGGATTTAAATTTTTTGGCTACAGTATTTCAAGTGGCTCAAAAAGTATTTTTCATAAACTGTTTCAGTATGTTCAATTAGCTTTTGCCTTAATCAAAGTTTACTTTAACTTCGTTTTTAATCGTCCTGACGTCGTCATTGGATTTGGGGCATATATTACGGCACCGACATTATTAGCTGCTAAGTTTTTAAACGTACCAATTATCTTGCATGAGCAAAACTCATCAATTGGAAAGACAAACAGTATGTTTTATAAAAACAGTAAAGCGACAATCGTTTGTTATGCAGATTTATTAAAAGAATTAAACTTAGATAATATTCATTTATTAGGAAATCCACGTGCTAGTGAAGTTAAAGATATTGAGGAAAACCGTGATGTTTTATTAGAGTTTGGCTTAGATCCTAAAAAGAAAACTGTACTAATCGTTATGGGCTCTTTAGGTTCAGAGTCGGTTAATGATGCGATGTTTGATCTAATGCCTAAATTAGATCAAGAAGAGATTCAAGTAATTTATGTAACTGGAAGTAAACACTTTGAAGTGTCTGAAGATGGAAAAGCATATGATAATATCGTTATCGTTCCATTTGTCGATCAAGCAAATGTTCTAAAAAATGTCGACTTAGTTATTGCTCGTGGTGGGGCAACGACTGCAGCTGAGATTGCAGCTTTAGGTGTTGCGAGTATTATTATTCCATCACCATATGTTTCAAATAACCATCAGTATATTAATGCGTTAGAGTTAGAGAAGTTAGATGCAGCTGTAATCATCAAAGAAGAAGATTTAAGTGCAGATATATTAATCAATCATTTAACGACAATCTTAAAGGATGACAAACGTATTAAAGAAATGGGCGAAAATGCGAAGCAATTAGCATATCCAAATGCATCTGAAGATATTTACAACTTGATAAAGGATATAATCAATGATTAAAAGTGAATTGAGTAAGTATGGATTAGTATATACTGACAAATCATTTAATCAATTAACGACTTTAAAAGTTGGTGGTTCAATTCAATATTACTTTGAACCATCGACTATGTATAATTTAACATTAGCACTTAATTTTATTGAAAGCCAAAATTTAGATTATAAAATAATTGGTAACGGATCAAACATGTTATGTAGTGATAAAGATTATAATGGAGTCATTATTAAGTTAAATAATTTAAACCATTATGAGATCAACGGTAATGAAATGTACGTTGAAGCAGGTGTTCCAATTATCGTTGCAGCCAATTTCGCAATTAATAATGGCTTAAGTGGACTTCAATTTGCGACGGGTATTCCAGCGACATTAGGTGGCGTAATTTTTATGAATGCGGGAGCGTACAATGAAGCGATTAGTGATGTCATTGATTCAGTATTAGTTTATAAGGATAATCATTTAGAGTGGATCTTAATTGATGATTTAAAATTTGGTTATCGAACTTCTACTTTTCAAGATAAACTTGATTGGACAATCGTTGCCGCGAATTTAATCTTAGAAGAAGATGAAGTTTCAAAACTTAAAGAAATTAGTATTAGTCGTAATCAAAGACGCTTTGATACGCAACCATATACAGCTCCCAACTGTGGTAGTGTTTTTAGAAATTTAGACAATACTCCAGTCTGGAAAATTATAGATGATCTTAATATGCGCGGTAAAATTATTGGTGGGGCGCAAGTAAGTGAAAAACATAGTAATTTTATTTGTAACATTAATAATTCATCAGCCAATGATGTCAATGAGTTAATTAATGAAATTATACGTAAAACAAAAGAAAAGTGTGATATTGATTTACACTTAGAAGTGGAGAAATTTAATTGGTAGATAAAGAGCAAAAAGTTGTCGATATGGTTTTTAAGCAAAAGCTTGAGCAACAACAAAAACTGAAGAAACTAAGACGTAAACGTCGTCGTAAAAGATTTATGATTTTTGCTATGGTTTCAAGTTTATTTGCATTTTATATATTTACCGATTTTTCAAAGCCACAAGTAATTAGTGTTAAAGGTAATCAAATAATTAGTAAAGATGAAATATTATCAAACGCTAAAGTTGATTTAGATTCATATATTTTATTATCAAATCCACTATTATTAAAATATCGATTAAATAAACATCCACTAATTAGTGATGTATCAGTACATACGTCATTTTTAAAAAGAATGATTACAATTAACGTAGAAGAAGTTCAAGTATTTGGCTATCGACAAGATAGTGAGTCAGCGAATTTAATTTTATTTGATGGTTCAAACAAAGATTTAACGGCTGACTTATATCGCTTTCTGCCAAACTTACTTTATGTAAGTGGTTATGAAGAGTTAGAAGATCAAAAACGGTTAGTTGAATCATTTGCGAACGTAGATTCGACAGTAATGTCACAAATATCTGAACTACACCAAAGTAGTGTCTCTTATGATGATAAACTACTAGAAATTTGGATGAATGATGGAAACAAAGTTTATACGAGTTATCAAAGTGTTGATCGATTAAATTACTATTTTGATATATTAGTTAACTTAGATGTAAACAACGGTTGTATTTATATTGATGAGTTAAGTGGTGAGGCTTACAGTCAACCATGTCCAGATAGTGAATAATGGGTGAAATAACGTCTCTTTCATTGAATTATGAGTTAGATTTGATATAATATCTAGAGGTATAGGAGGTAATTATATGCCAGTAAACAAAAAAACAAATTATGGGGAAATAAATATTTCTACTGAAGCAATCGCTAGTCTTACAGGTGGTATCGTTTCAGAAGCATATGGGGTAGTCGGAATGGCTTCTCAAAATATGTTAAAAGATGGAATTGCAGAACTATTAGGGCGCGATAACTACAGTAAAGGTGTTGTTGTGCGTGAAGTTGAAGATGGCTATGAAATCGATCTATATGTCGTTATTAGTAGTGGAGTTAAAATTTCAGAAGTCGTTAGTGAAGTTCAAAAACGAGTTAAATATGATTTAAATAAACACTTAGATGTTGATTTTAATGCAGTCAATATCTTTGTTCAAGGAATAAGAGTGACAGATAAATAAGATGAGTACATTAAATATTTCAACATTTAAGAAAATGTTACAAAACGGAACAAATAACCTTTCGAATGCTAAAGACCACGTTAACGCATTAAACGTATTCCCAGTACCTGATGGAGACACAGGGACAAAC
Source organism: uncultured Erysipelothrix sp. (assembly GCA_964458985.1). Classification (GTDB taxonomy): domain Bacteria; phylum Bacillota_I; class Bacilli_A; order Erysipelotrichales; family Erysipelotrichaceae; genus JAAZDN01. The sequence goes on from CAYWKT010000003.1 coordinate 7,271, forward strand.
ATGAGTCTAACTTTTAATAATGGTAATAAAGAAGCGCAATTAGCTGATGAAGCATCTTTAGCTAAAATTACTAAAGCATTATCAAAAGGATTATTAATGGGAGCACGCGGAAACTCAGGCGTTATTCTTTCGCAAATCTTTAGAGGTTTTGCCCAAAGCTTAGAAGAAGTAGAAACTGAAGCTTCAGTTTTAGATGTCGCAAATGCATTTGTTCGCGGAAGTGAAGTTGCATATAAGGCGGTAATGAAGCCAGTTGAAGGAACAATCTTAACTGTTGTCCGTGAAGGGTCTAAAAATGCGCATGAATACGTATTAAACAATCCAGATATTACATTACTACAATACTTTGAAGTATTAGTAAAAGAAAGCAATATTTCATTAGATAATACACCAAACTTACTTCCAGTTTTAAAAGAAGTTGGTGTTGTCGATAGTGGTGGAAAAGGACTTGTATTAATCATTGAAGGTTTCTTAAGACATTTACAAGGTGAAGTCATTGAAGCTGGAGCAAATGAAGAAAGTAGTGTTACAACTGCCTTTGAAGGTGCTGCAGAAGAGTTTGGATACTGTACAGAATTTATCTTACGTTTAGATAAAGATGGAAAAATGCTTTATGATGAAGCTAAAATGCAACAAGCTTTAGCTAAATTAGGTGACTCTATCGTATTAGTTCAAGATGAGGACTTAGTTAAAGTTCACGTTCACTCACTAACTCCAGGTACTGTCTTAACGATGGCACAGCAATATGGAGAATTCGTAAAATTAAAAATTGAAAATATGCAGGAACAACATAATGAAATTATTCATTCAACTGATAGTTCAATGGATTTAAAAGTAAGTGAGCCTAAAGATTATGTATTAGTTGCTGTTGCGGCAGGTGATGGCTTAGCTGATTACTTAAAAGACTTAAGAGTTGACGTTGTAATTAGTGGTGGTCAAACGATGAATCCTTCAACTGAAGACTTTGTCGAAAAGATCAAAGACATTAATGCTAAAAACATTATTATTTTACCAAACAACTCGAATATTATTTTAGCGGCTGAACAAGTTAAATCAGTGTTAGAAGATAAAAATATTCATATCGTTCCAACTAAAACGATCATTCAAGGAATTAGTGCATGTATTAACTTTAATCCAGAAGATACGCTTGAAAACAACTTAGACAATATGAACTCAGTGTTAGAATACGTTAAAACTGGTGAAGTTACATATGCGATTAAAGATACACAATTCAAAGGTATTGAGATTAAAGAAGGCGACTTCATGGGAATAGCGAATGGAGAAATCGTCGTTAGTCAAACTGATTTACTTGAGGCAACAAAAACTTTAATCAAAGATTTAATCAATGAAGATGACGAGCTATTAACGCTTGTAGTTGGGGCTGACACATCTAAAGAAGATGAAGCAGCATTAATTGCACATATTGAAGATGAATATGATGTTGAGCTTGAAGTTATTGATAGTAAACAACCAATTTACTACTTCGTAATTGGCTTAGAATAAGATAATACACAAGAGAGGCAAGTCCTCTCTTTTTCTTTTGATTTAAGCGTAAATGCTTACTTTTATGCTATAATTTAAATAGGAGTGAGTAGATGAAACTATTAAAAAGTGAAATTGCAATAATGAATACTTTTGAATTAAATGATCCAAAAGAAATACTATACTTATACCCTTATCGTTATGATGATAATGAGTTAGTTAAGTTTTCAAATTGGAAAATTAATGATAAAGTTTTTTTTAATGGAACACTACTTACAAAACCAACGACAGCTTACTTTAATCGTCGTAGTTCATCAAGATTTCAGGTGATGTATGATGGAGTAATTATTAACTGCACTATTTATAATCGAAAATGGATAGCTAGTTTAGAAGTTGGAGTAAACATAAATATTGAAGGTAAATATAGTGGCAAAAACAAAGTAACGGTTTCAAACTATAATACAAGTAAAGTTGAAGATAATTTAGGGATGTTTCCAGTTTATCACTTATCTGGATCGGTTAAAATTGCAGCGTATCGAAAATTTTTAAAGAAAGTATACGATACGTATATTAATGAAATAGAAGATGATTTACCACTAAGTATCATTGAGAAATACAAACTTTTATCATTGAAGCAAGCCTTATCTTTTATTCATTTTCCCAAGTCACATGATCAAGTTAAAATGGCAATTAGAACTTTAAAATATCGAGAATTTCTACATTTTAACCTATCAAATCAAATACTCAATGCTGATCGAGATAAAGAGCATAAGACGGCATTAAATTTTAATAGTGAAGATGTATATCGTTTAGCCAATAAACTAGATTTTAAATTAAGTAAGGATCAGTTTACATCATTATCAGAAATACTATATGATATGCAACAATCAAAGATTATGAATCGGCTACTTCAAGGAGATGTTGGAAGTGGTAAGACGATCGTGGCGGCACTTGCGATGTATGGGACAAGTCTTGCAAATAAGCAGAGTGCTTTAATGGTTCCAACTGAAATTTTAGCCCTTCAACAATATGATTACTTTAAAAGTTTATTTAAAAATCATGAGTTAAATATCGTTTGTCTTTACTCTTCTCTAAAGCCTTTTAAAAAGAAAATTATTTTAGAGCAAATTAAAAATGGTGAAGCTGACATTATTATTGGTACTCATTCACTAATACAGGATGATATTGAGTTTTCTGATTTATCATTTGTCGTCATTGATGAGCAACAACGTTTTGGGGTAAATCAACGTAGTTCTTTATTTGAGAAAGGTTTTAAAACTGATCGACTTTTAATGAGTGCTACGCCAATTCCACGCACGATGGCATCGGTATTATTTTCTAACATGGACATTTCAACAATTGAAACGATGCCCTTAAATCGAATCCCAATCATTACTAAAGTTGTCCCGAGTAACTCAATGAAGCCAATCTTGAATGAAGTTATTGAAAAGATTAATCAAAAGATTCAAGTTTACGTAGTTTGTGCGGCCATTGATGATAGTGAACATAGTACTTTGTCTAACGTTAATACGATATATGAAAGTTTAAATATTGAATTAAATGAAAGACGTAAATTAAATATTAAGATTAAAGCCTTACACGGTAAATTAGATAGTAAAGAGAAAGAGCAAATCATGGATGATTTTAATAAAGGTCACTACGATATTCTCGTTAGTACGACTGTCATTGAAGTTGGAATCAACGTAAAAAATGCGAACTTAATGGTTATATACAACGCCGAATCATTTGGACTATCACAACTACATCAGCTTCGAGGGCGTGTTGGACGTGGCAATATTCAAGGTTATACATACTTATTAAATGGATCAAGTAGTGCTGAGGCAAAAGAAAAATTAGATTTTGTCGCAAGTACAACAAATGGATTTGAAATTTCTGAGTATGACTTAAATATGCGAGGTCCAGGGGATGTTATCGGAATTCGACAAAGTGGGATTCCTAATTTTGTCCTTGGTGATTTAAGTCGTGATCAAGTAATGTTAGAGTATGCGAAAAATGATGCACTTGAAATAATAAATGATGCGAGTAATCGTGAGTATCATGCTATAATAAACAATGTAAAAGACAAGTTAAGAAAAGAAAAATTAATAGAAAGTTAGTGATTAAATGAGTATCTTTGATTGGTTAGATAAACATAATATTGAATATAAAAATAAGCAATTAATTTTAGATGCTTTTATTCATTCTTCATATTTAAATGAAAATCCACATATTAGTGCGGACTATGAAAGATTAGAGTATATAGGCGATGCGGTACTACAACTTTGGGTAAGTACGAAGTTGTACATGCTTAATCCAAAGCTAAATGAAGGAGATATGACGACATATCGTGCTTCAATTGTATGTGAGGAAGCACTTGTAAGCTATGCGAAAGAGTTAAAATTAAGTAAGTACTTAATGCTTGGAGCAGGGGAAGAGCGCTCAGGTGGTCGTCAACGTGATTCAATTCTTGCGGATATGCTAGAAGCATTTTTAGGTGCTTTATACATAGATACAGGATATGAGTCAGTTAATAAATTACTTAATAAAGTAATTACTTTTAATAGTGAATCAGAAATTAGACCGGCGATCATTGATTATAAAACTCGACTACAAGAATATATTCAAGCTGATGTTAGAGGGAGTCTTGTTTATGAAGTATTAAAAACGACTGGTCCTTCAAATAATCCAACATTTGAGATTGCAGCTGTGAATGAGGGGATTCGCTTAGGCATTGGTGTTGGCAGTAGTAAAAAACGTGCTGAACAAAATGCGGCGAAGGATGCATTTTTAAAATTAGTAAAGTAGGTATAAAATGGATTTAGAGCAACTAGGAATACGACTAAAAGTCGAACAAAAGTACATTCATCATTTGTTTGGCGGTAAAGTTAGAAAGCCTATTTTTAATAAAGCGGATAAAACACTTAAACTAGAAATTTCAGTAAATAATGTTTTACCATATCGTTTGTACGCTGATTTAATTGAAAAATTGAATCAGATTTTTAAGTATGATACAGATATTTTAATGATAAGTAGTAATAATCATTTATCGGTTAAAGATATCCAGCAATACTTTGATCATTTCTTAGCAGAAAAAAGTCGTTTAACTAACCGCGAATATTTAATTAATCTAAGTGATGATAATGAAATTCATTTGTTAGTAAACAATGAAGATGATAAAGCGGAATTAAGTAAAGAGTTTTCGGCACTTCAACTATATTTAATCAAAGTTGGAATTACTAATCGAATTAAAATTGTCGAAAGTGTTGTTAAAGCGAAAGTACAAGTAGTTGAATCAAACAGTCAAAATACGCCTAAAGTCGTCGAAAACAAAGTATTTGATTATGGAGCACAAAATCACTACGAAAAAGTTAATATTATTGACTTAAAAGATGGTTTAGAAAAAGTTCAAATTGAAGGTGAAATTTTTAAGATTGAAAACCGTCAATTAAAAAGTGGAAAGCATCTTCAAACTCTCACAGTTAAAGATGATACCGGCGCTTTTGTCGTTAAAAGATTTGAAGGACGCCGTCATAGTACTGAAGATATTTTTTCAATTAAAGCCGGAAACTACGTAAACATTAAAGGTAACTTACAATATGACGCTTACTCAAAAAGTAATAACGTAATGGCTGATGCGATTGCGATCGCAAATCGTCCTAACGTTAGAAAAGATGAGGAAGAAGAAAAACGTGTCGAACTACATACTCATTCAAATCGCTCTGAGATGGATGGAATTCCCGAAGTTAGTGATATTATTAATACCGCATATAAATTTGGCCATAAGGCAGTCGCGATTACTGATCATATGGTAATTCAAGGATTCCCTGATGCATATAGTACTTTAAAAAACTTAAAGCGTAATGATGACTTTACTGATTTTAAAGTTTTATACGGGACTGAATTTAATGTCGTTGAAGATGAATCACACGTTATCAGAAATTATAGTGATAATGAGAATATCGGTAATACTTTTATTGTCTTTGACCTTGAGACGACAGGTCTTTCAAATCGTTACAATGAAATAATTGAGTTTGGTGCTGTTAAAGTTACTGATAATCAAATCGTTGATCGAATTCAGTTTTTTGTGAAACCTAATGAAGAGATTAGTGTTCATATTAGTGATTTAACTAAAATTACGAATGATCATGTAATTAATGCAAACTCTATTGAAGATGAAATTGATCGTGTATTAGACTTCTTTAAAGATGATCCAATCGTTGCCCATAATGCATCGTTTGACTTAGACTTTTTAAATGCAACTTTAGAAAACTTAGATCGTCCACAACTTAACAACGTTGTAATTGATACGATGTTACTTTCTAGACTATTAAACCCGGAACGTCGATTCCACAGTCTTGGATTTGTGGCTAGATTTTATAGTATTCCTTATGATGGAAGTGTTGCTCACCGTGCTGACTATGACGCTGAAATTACCGCTAATGTGTTTATTAGTATGTTATCACAATTAAAAGAGCGAAAGATTAATACGTACACTGGCATTATGGATTTAGTCGATCAGACGTTTTTAATTAACTCTTTTGACTCACAAATGACAGTTATCGTTAAAGAGCAAGATGGTTTAAAAGACTTATATGAATTAATTACTAAATCGCATACTGAGGAAATCGCAATTGTTAGTAATAGTGAGAGTTCCGAAGTAGTTGCGGTTCCACGTCTTTTAAGATCATCGTTAAATGAAAAAAGAAAACATTTATTAATTGGTAGTTCATCACAAAATGGGGAAGTTTTTGAGAAAGCTTTAAATAAATCACAAAAGGCTTTAGAAGAAGAGATTGCCTTCTATGATTATATTGAAGTTATGCCGCCTGAAAACTATCGTAACCTAGTAACTCGTTTTAAAATCGATCCAGAAATGATAATAAAAGCTTTAGAGAACATTGTACTTACGGCAAAACGGATGAACAAGTTAGTCGTTGCGACCGGTGATGTTCATTATTTAGAGCCTAGCGATAAAATATTACGTGATATTTATATTAATGCTAATGGTATCGGTGGAGTTAGACATCCACTTTATATTCGAAAAGAGACTGAAAGAATTCGTGAAAGTGCACCAGATCAACATTTCAGAACGACTAAAGAAATGCTTGAAGCCTTTACTTTTTTACCACGAGATATTGCCAATGAGATTGTCATCTTAAATACGAATAAAGTTGCGGATATGGTTGAAGAAGTTGCTCCAATGAAAGAGCGTCTATATACTCCGTCAATTGATAATGCAGAAAATCTTTTAAAAGATATTTGCTATGATACAGCTCATAATTTATACGGTAATCCATTACCTGAGTTAGTTCAGTCACGTTTAGAAAAAGAATTATCAAAAATTATCCAACATGGATTTGCGGTTATTTATTATATTTCACATCTATTAGTAAAACGAAGTAATGAAGATGGATATATCGTAGGAAGTCGAGGCTCGGTTGGCTCAAGTTTCGTTGCGACAATGTCAGGTATTACCGAGGTTAATCCACTTCCACCACATTATGTATGTCCTAATTGTCATTATAATGAGTTTTTCCTTGATGGATCAGTTTCAAGTGGTTATGACTTAGATGCTAAAAACTGTCCTAAGTGTGATCACAATTTAATTGTAGAAGGACAAGATATTCCATTTGAGACATTCTTAGGTTTTGAAGGAGATAAAGTTCCGGATATTGATCTTAACTTCTCAAGTATTTACCAGGAGCATGCTCACAACTTCACTAAAGAAATATTTGGTGATGAGCACGTCTTTAAAGCCGGTACAATTGGAACAGTTGCTGAGCGTACAGCGTTTGGTTATGTCTTAGGTTATGAAGAGGAAATGCAAGTTCAAAATATGTCGCGTCCAATGCAAGATGTCCTTGCGGCAGGGGCCGAAGGGGTTAAACGAACTACGGGTCAGCATCCAGGTGGAATTATCGTTATTCCAAGTGAAATGGACGTCCATGATTTTACACCAGTTCAATATCCCGCAAATAACGTCTTTTCGGAATGGAAGACTACTCACTTTCAATATGGAGATATTGAAGAGAACGTTTTAAAGTTAGATATTTTAGGGCACGTTGATCCAACTGCTATGAAGCTACTCCAAGATATTTCGGGAATTAATGTTTTAGACATTCCGATGAATGATAAGCGAGTAATGTCGATCTTTAATAGTACTAATGAATTAAATATTGATGATCGCTACTATAGTGAAGATACAGGCGCCGCAGGTCTGCCTGAGTTTGGAACACCATTTGTTCGAAGAATGTTAGAGGCGACAAAGCCGCAGAACTTTAGTGATTTATTAATTATTTCAGGTTTATCACATGGAACTGACGTTTGGGCGAATAATGCTGAAGAATTAATTGCCGATGGTATCTTACTAAATGAAGTTATCGGGTGTCGAGATGATATTATGACCTTTTTAATTCAAAAAGGGCTTAAAGATAAAGATGCATTTGATATAATGGAATCAGTTCGTCGTGGACGTGGCTTAACGCCTCGTTGGGAAAATATGATGGTTGAAAATGATGTACCTGAATGGTATATCACTTCATGTAAAAAGATTAAGTACATGTTCCCAAAAGCCCATGCGACTGCATACGTAATTATGGCTGTTAGAATCGCGTGGTTTAAAGTTTATTATCCGCATTACTACTACATTTCATATTTCTCACTTAGAGCTAACGCTTATGAGATAGAGACGATGATTAAAGGTAAAGAAGCAATTGAAGAACGTTTAGCGGAAATTAAGAATAAGATGTTTGACTATTCGATTCCGGCAACTGATCGAAACCGTATGCAGAGAATTTTAGGTCCACTTGAAGTTTGTCTTGAAATGTACTTAAGAGGTTATCGTTTTAGTAATATTGATTTATATAAATCGATGGCTACGGAATTTATTAGTGATCCAAATGATGAGAAGACGATAATTCCGCCATTTACGACAATTGATGGTTTAGGAGCAAACGTTGGCCAATCAATCGTTGAAGCCCGTAAGAATGGTGTTTTCTTATCAAAACAAGATCTTATGAGTAGAACCCAAGTGAGTAAAAATATTAAAGAGAAGTTAGATGAATTAAACGTATTAGAAGAGTTACAAGAAGAGAATCAATTATCATTTTTCTAGGGAGGTATATATGATAGTATCAAAATGTGAGAGATGTGGAAAAAACATCGAAATTAAAAAAGCAAAAGAGATTGAAGAAATTAAATGTTCACACTGTAATAAAGAATATGCAGTGGATAAACGTACAAGACGTAATGCAATGATGATTTTAGTCGTAATTGTCTTTATTTCATCGTTATTAATCGCGACAATATCAGAGGCGTTTAATTTATCGTTCTTTATATTAATGTTACCAGCAATATTCATTGGATTCTTTGCATATCGCTACACACTATGGCTTTTAGGTAAGTTTAATAAACTGTCATACGACGAAAAGTAGAATAGTGTATGCGTAAACTTATTAATAAATTTTATAAAGAGTATTTATACTTTCATTACTTAAGCACTGTTGGATACGACAGTGCGAAAGAGTATGATTCAATCACTAAAGGTAAAATGGTCGATGCCATTAGGGCAGCATATTTAGCTAATAATGACTTAATCACTGAAACTTTAGACACTGAACTATTAAAACAACTAATAAATCTAAATAATAAAAATGAAGATGATTTAAACACATACTTAAAAGATCGTTTTATTGAAATTGAGCTATCATCTAAACTATTATTTGCATTTGATAATGTGAATGATCAATATCAGATTCATGATGATTTTAAAGAAATAATTAGTAATCTAACTATTACGGATGAGATTGTTGAAAAAGAATATTTTACTTATTCAGCACTAGGAATGGTCTTAACCTATGGTGCGATTACTTTTGATAGTATTAATGAGATATATGCAAGCAATCAAGAAAAAGATAATCAATTTAAATTTGATATTCGTGACTTTAAGTATTTTCTTGATGTACTACATTGGGATGATTACTTAATTTATACTGATGCAATTGTTCATCCAATATATCAAAAGGAAGAGCTACCTTTAATCAAACATGAAGTAATCCATAGTAATAGTTACTACTATTCACTTGGAAAGTATATGCTGCTTGAAAAGTACATCGATGCTTATCTTAACGCTGAGTATAAATATGAGTTTAGAAGAAGTTTTGATTATTTCTTAATGATGCAGGATAGTGAAAAAGTTGAATTAAGTGCTAACTATATACAATCACTTATGGACAATTATGATGAGAATACATTATTTATTGACTTATTTTATGATTGGCCACTATGGGCAAATGGTGGCTTAAGTATTTCTGAGAGTGAAAGTAATGATAAATCTACTGTAGTTGATTATAAACTACCATTTGAAATGGGATTAGATTATGGAGATTACTTTAATAACTTTTTATATTTCGCAAATCAAACTGTCAAAGTCGTGAAGCAATATTCATCGTTTGAAGAGTTTATGCATAACACAGATGAGAAGCAATTTTCTATGATTATGAATAAGTCAGTAAAAAATCGTAAAATCATTAAGAAATTTCAAAATGGAATTGATAAATCGATTTCAAAATATATTAGTGAGTTTAACACTGGACTTAATAACGCACTTGTCCTAAAACATGCATACTTTATCGGATTAGATGATAAAGGTATGGCGATGATTTATGCGAAAGATAAAATCTATCATGTCGCAGGATTATCTAGAGGCATGTCTAAGCTATTTAATGATGGTGATATTGAGTTATGTGATATTACTCTTATACCGCTAAATGATCATTTATGTTATTTTTTCTTCATTAATAAGTATTCTATAGATTTTACTAATAATGTAAAATCGGTTATTATCGAAGAATTAGATAAGGCTGAACATATTTACTCAATTAAAGATATTTTAAAACGTCGATTAAACTAACTTATACCTTAAAGTTTGATATAATAATTATATAGAAGCGATGTATTAGTATGAGTAAAAAAATGAAGTCAATAATTGTCAGTACTGTAGTTTTAATTGGATTACTTGCGATTTACTTAATCGTATTTAATTTAGGCTTAATTAGTGATCGTGCCAATGATGCTATCACGATTACAGCTTTAATCGCATTAACTGTTTCTCTAGTATCATTCGCTAAACCACAGGGGATGCGTGATCGTGAGCGAGATTTTCATTCTAAATTTGAAAATCGTAAGTTCAAATAAGAGCATAAATTGTAAAATGTACTAATGTTTGAAGTTAATTTAAATATGGTGTATAATATAGATACTGAAAGAGGAGTGGTGGAAACCACTCCATTGTTTATGAAAAAAACGAGGTGAGAATATGAGTAATACTAAAAAAATAAGAGAAGTCTTAGATCCTATTGCGCAAAGTAATAGTGTACTCATTAATGATCTAGTTTGGCGTAATGAAAACGGACAAAGAATTCTTGAAATTCCTATTATGTTCAAAGATAAAACAATGGACCTTGAAACTTGTAATATCATGAGTGGCTTATTTGTTGAAGCACTTGAAGATGTTGAAGGATTAGAGTTTGAGTATTTCTTAGACGTATGTTCACCAGGAGCCGAAAGATTATTAAATAGTAAAGAAGAAATTTCAGATGAGATAGGAAACTATATTTATGTGAAACTGAAAGATCCAAAAGCTGGACTATTTGAGATTTACGGGGATCTTAAAAAAGTAGAAGATGATTTCATAACAGTGGAATACATGGAAAAAACTCGTAAGAAAAACTTTGATATTGATATGGACAATATTAGTATCATTAGATTAGCGATTAAATTTTAAGGAGAGAATATGAAAATCAGTGATTTTGTAGCTGCTATTCAAGCAATTGAAGATGATCGTAATATTAGTAAAGATATTATTGAAGAAGCACTTATAGAAGCTATAGCAAAAGCGTTAAAAAAACATATTAATGCAAATGATGCAAACATTAGAGTAATTATGGATGAAGAAACTGACGAAATGCGTCTATATCAAGTATTTGATGTCGTTGAAGAAGTTGAAAACTTTGATTCTGAATTATCAGTTGAAGAAGCTATCGATGATAAACCAGATGCAGTTGTCGGAGATGAAATTTTGTTAGAACATGAAATCGGAGAATTAGGTCGTCCAGCGGCACTTCTAGCGAAAAATGTTTTAAAACAAAAAATTCGTGAAGCTGAAAAACAAGGTGTTTACGATGAGTACATCCACCAATTATATGAAATGATTACAGTATCTGTAGATACAGTTGAAGATCGTTTCTTATTTGTAAACTTAGGAAAAGCACATGGAATTATGCCGTTATCGGCACAAATACCAGGTGAACATTACTTTGAAGGACAAAAAATTAAAGTCGTTATTACTGAAGTTAATAAAGACTCTAAAGGAGCACAAATTATTGTCTCAAGAGCAGATGATCATTTTGTTCGTCGTTTATTTGAGATGGAAGTTCCAGAAATTTTAGAGGGTATCGTTGAAATTAAAGCTATCGCACGCGAGGCTGGTGATCGTACTAAAGTTGCGGTATACTCAAAAGATCCAAACATTGATCCAATTGGAGCATGTATTGGACCACGTGGAGCTCGTGTTCAAGAAGTTATTGAAGAGTTACAAGGTGAGAAGATTGATATTTTTGAATGGAGTAACGATGTTGATCAATTAATTAAAGCATCATTAGCTCCAGCTGAAGTTTTATACGTACTTCCAACTGATGATGAACGTAGTGTTGTTGTGGTAGTTGCAGATGATCAACTATCACTTGCGATTGGTCGTGGCGGTAAAAATGCGAAGCTTGCAGTTAAACTTATTAATAAGAAAATTGATATTAAATCATTATCAGATATTAAAGCGTCTGGAATTGATTATGAAGCAATTGCCCTTGCAAATCAGCCAACAATCTTAGTTGAGCCTGAAGTCGAAGAAGTTATCGAAGAAGTTTACGAAATTATTAATGATGAAGTAGATTTATTCGCAGATACTAACTTAGAGGCAGAAGTCGTTGAAGAGGTAGTCAATGAAGAGGCTGAAGTAACTTCTGAAGAAGCAGTTGAAGAA
>CAYWKT010000003.1:19890-34668 GCA_964458985.1 uncultured Erysipelothrix sp.
GAAGAAATTGCTGAAGTTGAAGTAAAACCAGAAGTTGTTGAACAAGTTAAAGTTGAACCTAAGGTTGAACGTACAGCTAAAGAAGAATACGTTTCAAAATTCGAGAAATTAGCTGATCCAACGATTGCTCTTCAAAAAATTGCTAAACAAGAAGAAGCGGCAGCTCGTCGTCGTGCACGTTATGATGATCGTAAACGCCAGGAAGAAGAAGTTGATTATTCAGATTTAGAATATGAAATTGCTCCTGAGTATACGGAAGAAGAAATGGCACAGATTGAGGCAGAAGCTCAAAAAGAAGAAGAATCTTGGTATTCAGATGAAATTGATTTTGAAGATTTCGAAGATTACTACGAAGATTAAGGAGGGTAAATATGCGTAAAACACCACAACGTAAATGCTTAGTTTCGAATCAAATGTTTGATAAGAATGAGTTGATACGAGTTGTTAGAACACCAGAAAAAGATGTCATTATTGATACAACTGGAAAAGCTAATGGTCGTGGCGCTTATTTGAAACTCACAATAGAAAATATTGAAAGTGCTAAAAAACGTAAAGTTTTAAAACATGCACTTAAAGTAGATATTCCTGATGAAATCTATGAACAGTTAGAAGGCATGTTAAATGCTGGATAATCAACTAGGTGGTTTATTAGGAATGGCTGTTAGAGCCAGAAAAGTATTATTTGGTGAGACTGCATTTGAAGCAATTAATAGTAAATTTAAAAATGTTTTATTAATTAGTGATGATGCATCTGATCGAACTATGAAAAAACTTATTAATCGTGCAGATTATTATGAAGTTGAGTACTTTGTTGTACCTGATTCAATAATCAATGATGCAACTGGAAATACTACACGTAAGTATTGTGTAGTAAATGATGAGGGATTTTCAAAAGGAATTTTAGACATATGTAGAAAGAGGTGAAGATATGGCTAGAAATTATAATCAAAATAGAAACCGTAACCGAAGTCGTAATCGACGCAAGTCGGCTCCTGTTAAAATTAATTACCCTACAACTGTATCTTATTATGAAGGGATTACAGTTGGTACATTAGCGAAACGTTTAGAGCGTAAAGCCGGAGAAATCATTAAGATTTTATTTAAAATGGGAAGTATGGCAACAATTAACGATGCACTAAGTACAGATATGGTTGAATTAATTGCCATGGAGTTAAACGTTACGGCAACTTTAGAAGTTGACGCAATGGAAGAGGAAATGAATTTAGATGCTGAAGTCATCGATAAAGAAGAGGACTTAGTTGAAAGATCACCAGTTGTTACGATTATGGGTCACGTTGACCATGGTAAAACTTCATTATTAGATACAATTCGTAAAACAGATGTAACTGATGGTGAGTTTGGTGGAATTACACAGCATATTGGGGCATATCAAGTAAATGTAAATGGAAGAGCTATTACATTTTTAGATACTCCAGGACATGAGGCTTTCACTGCAATGCGTGCTCGTGGAACTAAAGTTACAGATATCGTTATTATTGTAGTAGCTGCAGATGATGGGGTTATGCCACAAACTAAAGAAGCAATTGATCATGCTTTAGTTGCAGAAACACCAATTATTGTCGCAATCAATAAAATTGATAAACCAGGTGTAAATACTGATCGTATCTTAAGTGAAATGGCGGACTTAGGTCTAATGCCTGAAGCATGGGGTGGAGATACTATTTTTGCTGAAGTATCGGCAAAAACAGGTCAAGGAATTGAATCACTACTAGAAACAATTCAATTTGTTGCGGAAGTTCAAGAATTAAAAGCCAATCCTAACCGATTAGCAATTGGAACTGCTATTGAAGCTGAACTTGATAAAGGACGTGGTGTTGTTACAACATTATTAGTTCAAAATGGTTCATTAAATATGGGAGATTACATCGTTGTTGGAACTACTTCAGGTAGAATCCGTAAAATGACGAATCATCATGGTCAAGATATTGAAGTTGCACTTCCATCGACACCAGTTGAAATCTTAGGTTTAAACGAAGTACCGATTGCGGGAGATTCATTTAGAGTATTCGAAGATGAAAAAACTGCGAAAGAAGTCGCAAGTCGTCGTAAACATATTGCAGAGTCTGCAGAACGTGGAGCTTCAAGTGCAATGTCACTAGAAGACTTAGCTAAGCAAATTCTTGAAGGTGATATGAAAGAAATTCCAGTCATCGTAAAATCAGACGTTCAAGGAACAGCTGAAGCAGTAAAATCTTCTTTAGAGAAAATCGAAGTTGAAGGTGTTAGAGTTAACGTTTTAAGAGCTCAAGCGGGTGGTATTAGCGAATCTGACATTATGTTAGCACATGCATCTAATGCAATCGTCTATGGCTTTAACGTTCGTCCTAACGCAAACGTTAGATCAAAAGCTGCGGAAGATAAAGTTGAAATCAGATTACACAATGTTATTTATAAACTTGTAGAAGAAATGGAAGCTGCAATGAAAGGGATGTTAGATCCTGTTTATGAAGAAGTTGTATACGGACAAGCAGAAGTTCGTGAAACTTATAAAGTATCACGTGTAGGAACTATTGCTGGATGTATGGTCGTAGATGGTAAAATGGTTAGAAACTCACACATTCGTTTAATTAGAGATGACATCGTCATTTATGATGGTGAAATGGCATCACTAAAACGATTTAACGATGATGCAAAAGAAGTTGCACAAGGATTTGAATGTGGTATCACAATCAAAAACTTCAATGATATTAAATTAGGTGATATAATTGAATCACATGGACAACAAGAAGTACCAGTAGTATAAGAAAGGTAGTATGATCAATTAGTCATACGGGTGAAAAATATGAGTGTTACAAAAGAGCGTTTAGCAAGTAATATTAATCGTTACATTTCAAACATCATTCTTAATGATTTAAAAGATAAAAATGTAGGGCATGTAACAGTAACTGATGTTGTAGTTTCAAATGATATGAGTTATGCAACAGTCTACGTAACTTTCTTCGATGATCGTGGCGTACCAACAGAACGAGTTGAAGCTTTAAATAAAGCTAAAGGATTTATTCGTTCAGAGTTAAGTAAAAAACTAACTACTTATAAAACTCCAGAAATTAGATTTAAGTATGATAATTCACTAAATGCTGGAGCTAGAATTGATGAAATTTTAAGAGGTATTAAAGAGTAATTAATTGTGATCAGGTCTAAATGACTTGATCACTTTTTTTATATAACTACATATAATCAAACTTTAAATATACATCCCATTATTTAATGTAATAAATAACTTATAAATTAAAAATAGACGAATAGATTAAGCTAATTAATAAGTTAAAATGAAGTGTGATTACTATTAATGTTAAGTGGAATTTGGTATAATGACTACAGGTGATAAATATGAGTACTAATTATGTAATAATCAATGATTCCGAAGAAGGAATTTTAGCAGTAGAGAAGACAGTATTTAGAGATATCGTAAAATACACGATAGCTGAAAGCAAATATTTAAATATTCCACATAACTTAAGACAAAACAACATAACAGTCGAGTTTAATGATGGTAAGTTAATTATCAGCGCTGAGTTAGTTGTTCAGTTTGGAAATCGTGTAATTGGGGTACTTGAAAATATTCAACAAAAAATTTATGATACAATTACAAACAACAGTACATTAACTGATGTCGAAGTAAACATTAATGTAATTGGATTCAATTTTTAAAACACCCTTACGGTGTTTTTTTGCGGAGGTAAATTATGACTAGGTCACAAAAGAGAGAACAAGCAATAATATGTGTATATCAAAGTCTTTTATTAAAGAGTGATATATATGAATCGATAAATAATAATATAGAAGATGATAACGTAAAAAGTGATCTATTCTTTTTAAATATTACGGCAAACTTATTTGATCATTTAGAATACTTAAAAAATCTAATTGAAGATAAACTAGACAACTGGGAATTTGATCGTTTAGGATATATCGAACAAGCAATCCTACTTGTAGGAGTTGCGGAGTTATTAAGTGAAGATGCTGATAAAGCTGTAATTATTAACGAAGCAGTCGAATATACTAAAAAGTATGCAGACTATGATAGCTTTAAACTAATAAATGGAGTGCTAGATAAGATATGAGTCAAAAATGGTCAGTAAAAGCTTTAGTTTCATATTTAAAGTTAAAACTTGATAATGACTTTTTAATTCAGAATATAAATGTAGTAGGCGAAATATCAAATTTTAACTATCACAATAATCGACATATGTACTTTACACTTAAAGATGAAAGTAGTCGTATATCATGTGTAATGTTCGCAAACAATGCTTCAAGAGTAAAGTTTAAAGTCGAAAATGGAATGAAAGTTAGTCTAAAAGCTAACGTATCATTATTTGAAGCTAGCGGATCACTTCAACTTTACGTAAGTGAAATGGTTGAAGATGGAGTTGGCGACTTAGCGAAACGATTTGAACTACTTAAGAAAACATTACATAAAGAAGGACTTTTTGATGAATCTCTAAAAAAAGAGTTTTTAAAATATCCAAATAGTATTGCAGTTGTAAGTGGGCGCGATAGTGCTGCATTAAACGACATACTAACTACTTTAAATCGAAGATGGCCAGTCGCAACTGTAAGTGTATATAATTCACTAGTTCAAGGACCAACTGCTCACTTAGATATTATTGAAAATTTAAAAGAGATAGATAATTTAAACTATGATGCAATTATCCTAGCCCGTGGTGGTGGCTCAATCGAAGATCTTTGGGCATTTAATGAAGAACAACTCGCAAGAGTCATTCATTCTTTAAAAACACCAATCGTAAGTGGTGTTGGCCATGAGATTGACTTTACGATCAGTGACTTTGTCAGTGACTTAAGAGCACCAACACCGACAGCTGCGGCAGAGTTAATTACACCAGATATAAATGAAGTAATTAAATTATTTGAGACGTATAAGCATACGTTAGTTGAAAGAATTAATAATAAGTTAAACAATAGTATTCAATTAATCGATACTTACAGTAATAGTTCAGCGTACAAACACCCTGAGTTAATGTTTAGTAAGTATGAAGCGATTATTTTAAAACATAAAGAAGGACTTTACAGTTTTAAAGATAAGAAGTTATCACAAATTAATCAATTCAATATGATTAGTAATGAATTTACTTCAAAAATTAATGAGGTAATTTATAGTGAACGCTTAAAAATTAATAATATTGATAACTCAATCAAAAACAATATAAAAAATTACGAAAACAAACTGAAGGCTAACTTTAAAAATCAGTTAACATTACTAGATTCATATTCGCCTATTAATACATTAAAACGGGGATACAGTTTAGTTGAAATCGATGATAATGTTATTAGTAAAGTTAGCGAGATTGACATTAATAGTGAAATTAATATAAAAATGAGTGATGGAAATATTATGGCGAAAGTAATAAAAAAGGAGCTAAACAATGAATAATTTTGACTTTGAAAAAGCAATTAAAAGATTAGATGAAATTAATAGTAAATTAGCGAGTGGAAATGAAAGTTTAGATGACTCGATGAAATTATTTGAAGAAGGATTACAATTAATTCAAAAATGTAACTTAAAACTAGAAGGTTTTGAGAAATCAATAAATGAATTAGTTAGTAAGTATGAGGATTAATATGTTAGATACGTTTGAGAATTATTTACTGAATTATAATTATGGTTACGATGGAATCGTTAATGATGCATTTATATATGCGATAAATGATGGTGGAAAAAGAATTAGACCTTTACTGCTCTTATCATTATTAGCCGATTATGGAATCGATTTTAAACAAGGTTTAAGTAGTGCATTAGCAATCGAGCTAATTCATAGTTACTCGCTAGCACATGATGATCTTCCAGCAATGGATGATGATGACTTTAGACGCGGAAAACCATCAGTACACAAAGCTTTTGGAGAAGATATGGCAATATTAGCTGGCGATGCTCTATTAACGATGGCATTTGAAGTAATTAGTAAAGATGAACTATTAAATGCAGATCAAAAGGTTTCCCTAATCACTCAACTTGCGAAGTATGCCGGAAAAAATGGAATGATCTATGGCCAAGAGTTAGATTTAAAAAGTGAAAATAAATCTTTGACAATCGATGAAATTAAAAAAATAAACATATACAAAACTTCATGTTTAATTGAATTTTCATTAATAGCTGCATCAATTATTTCAAACAATGAAACTGATCAAAAATATTTAATGAATATTGCCCAAGACTTAGGGTTAGCATTTCAAGTTCAAGATGATATTTTTGATGTCACAAAAGGCTATGAAGAACTCGGTAAACTACCATCTGATGAAGACAATAATAAATCGACATACGTAAAACTATTAGGTGTTGATGAAAGTAAAGTAGTTTTAGAAAACTTATTTGAAAACTGTTTCTCACTACTTTCACAGTTAGACTTAAAAGTAAACAACTTATATAATTTAATTAAGGATATTGAAAAAAGAACTTATTAGGAGGCAAGTATGGACGTATTAAACATTAAAGATGCTAAGTTTTTGAAAGATCTCGATCATGATCAACTTAATGGCGTCGCAAGTGATATTAGAAACTTTTTATATGAAAGTATCGCCAAAACAGGCGGTCATTTATCTAGTAACCTTGGTATTGTTGAACTAACGATCGCAATGCATTATGTCTTTGATTCAGAAAAAGATAAATTTATATTTGATGTTGGTCATCAATCATATGTCCATAAAGTTTTAACTGGAAGAGCAAAAGATTTTGATACATTACGTCAATTTCAAGGTCTTTCTGGATTTCAAAAATTAAGTGAAAGTATTTCTGATCCATGGGAAGCAGGACACTCATCAACTTCCATTTCGGCCGCAATTGGAATGGCAATTGCCCGTGATTTAGACAATGAAGACTACAATGTTCTCCCTATAATTGGAGATGGGGCAATCGCAAGTGGAATGAGCTTTGAAGCACTAAATCATCTTGGCGATTTACAAAAGAAAGTTATAATCGTCTTAAATGATAATAATATGAGCATCTCAAACAATGTAGGTGGGATGAGTAAAAGTTTAAATCGTTTACGTGTAAGTAAACCATATGAAACAATTAAACATGACTTATCAAATACATTATCAAAAAATAAAGTCGGAAATAAAGTTCTAGACTCACTCACATCAATTCGAAATACAGTAAAAAAAGGTATCATCAAAGATACTACTTTTACTGATTTTGGTATTGAGTATTTAGGCCCAATTGATGGACATAACATAAGTGAGTTAATTCGTGCTTTTGAATTTGCGAAAAACCAGGAAGAGCCAATCTTACTACATATATTAACTAAGAAGGGTAAAGGTATTAAAGTTTGTGAAGATGATACTGATGGTTCGTGGCATGGGGTTGGAAAATTTGATCCAGCTACAGGCAAACAAGTAGAAAGTCTTGCAAATGATCATTTAACATACTCTGAAATAATTAGTAATACATTAATTGAGTTAGCTGATAATGATTCGGATATTGTGGCAATTACACCGGCAATGCTTGGTGGAAGTAAATTAATAAACTTTGAGAAGCGATTTACTAATCGTACATTTGATACTGGAATTGCAGAAGCACATGCGACAACGATGGCAGCTGGACTTGCAATCTCAAATAAGAAACCATTTTTATCAATCTACTCTACATTTTTACAACGTGCTTATGATCAAGTTAACCATGATATTGCGCGTATGAACTTACCAGTCGTAATTGGAGTAGATCGGGCGGGAATCGTCGGTGAAGATGGAGATACACATCAAGGTGTTTTTGATATTAGTATGTTGTATAACGTACCAAACTTAATGATAACGCAACCGAAAGATCAAATTGAAGCACAACATTTACTATATAGTACTTTTAAATACAAGAAGCCTGTCGTAATTAGATATCCGCGTGGATCCTCAGTATATACGAAAGTAGATGAGTTTGAATATATTGAGATTGGAACGTGGACTAAACATTTATTTAATGATGATATAGAAGCAATTCTTATTGCGTATGGTCCTGATGTCAACCGTTTTATCTCAAAAATAAAAACAAATGATTTAAAAATTGGTGTTATTAATGCAAGATTTATTAAACCAATTGATAAAGAAATGCTGATTGATATTCAAAAACTTAATGTACCAATATTTACATACGAAAGTGAAATGTTAAATGGTGGATTATCCAGTCAAATAAATGATTTCTACAATGACAATAATTTAGATGTTAATATTCATCGTTTCGGAATTGATGATATATTCATTCCCCATGGATCAATCGTATCACTTAGAATCAACTATGACTTAGACGTTAATTATGTATTAAATTTCATAAAAGAGAAAGTTGAAAGGATCTAAATATGCTAGTTAATCTATATATTGAAAATTACGTATTATTTGATAAGCAAAACTTATCTTTTAATGATGGATTTATTGCAGTAACTGGTGATACAGGAGCTGGTAAATCATTAATTATCGATGCATTAGGTTATCTATGCGGTGATCGTTTAACGACATCAATTCAAAAAGATAAAAACAAAAATACTTTTATCGAAGCTAACTTCATATTTAAAAATACTAAAACATTAGAAATATTAAAAGAAAATGGAATTAGTGAAGAAGAAGTTTACATTGTATCACGAGAAATTACGCCAGACAATCGGAGTATTTCACGAATAAATGGACGAAGTGTTACGTTGAGTTTACTAAAAAAAGTGTTTGAGAATGAACTCGATATTCACTCACAAAGTGATAATCAATACTTACTAAGTAAGAGTGTTCATTTAAACTTAGTCGATGCTTATGCGAAACATGATGAACTATTACAAAATACTAAACTTGCATACAAAAAATATAAGCAAATTTTAGATGAAATTAATGAAGTTCAAAATACATTTTTTAATGAGTCGGAGATTGAATTTTTAAAAGCACAAGTAAATGAAATTGAGAAAGTAAGTCCAAATGAAGATGAGTATAATGAGTTAAGTGACAGACTTAAGCAAATAAATGCATATGAGCATATTTACTCAAATATTAATAATACTCATCAATTATTCTCCAATAACAACGGTTTAATTGATACGCTTTATGAAGGTAAAAATTCAATTGATAACTTACAAGATTATGATGAGTATAATGCCTTAGTTCAGAGAGTAAACAGCCTTTATATCGAGGCTGTCGACATTAACGATGAATTATCATCAATACTATCAACTCTCGCATTTGATGAGTATGAAGTTAATAACATTGAAGAGCGTTTACTTGAAATAAATCGAATTATACGCCGCCATGGTGGATCATTTGAAATATTTAATGAACGACTAGATGATATGAAAAATAAGATTGAAGTATTTGATTCTAAAGATATTGTCTTATTTGAGTTAGAGAAAAAATTAAAAGTAAATGAAGAAGTATATGAAAATTATGCGAGTCAACTAACTGCTTCAAGATTATCTGCAATTAAAAAATTAGAAAAAGATGTATTAATTCATTTAAAAGATTTACATTTAGAAAATGCTGATTTTAAGATTTTACTTCAAAATAAACCATTTAGTAGTACTGGAAATGATGATATCGAGTTTATGGTCGCAATGAACAAAGGATTTGCGCTTGAATCATTGATTAAAGTCGCCTCCGGCGGTGAAATATCAAGATTAATGTTAGGGCTCAAAGTCGTATTTAGTAAGCTCTTTGGTGTCGGTACTGTCATCTTTGATGAGATTGATACAGGTGTTAGTGGAGTTGTCGCAAGTAGTATCGGGCGTAAAATGCAACAATTATCTAAATATTCGCAAGTTTTTGCCGTAACTCATTTAGCACAAGTTGCCGCAAGTAGTAATGATCATTATTATGTAGAAAAAGATAATAGTAGTAATATCGGTACGACAACAATTAGTAAACTTGAAGGTAATAATTTAATTAGTAAATTAGCGATAATGTCGACAGGTATTGAAACTGAGGCAAGCTTGAAAGCCGCAAAAGAGTTATATAAAAAAGCACAAGAAATGAGGCAATGATATTTTTGGAAAAGTATATATTTCATATTGACTTAAATGCTTTTTTTGCTGTTGCGGAGCAAATAAGAAATCCAGAACTCAAAGGTAAGCCGGTCGCAATTTCAGGAAGACTAGGAAAAGGTATTATTACAACCGCAACTTATGAGGCAAGAGCTTACGGTGTTAAAAGTGCAATGAGTGTCAATGAAGCAATTAAACTATGTCCAGATTTAATTTTTGTCCCGGTAGACCATAAATATTATTCAGATCTTTCTAAGAAGTTTACTAACTTTCTAAAAGAGTATACTACTCTAGTTGAACAAGTTAGTATTGATGAGTGTTATTTAGACTTAACTGAAGAAGTCAAAAAATATGAGAAACCATTAGACTTAGCTTATGAAATTCAAAATGAACTTTATGCAAGATACGAGTTAAAATGCTCAATTGGTATATCTGTTAATCGTTTTTTAGCGAAGATGGCAAGTGATATGCAGAAACCAATGGGAATAACGTTAATTAGAAAAAATGAAGTCGCCAATAAAATTTGGCCAATGCCAATTAGTGAAATGCACGGAATTGGTAAAAAAACGGCACCTTTATTAATAGAAGAGGGAATCAATACTATTGGTGATTTACTTGATAAATCTAAATATTTAAAAATTAAATATCTACTCGGTATTAATACTGATAAAACTATTGATAAAATTCAAGGTATTGGAAATGATGAAATAAACTTAGATGATAATATTAAATCAATTGGTAATTCATCAACGTTTAATGAAGATGTAAGCGACTATTCGATTATTACGAATAAGTTTATGGAACTTTCTGAAAGTGTCGCAAAACGGATTAAAAATGAGGGTGTAGTGTCAAGTAATTTAACGATTACGATAAGATTAGGCGACTTTACTACGATTAATCGTTCGATTACATTAGACTACGATTTAGATAATGCTGATGATATTTATGAAGAAGCACTACTCATCTATGATAATGAAAATATTGATGAGCCAGTAAGATTATTAGGTGTGACACTTAATCGACTTAAGCCTAGTGATCAAGCTATAACACAATTAAAGTTAGAAATATAGAAGGTTAATATGAATAAAATAGACGCACTAGAAATGTACATGTTTGAAATATCAATAAACGAACAGCTTTCGCCTGCGACAATCTCAAGCTATCAAAATCAATTAGACAATTATTTTGAATTTTTAGATTCGATTTTTATTACTAATATGAATGATATTAATAATGATACAATTATCGACTATATTGACGAGATTACTGATGATTATGCTAAAAATAGTATTACACATGCTATATCAGTCATACGTAACTTCCACATTTTTGCATCAAGTATTAATAAAGATGTAGTTAATCCTACATTAAAAATTAAGGTTAAAAATAGTGAAATATTATTACCTGATTTAATATCAGATAATAATTTAGAAGTAATTTTTAATAGTTTTGATGAGAGTTTTAAAGGGGTATATCACAATGCAATGTTTGAATTTTTATATTCATGTGGTTTACGTGTTTCGGAACTTTGTAACTTAGTATTTAACGATTTAAACATCGAAAATAAAATCTTACGCATAAAAGGAAAGGGCGATAAGGTTAGGTACGTTCCTATTTCAGATATCGCAATTAGTAAGTATAATGACTATTTAAACTTAAGGAATAGTTATGATTTAGAGAAGAGTAATTATGTGTTTATTAATGATAAATCAAAACAAGTATCACGACAGTATGTTTACTCAACACTTCAAAAAATCAGAGTTGATCATGATATTAGACAGAAAATATCACCGCACTCATTTCGACATACTTATGCAACTCATCTTTTAGATGGTGGTGCTGATCTTAGATATGTTCAAGAGTTACTCGGTCATAGTGACATCGCAACTACAGAAATATACGTTCACTTACAGACGAAACAACTACAAAGTGCCTATGATAAGTTCTTTTTAAGAGGTAAAAAGTAAAATAAGCATACTATAAAGTGTTTTATTTGTTATAATAAGATATAGAAGAAAAGAGGCAGAGTATGAAATATAACAGAATATTCACAATTGTATTAGATTCAGTAGGTGCTGGAGCAATGTATGATGCAGATAAATATAATGATTTAGGTGCGGATACACTTGGACATACAGCACAAGCTGTCGGTGGGGTAAGTTTACCAAATCTTGAACGTCTTGGACTTGGAAACTTACACAATGTTATGGGAGTTAAAGTAAGTGATAATCCACTTGCATATTACACTAAAATAAATGAGAGAAGTGTTGGAAAAGATACGATGACAGGCCACTGGGAAATCATGGGACTAAACATCGATAAACCTTTTATTACATTTACAGATACTGGGTTCCCAGATGAATTAATCGCAGAACTTGAAGAGAAAACTGGTCATAAAGTTATCGGAAACAAAGCATCAAGTGGAACTGAGATTTTAGTTGAACTAGGTGAAAAACATTTAGAAACTGGTGCAATGATCGTTTATACATCGGCAGATAGTGTTATTCAAATTGCAGCACATGAAGAAGCTTTTGGACTTGAAGAACTTTACCGTGTTTGTGAAATAGCGCGTGAAATCGTTATGAAAGATGAATGGAAATTAGGCCGTGTTATCGCTAGACCATTTGTTGGAGATAATAAAGATAATTTCAAACGTACTTCAAATCGTCATGATTATGCTTTAGATCCTTATGGTAAAACTGTATTAGATACACTTGTTGAAAATGATTTACAAGTAATTAGTGTTGGTAAAATTAGTGATATTTTCAATACTCGTGGTATTAGTGAGTCTAATCCATCAAAAACTAGTGATCATTCAATGAAACAAGTTATTGAAATTATGGACCGTGACTTTACAGGATTAGTCTTTGCAAACTTAGTTGATTTTGATGCACTATGGGGACACCGTCGTAATCCAGTTGGATATGCTGAAGAATTACAAATATTTGACCGTAATTTAGAAGTATTCCTTTCTAAACTTAAAGATGATGACTTAGTAATTATTACGGCAGATCATGGAAATGATCCAACTCATCACGGAACAGATCATACACGTGAAATGATTCCATTCTTAGCTTATAGCCCGAGTATGAAAGGGGCTGGCTTATTAGAAGTAGGAGACACTTTCGCAAATATCGGAGCGACAATTGCCGATAACTTTGAAGTTGAACTTCCTGAAAATGGACAATCATACTTAAGTAAATTAGTATAAATTAAAACTTTTACTACTTTGAAGATGGGGGTAGGTAAATATGAATAGAAAAGTTATAAATGGTAAAAATGTACTATCATCAGGACCATATTTACATGCAATGGATACTGGCGAGTACGTATTTATCGCTGGCCAAACTGGATATAATGGAAAAGATTATGATGGTGAAAAATATACGATTGCTAAGCAAACTGAACTTTGCTTTAAAAACCTTGAAGACATAATGGAACAAGTTAATGTTACATATGAAGAGATCGTTAAGGTAAACGTTTATTTAACATCAATGGATTACTTTAGTGAAGTAAATGAAATATATGCAACTAAATTCAAAGATCCATTTCCACCAAGAACATGTGTCGCGGTATATCAATTACCACTGGAAGCAGATATCGAGATTGAATTAACAATCAAACGTAAATAAACTTAGATAAAGAATTAATAAAAGGAAGTACGAAATTAAGTACTTTCTTTTTGATATATTATTAAATAGAAGAGTGATAACTATCCAATAAATTTAGACTACAAATGATTGATCAAACTCAGGAATATCTGCTTGCTCATCATAGTGAACAACTTTCATTGTTAAATCATACTTATTACGTAATTCAATAATTTTATCCATTATATCAGAATTATGATGATCATCTAGTGCCGCTTGATTATGCCATGAGTCAATAAGTAAAATATAATTATTATCGGATAAAGGTACATAGTAAGTATATTCAATATTTCCAGCTCTAGCTCTAATTTGATCGGCAATACCAGATTTCTCCATTTCCTCAGCGAATAATCTCGCTTTAGAGCCATAATAGTAAATATTAACTGTAATACTCATAATAAAACCTCCTAATAGTAGTACTATTATACAATAGATTAAATGATATGCATAAATATTACATAATATACATTATGCGAAGTTAGTTAATAATCTAATCCTATGTACCATACATATAAATATTGTCTATTAAATATTACTTAAATAATCTTCAAGAACAGTTCTTAAAAGATAAATATCAGTACCAAACTTTTTTAAATAACGTGTATATAAATAATGTTCTGGATTATATCTCGCATTATATATGATCTTAGTCTTCTTTAGTATGGATTCATATCCTATTTTATCCCGAATATAGATATAGTCTTTTAAGAGTAAATCTCTATATTTTTCGTCAACAATATCACTTATTTCAATTCTTTGTGCTACATCAGGATGATTATAAAATGGTATCATTTTATGATATTCAATATATCCTAAAACTTTCTCACCATCAAAAATCTCATCAACAATTGCCTTAGCTCTTTTCTTATCACTTTTTGGTGATGACAATGGCAATAATAGTTCAACATTATCAATTGCTACTTTTGTAAATAAATGAGGTCTTAATGAATCTGAAGAAACTCGTACTTCAGAATCAGCATTGTACAGTGCATTGATGTAGTCATTACATACTGAGTATAAAGTTATATTATTCATATCACATTCTCCTAAAATAAAAGGAAGCATTTGCTTCCTTTTTCATTAAAATGACATTTATAAGGCTGTTCACACCTAATCTTCTAAAGTTGACATTTATAAGGCTGTCCACACCT
>CAYWKT010000004.1:0-6124 GCA_964458985.1 uncultured Erysipelothrix sp.
AGTCTTATTGTTGGACTTATATTTGAAAAGAATCGACCTATAAAGTTGAAGTAGTTTGATTGTTTACGATATTATATTAAGTATGGTATAATGTTTGCATATACGAAGAAAAAGACTAGTAAGTAATTATTTATTTTTTAGAGACATAGGGAATGGTGCAACCTATGATTAAATACTACTGAAGCTACTTTGGAGTGAAACTAAAGTTTCCGCTGACCAGCGTTATGGATATTGAGCGTCAACCAAGATGGTACCGTGATTAATCACTTTTGGTAAGACGTTTTTTTATTGGAGGATAAGAATGAAAAAGTTTAGTACAAATGAATTAAGATTAATGTTTTTAGAATATTTTAAAGAACAAGGGCACATGGTTGAGCCAGGTGCAAGTTTAGTCCCACACAATGATCCAACTTTATTATGGGTTAATAGTGGGGTTGCAGCACTTAAAAAATATTTTGATGGAAGTGAGATACCGAGTAATCGTCGTATCGTAAATGTTCAAAAAAGTATTCGTACGAATGATATTGAAAATGTTGGAAAGACAGCACGTCACCATACGTTTTTTGAAATGTTAGGTAATTTCTCAATTGGAGACTATTTTAAGAAAGAAGCGATTCCTTTTGCATGGGAGTTTTTAACTTCTGAAAAATGGGTCGGTATGGATAAAGATAAGATGTATGTAAGTGTTCATACTGATGATAGTGAAGCTTATGATATTTGGGTAAATGATATTGGGATTGATCCAAATAGAATCTTAAAAACTGAAGATAATTACTGGCAAATAGGTGAAGGGCCATCTGGACCAAATAGTGAAATTTTCTATGATCGTGGACTTGACTTTGACCCAGAAAATATTGGCGAAAGATTATTTTTTGAAGAGATTGATAATGACAGATATCTTGAAGTTTGGAACGTCGTCTTTTCACAATATGATGCTAAAGAGGGAGTTGCTCGCTCAGAGTTTTTAGAGTTACCACAAAAAAATATTGATACTGGAATGGGACTTGAGAGACTAGCTTGTATTACACAAGAAGTTACTACTAACTTTGATATTGATGTATTCCAAGTAATTATTAAAGATATTGAGAGTTTCGCAACAGTAGGATATTATAGTGAATTTGCGGAAAGTTATAAAATTATAAGTGATCATATGCGAACGATTGTTTTCGCTCTGACAGATGGAGCTATGTTCTCAAATGAAGGACGTGGTTACGTTTTAAGAAGACTTTTAAGACGTGCTGTAAGACATAGTAAGAGTATTGGTATAAATGATCTATATTTATATAAACTAGTTGATAGTATCGCTAAGAGTATGGGTGACTTTTATCCAGAGTTATTTGATCGTAGTGAATATGTAGCGAAATTAATTAAAACTGAAGAAGAAAGATTTAGTGCCACACTTGCATCAGGTGAAGAGTTACTAAGTAGTGAATTAGCGAAAAGTGAAAATAAAGTGTTGGCAGGCGATGTTGCATTTAAACTATATGATACTTACGGCTTTCCAGTTGAGCTAACGGAAGAGATTGCCTTAGAATCAAATTATACTGTCGATATGGACGGATTCTATGAACATATGGAAGCTCAAAAACAAAGAGCACGTGAAGCACGTAAGAGTGTCGACTCAATGAGTAGTCAATCGAAAGATTTACTTGAATTTAAAGATCAGAGTGAATTTATTGGCTATGAACAATTAAGTAGTGATTCAGTAATTATTGGTTTATTTGAAGATGGAAATAAAGTTGATAGTACGACTAATAACTTTAGTGTGATTGTTAAAACTACGCCATTTTATGCTGAGAGTGGTGGACAAGTTGGGGATGTTGGAGAAATCATCGTTAATGGTAATAAATTAGAAGTGATTGATACAATAAAAGCTCCAAATGGCCAAACGTTACACATCGTTGAAAATAATGATCACGTCTTAGTTAAAGAAAATGACTCTATTCATTTATCAGTCGACAAAGTAGTTCGTGAACATACTAAACGAAATCACTCATCGATACATTTAGTCCATTCAGCATTAATTGATTTACTTGGCGATCATGTAGCGCAAGCGGGATCGTACGTTGATGACAAATATGCACGTCTTGATTTTTCACACTTTGAGAAAGTTACTGCTGAGCAAATTAGTAAGATTGAGCATGTCGTAAATAATATGCTAGATAGTGCGGCAGCGGTAGATGTGGAACTAATGGATATTGAAAGTGCAAAAGCAAGTGGGGCAATGGCTTTATTTGATGAGAAATATGGTGACTTAGTTCGTGTTGTTACGATGGGTGAGCATTCTAAAGAATTATGTGGAGGAACACATGTCGACAATATCGCTGAAATTGGAATCTTTAAAATATTATCAGAAGAGTCAGTTGGAAGTGGAGTCAGACGTTTAACATTTACAACATCACAAAATGTTTATGAAAGTATGTTAGAGAGTGAAGCTTTATTTGAAGATATTCAAAGTAAAATCTCAACTAAGCAAACTTCACAAGTATTAAGTAAGATTCAAGATATTTTAGATGAAAATAATAAGTTGAAAGAAGAGTTAGCTAAACTTAATGAAATGAAATTAGACAATGAAGTTAATAAATTAAAAGAGTCGATTACAATTAAAGGTGATAAAAAAGTAATTGCGCATACTTATGCGGACTTATCAGCCGACAACTTAAAATATATTGCGGATAATTTACGTAATGAAGTTGAAAAAGTAGTCGTGATCTTAGCAACAACACTTAACGATCGTGTTGTGTTTGTAGTTGCATGTGATAAAGATTTAACTAAAGAAGGTGTAAACGCTGGAGCAATTGCGAAAGAGTTAGCACAGTTAACGGGTGGTAATGGTGGCGGTCGTCCAGACTTTGCGCAATCAGGTGGAAAAGACACTGATAAAGTTGTAAGCAGCATTGCTAGTATCGTTGAAAGTCTTTAAACGACTATTAATTTAAAGTAATATATTATATAATATTCAACATAGGAGGGATTTTATGTCAAAACATTTAACAGAAACAAAAGCTTTTGCATCAGAAGATATCAAGAGAGATACGATTAAACACGTATTAAGATTGGTCAATGAATCACTTAATGAACGTGGGTATAACTCAGTTAATCAATTATCGGGATATTTAATTTCTAATGATCCGGCATATATCTCAAGTCATAAAAATGCGAGAAGTGTAATTCAATCGGTCGATCGTGCAGATATTATTGAAGAATTAGTAAGATTTTACTTAGATAATACATGCGAAGAATAATTGGCTTAGACTTAGGTAGTAAAACTATCGGCATTGCGAAAAGTGATTTAATGCATACGATTGCGAGTGCACATAAAACAATCACTTTTCAAAACAATGACTACAAACAGGCCCTTCACTTATTAGATGAAGATCTCAAACAGTTTAAAGTTGAGAAAATTGTCTTAGGCCTACCTAAACATATGAGTGGAGATGTAGGTATAAGGGGAGATATCTCCTTAGATTTTAAAATAAAATTAGAAGAATTAGGCTATGAAGTAGTCCTTTGGGATGAACGTTTATCAACTAAAGCGGCACGTGATTCACTGATCATGCAAAATGTATCAAGGAAAAAACGCAAAGGTGTAATTGACCAAGTTGCTGCGGTTATAATATTACAAGGATACTTAGATAGCATACATTAAAAGGGGATATAACCCCTTTTTGTAAGAAAGAGGAAAAAATATGGATAACAGATTCACAGTTGCAGATGAAGAAGGAAATGAAATTGAAATGGAAATCTTATTCACTTTTGATAGTGAAGGATTAAACTACGTACTTTACTTTGATCCAAGTACAGACTCAGGTGATGTATTTGCATCAAAATTTGATAATGAAAACAACTTAATTCCAATTGAAGATGAAGCAGAATGGAATATGGTGGAAGAAGTGCTAGGAGCTTTCGAGGATGACCAAGAAGAAAACTAGTCTTTTATTAATTTTAGTTACACTTTTGCTAGTCTCTTCATTCACATTTTATAAATTTAGTTTGGCTCCAGTCTCAACTGTAGAGACTCCAGTTAATTTTGTCGTGGCTGAGGGAGATAACTTAAGTAGTATTTCAAGAAAATTGGAGCAATCTGGATATATAAAATCAAGTTTTGTAACAAAGGTATATGGTAAGCTTAACAATGTTAATGGATTTGTATTAGGAAACTTCCAAATCGATTCAAGTTGGGGGACACCACAAATATTAGAGTATTTAACTAATGCATCTAATGTAATTACAAACGAAGTTACAGTTACGCTTATTGAAGGTGATTGGGCAAAGGATATTGCTACTAAATTATCTGAGAAGATTGATGTAAGTAGTGATGATTTACTTGATCTTTGGAATAATAAAGAATATGTATCTTCTTTAATCGATGAATATGAAGTTTTAACGGAAGATATATTAAATGATGATTTAAATGTTTATTTAGAAGGATATCTCGCACCAAACACATATAACTTTTATGTCGATGCAAGTGCAGATGATATTACACGAAAACTATTAAATCAAACAGAATCAATTTATCAAAAGTATAAAAGTGAGTTTGATGCAAGTGAGTATTCAATACATGAATTATTCACACTAGCTTCAATTACACAATATGAATCTGGTAACTATGAGGATGATCAGATTATTGCGGGTGTATGGTACAACCGTTTAAATATTGATATGAAACTTCAAAGTAGTGTAACAGTTTGTTATTCACTTTATAACTATGATAATTGGATTGAATGTGAGAAAAATACGAATATTGACTCACCATTTAATACGTATATGTATTCAGGAATTCCAATAGGTCCAATCCTAAATCCAGGAGAGTTGTCGATTAAAGCAACTTTATATCCAAAAGATACTAACTATTTATTTTTCATCGCTGATGTTTACGGTGATAATAAAGTATATTATGCAGAAACAGCCGAAGAGCATTACGCTAACGTTAATAAATATTTGAGGTAATTAGAAAATGAAGAAGCCATTAATTATAGGAATTGCGGGGGGAAGTGCTTCAGGTAAGACTTCCATATCTCGAAAAATATTCGATACATTTAAAAATGTTCGAAGTGTCGTAGTTATTAGACAAGATGACTATTATAAAAATCAAGATCACTTAGAAATGAGTGAACGCTTAAAAACTAACTATGATCATCCATTTGCATTCGATAATGGATATTTACTAAATCAAATTCATGATTTAGTTGAAGGTCTGCAAATTGAGAAACCTAAATATGATTTTGTAAATCATACAAGATCACATGAGAAGGAAGTAATTGCGCCAGCAGAAGTAATTATTATTGAAGGTTTATTCGTCTTAGATGATGAAAAACTTAGAGACATATGTGATATTAAAATATTTGTCGATACAGATGCCGACGTTAGATTTATCCGTCGTTTAATGCGTGATGTAAATGAGCGCGGTAGAAGTCTTGAAAATATTGTTCATCAATATGAAAGTACAGTTAAAATAATGCACGATCAATTTATTGAACCATCAAAAAGATATGCAGATATAATTATTCCAATTGGAAGTGAAAACAAAGTTGCGATTGATTTACTCGTAACTAAAATATCTAGTATTTTAAACATTTAATATCATTAGCATAATCAAATGATATATGCTATTATTAAGAACGTCAGGAGTGAATGATAATGGATAAAAAAATACACGTAACCCAACAAGGTTTAGAAGAACTACAAGATGAAAGAAATAATCTGATTCATGTCGTCAGAAAAGAAGTAATAGAAGAATTAAAAGCAGCTCGTGAGCAAGGTGACTTGTCAGAGAACGCGGACTATGATGCAGCACGTGATCGTCAGTCTAAAGTTGAAGCTCGTATTATCGAACTTGAAGTAATGTTAAATAACATTGAACTAATTGAAGAAGTTAAAGGTGCAAGTAAAGTTGTCCGTTTAGGATCAACGGTAGTAATCTATGACGAGCAATTAAAACAAGAGTTTGAGTATGCAATCGTTGGATCTGTAGAAGCTGATCCTTTAAATGGTAAATTATCGAACGAGACACCATTAGCACAAGCGTTAATGGGATTAGCAGTTAACGATGTAGTTACTATTGCTGTCGATGAACCATACGAAGTTAAAGTAAAAGACATCAAATAATAAATAATCAGCT
>CAYWKT010000004.1:6224-34094 GCA_964458985.1 uncultured Erysipelothrix sp.
GTCGATGAACCATACGAAGTTAAAGTAAAAGACATCAAATAATAAATAATCAGCTGAGTTTACAATCATAACTCAGTTTTTTATTTGATTTAATCATCAAAAAGTATCATTTTATTATCTTTAGCAAAAAAGGCAAAATTATTAACAAAATTTATAAATAAATGGTATAATACTAAATGTAGGAGTGATTTAATGGATAAGACAGATATTATTGAAAATAATGTTGAAGAAGTAAAAGAAGAAGTAGAAGAAGTTGTTGAATCTACTGAAGTTGAGGAAGTAGTTGAAGCTACTGAAGAATCAGAAGAAACGGTTGCACCAAGAAGAAATTTCAGACAACCATCTTATCGTCCAAATAGACAATTTGGCTGGGAAAGTTTAGATACTGTTCAAGATGAACGTAAAAATGAACTTATTCAGGAAGTATTTAGTCTACAAGGTGATGACAATGAAGACAAGATTGAAGAAATTCAAGAAGAATGGAATCAAATTCATGTTGAAGGGTCAGATGATCGTTTAGAAACTAGATTTGAACGTGCGCTAGAACGCCACACTTCATCAAAAGAAGCAATCGCAGAAGCAATTGCACATAAAGAAGATTTATTACGTCAAGCAGACGAAATGAAAGATTCTACTAGATGGAACAAAACAGCTGAAAAATACAAATCTTTACAAAGAGAATGGCGTGACGCTGGTTGGGCAGGAGAGCCTGACAACGATCTTCTATGGGATAAATTCCAAGAAGTAAACGATTATTTCTTTGGTAAACGTAAAGAACATTTCGAAAAACGTACTGAAAGAATTGAAGAAGCAGCGAAAATTAAAGCTGAATTAGTTGAAAAAGCAATTGAAGTTAAAGAAAGTACTGAATGGAAAGAAACATCAGCGATCATGCATAAACTTATGGATGAATGGAAAGCTGCTGGATTTGCAGGACGTACAGTTGATGATCAACTATGGGAACAATTCAATAGTGCAAGACAAGATTTCTTCACTAAACAAAACGAACACTTTGAAGGATTACGTCATAAGCAAAAAGTTGCATTTGATGCTAAGAGCGCTCTAGTTGAACGTGCAGAGTCATTAAAAGATTCTACTAACTTCGAAGATACAAGAGTAAAAATGGAAGAATTAATGGATGAGTGGCGTGAAGCAGGATATTCAGGACGTAAACATGATAATGATTTATGGACTAAATTCCAAGGTGCACGTGACCATTTCTATACTAGTTTCCATTCTCAAAGAAACGTTAACGCGGCTAGCCGTAAAGAAGAAATTGAAACTGAACTAGAAAACGTTAATGCACAAATTGATAGTTTAGAATTACTAAACGAAACAATTATTGCTAAATACGACAGTGTGTTATCTCGTGCACTTCCAAGTGAAGAACATGAGAGTTATGAAGCAGAGCATGATGCTAAAGAAGCAGATCTTGCAGAACTACAAGGATATATTAACAACAATAATGTATCTATTAATGAACACTTCGATACTTTAGATCGTTTAAACGCAGAATTAAGCAAATTAGATAGATAATAGACATCTAACATAGAGCCTAGTATAAATACTAGGCTTTTTTAATGGAAAAAAACACCTTTCGGTGTTTAAATATATTGTTTAATTAAGTTTAAATCATTTGCGACAATAGTTGTTTCAAATTCTTTCAAAGTTACTAAACCTTTAACTTTACTTCTTTGGACGTTTCTAACTTGAGTAAAGTCAACTGCGACATTTTGACTATTTTTAGCTTGTGAGAAATGAGCGGCAAGTGTTGCAGCAAGTTCAATCATCTCATCACTCAAATTATCACTATTTACTAAAACATGAGAGCCGTGATAGTCTTTTACATGAAACCAGTAATCATTTCGATTTGAATTTTTTAATAAGTGATCATTTTGTAAATTATTCTTACCAACTTTTATAATTGCGCCTTCAAATTCAATCTGTAAGTAGTTTGGCTTTGTTTTCTTAGTTTTTTTAAACTTTCTTTTTTCAAATAAGTATTTACGGTCGACTAATTCACTTCTAATTTCAAGAGCACTATTAACATCGGCATATTCAAGTTGATTGATTAAAAGAGTAAAGTAGTTGATATCGGCATTAGCTTGCTCAATTTGTTCATTAATATGATTTAGTGAGTTTGTTTGCTTGCGATATAATTTGTAATATTTTTGAGCATTTTCAATTGCATTTAATTTTTTATCTAAGTTAATCGTAATTTCTTCATCTGTATCATAATCAATTAAATTTACGTATGGCATTCCTCTTTTAACTTGGTATTGATATGTTGTAATTAAGTCGCCATATTTGAGGTTAATTTGTGAGTTTTTATTATGTTCATATTCACTATTTAACTTGATAATTTTTTTAGATAATTTTTTAACTTCACGTCTTAAGAACTTAAGTAAATCATTCGTAACAACTTTAATTCTATCCAATTCTGATTTATCATAGTAAAAGTTATCAAATCCATCTTTGAAGTTTACAGTTTCAAAACTATTAAATTTGTGAGTAAGCTCAATTATATGAAAGTCACTACTGTTTGCATCAGATGAAATAACCAGATTATTACTATTATTAATTAAATCAATAATATCTTTAAATGATTGATCGTTACTAATTCGATATTTTACTTCCTTATCTAAAGTCGGTGAAAATCCGGCAATCTGATCTACGAGAGATTCATTTAAATCAATATTCTCAAGGTTAATAATTAATTGTTTACTTTGTGTGCTATTTACAATATACTTTGCACCAGGAATTATCGCTACTTTTGGATTGTCTAAAGGTGATATTCTTTTAGTGGCATCTAATATAATGTTTTGATCATCAGTAAATATTATATTTCCATAGCGTCCCATTAACTCTAAGTAAAGGTAGAAATAAACTGTATCACCGATTGCATTATGATTCTCAATTTTCAAACTAATAATTCGATCATAGTCATATTGTTTAACTTCAATTATTTGACCATTGATTAAGTGTTTTCTTAAAAGCATGACAAAGTTTGTAGGCTCACTATCATGGGTATAATTTCGATTCGTTAAATGAATGCGATTTTGATTTGAACTTCCACTAATAATTAAACGCTCTGATTGTCGATTAAATCGAACGTTAAATAGTAGTTCACTCTTACCAACACTATATATTTTATTAATGCGCATTGGACACTGTTCATTCAACTCATTTACTAGTTTACTAATTACGATTCCATCTAAAGGCATATTATCACTCTTCCTTTACATATTATACCAAATTTGAACTCTTCCTTATAACTTTTTTAATTTGCTATAATGAATGTAATGGAGCTGATTTTTATGAAAATTAAAGAGTTAATTGAGTCTAGTAATAATATAGTAATTTTGAGTGGAGCTGGCGTTTCAACGGCAAGTGGTTTGAAGGACTTTAGAAGTCAAAGTGGTCTATATAGTAAAATGGATGATCCAACTTTAATTTTAAGTCGTGATTACTATAATGAGTATCCTCAAAAAACGATTGATTATATTATTGAAAACTTTACTTTTAGTGATAAAGTTGATGCGAACTTAGGTCATCATTTTGCATATGACGTATTTAAAATGGATAAATTACTCGGAGTAATAACCCAAAATGTAGATGGTCTTTATTATAAGACTAAACTTCCAAGTGAATATATAGTTGAGATTCACGGCAGTGCAAATAAGTTTACATGTACAAACTGTAATGAGCATTTATCGAATGATGATATTAATAGCCATAATCGTAGTAGTTGTTGTGATGCAATTTTAGATACTGACATTATTTTATATGGTGATAATTTTGAATATAATAATTACCAAAGATATATGAAAATGTTAGCTAAGGCTGATCTTATTATCGTGATGGGTACTAGTTTAAATATTAGCGCTCACTCATACAACATAATGCAAGTTAAAAAAAGGGCGCTAATTAATAATGAGAGTATTCAAAATTATGGACAGAGTATCTTTCAATATGAGTATATTGGTAAGATTAATCCGCTGTTAAAAGAACAATTTTATAACAATTAAATTACATTATTTTTACATTTATTATGAAAATATATCATTTAAAACAATTCGCATATAATTGTAAAATGATAGGGGTTGCAATTGTAAAATGCATGTATAATTTATTGAATAAACACATGTTATATGTTAGCATACGTGTAATGCCTAGAAAGTATAGAATATAGGTGTTTAGGAGGAAATTATGTCAATAATAATTGAACAGGCTCAAGCCGTCGGCTTCGACATTATAAGCGTTGTCGCAGGACTTGGGTTGTTTCTATTCGGGATCAACTCTATAGGGGACGAACTAAAGAATATAGCCGGGACTCGTTTAAAAACAATCATAGATAAATATACAACAAATCCATTTAAAGGATTAATAGTCGGGATCGTAGTAACAGCGCTAATTCAGTCCAGTTCTGCAACTACAGCTCTTGTAATTAGTTTAATAAGATCAGGTTTAATGTCATTCACACAAGCATTAGCGGTTACTATGGGAGCAAACATCGGTACAACGATTACAGCGATTATGATCGGATTTAACTTAAGTGCAATAGCACCATATGCAATTTTAATCGGAGCAGGAATTGAGTTATTTGCTAATAATAAGAAAACAAGAAGTTATGCAAGATTACTTATCTTCTTTGGAATCTTATTCTTTGGATTAGATTTAATGGGAGATGGTTTAAAAGTATTATCAAAAATGCCTATCTTCGAACAGTTTGCATTAACGCTGTCACACAATAAATATTATGGATTAGCTTTAGGTATACTTATGACTATGCTTATTCAATCTTCATCCGCAACAATTGGGATCTTACAAACACTATACGGACAGGGTGCTCTAGGACTTTCAGCATCACTTCCAATATTACTAGGAAACAATATCGGAACTACTATTACTGGTGTAATCGCGGCAGTAGGTGGTGGAGTCGAATCTAAAAAAACTGCATTTTTTCATACATTCATTAATGTGATTGGCTCAGTCTTATTTATGGCAGTTATGCCACTATTCACAAATGTTGTGCAGTATGTTGCTTCAGTTGCCGGATTAAATAAAATGATGGAAATTGCTTTCGCGCATTTCTTCTTTAATGCAGTATCGACGTTATTATTATTCCCATTCTTAGGTACGATGGAGAAAATGATTAATGCAATCTTCAAAGGTAATGGTAAAGATTCAGAGTCTGTTGGAATTACGACAATTTTTGAAAAGTCAATAATTACAGAATCACCTGTTATGGCACTTGAGATTGCACATAATGGTACTTTAGAAATGGCTAAAAACTGTCAAAATGTCTTTGATTATACTAAACAGTTCATTTTAGAAGGAAAAGAAGAAGCTTTTGATTCAGCGGATCAATATGAAGAATTAGTAAATACACTCAACCGCAGTCTTTCTGAATATTTAGTTGATATTAGTGGTGAAAAATTAGATGACTATAACGGACACTACTTAAACTTCCTAATATATACGATTAAAGATTTAGAACGTATTGGTGATCACTTAATGAACGTAAATAATCACTTTGTATCTATCTATGCTCAAAAAGAAGAGTTAAGTGATTTTGGTCTTAAAGAGATTGGTGAATTATTAAAACATATTGAAATATTATTAAATGATCTATATGCGGCGATTGATGAGCCAAATCGTTATATCGTTGACCGTATTTATGGGGTTGAAGATGAAATCAATAAATATGAGGAATACGCACGATATGCCTTTATTGATCGATTAAAAAATCGTGTCCCAATGGGAGCGACGACAATGGCACTTTATGTCGACATTTTAAGTGACTTTGAACGTGTCGGAGACTATGCGACAAATATCGCAAATCGAATCAAAGATTCATTATTAATTTAAAAATAGTAAATAAGTTAAGTCAAATGCCCTTTATGGTTGACATTTGACTTTTTCTTTATTAGAATATCTAAAAGGAGAAATGCATGAAAAAGGGATTATTAATTATATATAGTGGACCATCGGGAGTTGGAAAAGGAACTGTCCGTGAGGAATTTATAAATGATCCAGACTTAAACTTAAGATATTCAATATCTATGACGACAAGAAAACCTCGTAATGGCGAAGTGGACGCTGAGGATTATTTCTTTGTCACACAAGAAAAGTTTGATGATGCGATTGAAAATAATCAACTATTAGAGTACGCAACTTTTGTAGGTAATAGTTACGGAACCCCAAAAGATTATGTCGAAGAAATGAGAAATAAAGGTTATAACGTTATTTTAGAAATCGAAGTTGAAGGTGCTAAGCAAATAATGAAAAATACTGATGATTATTTATCAATATTCTTATTACCACCTGATATGTGTGAACTAGAAAAACGTATCCGTAATCGTAAAACTGAAGCTGAAGAAATTATTCAAAAACGTTTAAAGAAAGCTGAACGTGAACTTGAAGTTCAAAAAGAATATCATTACACAGTATGCAATACTACTCCGACTGAAGCGGCAGAAGCGATTAAAGAGATTATTAAAGAAAATATAAACGTTGCAAAATAGTCATTATTTTGATATAGTTTAAAAAAGCGATGAATGGATTAATTTTAGATTTAATTTTTAGAGAAATCTTGTTTGGTGAAAAAGATTAATTAAACTAAAAGTGTCACCCATGAGTGTTTTATTGAAATAAGTAGATAAAAACGTTAATCAGCGTTAATGATTTTAAGAGGGCACTTTTTTAGTGCTAATTAAGGTGGTAACGCGTTATTGACGTCCTTAGGGGACGTTTTTTTATTGGAGGAAAAGAATGAAACAGTTAGATAATAAATATGATTTTAAAGCGATTGAAAAAGATCGTTATCAAAGATGGTTAGATAAAGAATTTTATAAGGCTGAAGGAAGCGAATCGCATAAGCAACCATATAGTGTCATGATACCACCACCAAACGTTACTGGTATTCTTCACTTAGGTCATGCTTGGGATAATACTTTACAAGATATTTTAATTAGACATAAGCATATGAGTGGTCTAGATACTTTATTTTTACCAGGTATGGATCATGCAGGTATCGCAACACAAGCAGTCGTTGTAGATCGTTTAAGAGCAAACGGAATTTCTCATTATGAATTAGGTCGTGAGAAGTTTGTCGAGAAAGCATTTGAATGGAAAGATGAGTATGCGGCAATCATTCGTGAGCAGTGGGCTAACTTAGGTTTATCACTAGATTACTCACGCGAGCGTTTTACTCTAGAAGAATCTTTCAGTGAAGCGGTAAACTCGGTGTTTGTTAAACTGTACAACGATGATTTACTATATCGTGGTGAGCGTATTATTAACTGGGATCCAGAAGCACAAACAGCACTTTCAAACATAGAAGTTGAACATAAAGACGTTATGGGTAAAATGTATACTTTCAAATATCGCTTTGAAGATAGTGATGAGTTCTTAGAAGTTTCAACAACACGTCCTGAAACAATGTTTGGAGACGTTTGTATCGTCGTTAACCCAGATGATGAACGATATAAAGATAAAATCGGATTAAGTGTTATTAACCCGGCAAACAACGATTTAATTCCAATCATTGCGGATGATTATGTCGATGTTGAGTTTGGAACGGGAGCGATGAAATGTACGCCAGCTCATGATCCAAATGACTTCGAAATTGGAGAACGCCATAATTTAGAATTAATTAACTGTATGAACAAAGATGGATCAATGAATGAGCTTGCGAATCAGTTTAGTGGAATGGATCGTTTTGAAGCGAGAAAAGCGCTAGTTGATTTCTTATATGAAAATGATGACGTCGTTAAGATTGAAGAACATTTACACCAAGTAGGACATAGTGAACGTACGGGAGTAATTGTAGAGCCTTACTTATCATTACAATGGTTTGTGAAGATGAAACCTTTAGCGGAAGCGGTAATGGCTGATCAAGCTAATGAAGATACGAAAATAAACTTCTATCCAAAACGTTTTGAAAATACATTAGCGAACTGGTTAGACAATATTGAAGACTGGACTATATCACGTCAAATTTGGTGGGGACATAAGATTCCTGCATATTACCATAATGAAACTGGGGAAGTATATGTTAGTGAAGAGCCGCCAAAAGATATTGAAAATTATACACAAGATCCAGATGTTTTAGACACTTGGTTCTCAAGTGCACTATGGCCATTTGCAACATTAGGTTGGCCAGAAGAAACAGCGGACTTAGATCGCTATTTCCCAAATGGTGCCTTAGTTACAGGATATGACATTATATTCTTCTGGGTTGCACGTATGGCATTTATGTCTAAATACTTAATGAAAGAACGCCCATTTAAAGATGTTATTATTCATGGTCTAATTCGTGATAGTGAAGGTGTTAAAATGAGTAAGTCATTAGGTAATGGTGTCGATCCAATGGACGTTATTGCGGAGTATGGTATTGATGCATTAAGATTCTTCTTAGCGACAAATTCAACTCCAGGACAAGATATTCGTTATAATCCAAGCAAAGTTAACTCAGCAAGTAACTTCATTAATAAGTTATACAATGCATCAAGATTCGTTATGATGAACCTTGAAGAGTTAAACATCACACAACCAAGCAGTGAAGATTATACAGCAGCGGATCATTGGATTATTAATAAATTTAATGAAACGATTGAAGAAGTTAACTTCAATATGGAAAAATATGAGTATGCAATTGCAGGAAACGTTATGTATCATTTTGTTTGGGATGATTTCTGTGATTACTACATAGAACTTTCTAAAGCTGGTTTAAAATCAGAAGATGAAAAAGTTCGTAATGCGACAGCTTATACACTAAAGAGTATATTAGAAAACATTTTAAAAATGTTACACCCATTTATACCATATGTAACTGATGAAATTTACGGTGCACTTACAAATACAGAGATTCATGAAGCATCATGGCCTACAAAATCAAGTGAGATTAATGAAGACAATGTTAAGCGTATGGAATCAATTATTGATATTATTCGAATCGTTCGTGAAATTAGAGTAGAGTATGAATTAAAACCATCTCAACCGTTAAATATTTTAATGAAAGACTTTGATGAGCAAGTAATTTCATTTAATGAACTTGAGAAAGTGATGTTACAAATGCTTGTTCGAGTTGATGTAACTGAAAGTTTAGATGGTGAAGCATTATCAAGAGTTTATAAAGATGGAAGTATTAATATCTTATTAAGTGATGTAGTTGATTACGCGAAAGAGTTAGAAAAACTAACTAAAGAAGAAGAGCGTTTAAACAATGAAATCAAACGTTCAAATCAAATGTTATCAAATAAAAACTTTGTTGATAAAGCTCCAGAAGCAAAAGTAAATGCAGAAAAAGATAAGCTTCATGGTTATGAAACGCAACTTAAAACGGTACTAGAAAATATCAAATCAACTAAAGAAAAACTTTAATTAAATTTTTAACTTAATTAAAAAAGCATAAATTAATGCAAAATAATCATTACTACGCTATAATATACCTATATAGGAGGTAAGCATTATGAAAGTAAATGTACGTGGAAAAAATGTTGACATCACCGATGGAATGAGAATGAGAGCAGAAGAAAAGCTAGAATTCTTACATAAATACATTGATATCGATGATA
This sequence comes from uncultured Erysipelothrix sp., assembly GCA_964458985.1. GTDB lineage: Bacteria > Bacillota_I > Bacilli_A > Erysipelotrichales > Erysipelotrichaceae > JAAZDN01. The sequence continues at coordinate 15,806 of CAYWKT010000004.1, forward strand.
ATACCGTAGCAAATGTGTTAGTCAAGATTTACAGTGCCTATCACAAAGTAGAAGTAACGATTACAACTCCAATTGGACTATTGAGAGCGGAAGCAGTCTCAGATGATTATTATTCAGCAATTGACGTTGCACTTGATAAACTAGAAAGTCAAATTAGAAAACACAAAACTCGCTTATCAGATCATCATAAAGATAATCTGAAGCAAGGATTCTTAGATTTAGATGGCGATGTTTCAGTTGAACAAGAGTTAGTTAGAACTAAGAGAATAGATGCTGAGGAAATGCCTTTAGATGAAGCTATTCTAATGATGGAGATGCTTGGTCATACATTCTTCCTTTATACAGATGATGAAACAGGAAGAGTTGCACTCGTATATAAACGAGATCAAGGCGGCTATGGTCTTTTAGAAACATAACAAAATAATTATAAAAGGGGTTGTACAGTTGTACAATCCTTTTTTATTAGGGAAACAAGATCTCTTATCATATGTTTTAATAGGAGGTGAAAGTCTATGGGTACAGGATTAGGAATTATCGCAATCGTAGCGGGATCAGTTGCGGTCATTAAAATACTTACGAGTGGACGAGGCTATCTTACATTACCTGGAATCAAATTTTCTTGGGGTCGCTAATATATTTAGTTTAATCGCTCTAATTATTATGTCGATTCAAGATATTAAAAAAGGAGAAATTCAACTTCGATACTTATTATTGATAGTGGATTTCTCCTATCTTTATGCATATGTTGGAATAATAATCATTCTACTTTTTTATCGCTACGTAGAAAAGTATATTGGAGGGGCAGATTTACTAATATTTTGCTTACTCACAAGTCGCTATGGAATTGCGTTTGTTTCGACTATTGCTCTATATTCAAGTTTACTAGCACTAATTTATTGTGTAATTAAAAAGCAAAACAGTATTAGGTTTATTCCATTTATTTTACTAGGATTTATAATTAGTTAGGAGAATAATATGAAAGTATATGAAATGAATAAAGAAGACAGACCACGTGAGAAAGCACTTCAATTTGGAATTAAAACACTACGCGATTATGAACTTTTAGCGTTAGTCTTAAGATCAGGTTATCAAGGTAAGTCAGTTATTCAACTTGCGAAAGAAGTATTAGATAAGTTTCCACTGTATAAGTTATCAACGATTACATTAGAAGAGTTAATGGAGATTAAAGGTATTAAGGCGGCAAAAGCGATGGATTTATTAGTGTGCTTTGAGTTAAGTAAAAGAGTTAATCTTGAGATCAGTAAAAATTATAATGTCATAAGTAATCCATCATCGATGTATGATTTTATAAAAAGTGAGATTGGAAGTCTTCAAAATGAACATTTTTTAGTTGCATGTCTTAATACAAAAAATCATATTATTGACTATAAAATTTTATTCATCGGAACGGTCGATATGTCAGTCGTTCATCCCCGAGATGTTTTCAAATTTGCAATTGAGTGCAATGCAACGAGTATAATTTGTGCGCACAATCATCCCTCATTTGATGTAACTCCATCAGATCAGGATTTACACATTACAAACGTCCTAAAAGAGAGTGGAGACTTAGTAGGTATAAAACTATTAGATCATTTAATTGTCTCTAATAGCGAAGTGTACAGTATTCTGCATCGTAGTTAAAGTAAAGTGTAATATTCGGCTTAATTTGATATAATATAACAGGTGGTTATATGAATAAACTAAGTAGTTTTCAAAAAATATTAATTTGGATTTTAAGTGCCTTATTTACTTTAACTTTAATACTTGTCGCAATTAAAGGTAATTTAGTTGATGATATTAATAAAGGTGTTTTTAATGTTGTTACAGCGGTGCGATATACAGTATTTGATCGACCTATTTATTATGTAAAAGAAAACTTTAGTGAAATTTTGAATTTACATAACGTAAGTGATGAAAATAAATTATTACGTGAAAATGTCGATTCAATCGCACGTGATCAAGCTTATATTAATGAGTTAGAAACAAAAAATGCAGAACTTTCAAAAATGCTTGAATATAAACAAGACAATAATTTAGAACTTATATCTTCAAAAGTAATATTTCGCGATCATGAACGTTGGAATAGTACGATAAAAATAAATAAAGGAAGTAATGATAATGTTCGAGTAAACGATGCTGTATTAGTATCAAAAGGATTAATTGGAGCAGTTGAGTCAGTAGAGGCAGACTCAAGTATCGTTCGTCTTCTAATTAGTCCAGAGCGCGCAAACAAAGTTGCGGTTAAAATAAATGTCGAAGACAATAGTTATGTTGAAGCAATCATTGAAGGGTATGATTCTGATAAAGGTGCCTTCTTATTATCGTTACTTGAGACAAGTGATGAAATCGAGATTGGTAATGCAGTCGTAACTTCCGGATCTGGTGGACTAATTCCAGGAGGAATACTAGTTGGAGATATATTATCTGTTGAGTACTCAATTAATCAGTTAGGTAGTGAGATTCTAGTGAAATCTGAAGTTGATTATGCATCAATTGAAAATGTCTTTGTAGCAGGATCAAACAATGATTAACATCTTAATACTTTTTACTGCATTCGTACTAGACTTAATAATCGGAAGTTTATTTGGTTTAGGATTTAGTCAAACTTCGTCTTCGATTACACCTAACTTAGTATTTATTGCACTTATTTTAATAACATATCGTCAACCAAGTTTTTTTACTTTTATGAGTGCGATTTTTATAGGTTTGTTTATGGACAGTTTTAATCGCGACGTAATATATTTAAATACTTTTATTTACTTTATTTGTACATTAATTGTCAAAGGATGGTCTATGCGAATTAATGATACAGTCCTTGAACTGATTTTTATAGTACTGGCTGTAATCTTCGTTAAAGAAATAATGTTGTATTTATACTATACTATAATAGTAGGCATGAATGTTTCGTTTGAGTTTTACATTTTGAATCATTTGGTGTACACACTGTTGTTCAATCTAATCTTTATTGTCATTGCGGTTTTAATAAAAAAATCGTCAATGGAAAAAGAAATATATGATCAAACAATTAAGCAGCGTCGTGCTTCAATTAGAAACAACTACTAGAAGAGAGGTCACTTATGGGGACATATACTAAGGTTAAAAGTTATTTTAAAGAAGAATCGACATTATTTAAATTATTAAAGGTATTATCAGTATTATTGATCGTATATTTACTTTCGCTAACGTGGAGTGTTTGGAGTACGATTTTTAGATTAGCGATTACGGCTCTTAAACCATTTATCTTCGGATTTATCATTGCATACGTACTAAATCCAATGATTGAGTTTCTACAAAGTAAAGGGGTTAAAAAAGGTTTAGCGATCTTTTTAATTATGATATTAGCGATTGGTATTTTTGGATGGTTATTAGTTACATTAATTCCGATGCTATATGAAGAGTTTTTATCATTATTAAATTCAATTGGAAGTTCACTTGAAGTAATTACTAAATGGTATTTTGATAATGCTAAAGATCCATCGGTATTATTTTCAGGGATAATTAATCAGTTAGAAAGTTCTTTCTCAGCAATTCAAAAATCAATTGTTGAAGTAATTGGTGCATTTATTACTAACTTTATTAGTTCTTCAATGAGCATGCTGACAACGACATTATTCTCAATTACTATTACTATTTATATGTTATCTGATTTTCAAAAATTTAAAGATAGCATTAAAAAATTAAGTTCTAAAATTTCGAAAACTATTCCAAAATATTTAGAAGAGATTGATGTTCAAATGGGATCATTCGTAAAAAGTGAATTAATGTTAATGACTGTATATTTTATTGAATATACGACAATTTATTACATTATGGGACATAAAGGCTATTTAATGATTGGAATCTTATATGTCATCTTAGGAACACTAGTTCCATATGTAGGTGGAATGATAGTTACCGCAATTGGAATTCTTACCGGATTAACGATGCCTTTAACGAACTTAATTATCTTAATGGTTTTAGTTATGATTATGTCACAAATTGATGGATATGTTACAAGTCCAATGATTTATAAAAAAGGGGTTAAGATTGAACCTTTAACTTCATTATTAGTAATCTTTATCGGAAGTGCTTTATTTGGTGCAGTAGGAGTTTTACTAGCAATGCCAACGTATGTCGTTATTAGAGCGATTATTCATGTAAACCGCGAAGATAAAAAAGATAGTGAAGAAAAAAATCAAGAAAATGTTAAAATAGAATTAATAGAAGTAATTGATGAGGAGTAATTAAATGAAAAGATTGTCTAAAATATTAATCACAATATTAGCGAGTAGTACATTATTAATCGGATGCCAACCGAAAAAGCAAAAAGTAGCTTACACTGTCTATCCAGTTCAGTTTCTTTTAGAAGAAATCGGTCAAGATAGAGTAGAAACGTACGCATTTTCTAATGGGAAAAATGTACTTAGATCGCAGTTAGTTGAAGACTATGTTGATGTGATTAAAAATGTAGATACAATCTTTACAATTGGGGGGCTGGAACCATATCTTGATATTATTAATCAAGATATTGTCGACTACAGTCCAGAAATTATTGACTTAGGATCAAAAGGTGCAGTAATTCCATTTTCAAGACATACTTCAGCAATGTTAGATCAAGTTGAAGTTGAGGTAGAAACGCAGTATTATGAAAACCCGCTTTTTGAAAATGTAGATACTTATACTAATGATCCATATTTATGGCTTGATCCAATGATGATGACTAGTATGGCAAATGAAATACTTGCATACTTCATCTCAAATGATCCTGATAATACAGACTATTATCAAAAAAACTTTGAAGAATTAAAAATGGAGTTAGCATTTCTAGATGCGAACTACACTGAACTGAAAAATCATAATGGCGTTGCCTTTGCAACGATGATTCCAGCATTTGGAAGATATGCAAATAATTATGGTTTCAGTGTATCACCGATAATTTTATCTAAATATGGTAATCTGCCAACTGTTGCTCAATTAGAAGTAATGAAAGTTAGACTTCTAAATGATAATGTTAAATATCTATTCGTTGAAGATGAATTAGATAAAGACGTCGTAGAAATGGCAAATGCACTTGCGAAAGAATTAGAATTAGAAGTTGTATACGTAAGTAGTTTGTCTTCTTTATCGCATAAGCAAAAAGAGGCGGGTTTAAACTATATCGATATTATGAACGAGAATCTTCAAGTTTTAAGTAAGTTAAATAATTCAGTAGAGTAATTGAAAAATTACTCTTTTAATAAGTAGGAGGTAGTTATGGAAAAATTTTTACTAGTGGATGGTAATTCACTATTATTTAGGGCGTATTATGCAACTGCATTTGGAAGGATTTTAAAAACATCGTACGGTAAGTACACAAACGCAGTCGTTGCATTTAACAATATGATGACTAATGCGATTAATGATATTAAACCAGATCATATATTAGTTGCATTTGATACGAAAGATAAAACATTTAGACATGAGATGTTTGAAGATTACAAAGGGCATAGAAGTAAAGCGCCTGAAGAGTTAGTTGAGCAGTTTGAAACAGTTAGAGAGTTAATTGATGCTGCAGGTATTGCACGTCTTGAAATTAGTGGTTTTGAAGCCGATGATATTATCGGAAGTTTTGCGAAACAACATCCAAATAAAGAAATGGTTATTTTAACGAGTGATCGCGATATGTTGCAACTTGTAGATGATAACATTACACTTTTATTAATGCGCAAAGGTGTAAGTGATATTTTAGAAGTAAACATGGATAACTTTGAAGAAGAATATGAAGTTCGTCCTGATCAAATTATAGACATGAAAGCGATGATGGGCGACTCAGCAGACAACATTCCAGGAATACCCGGAATTGGCGAGAAAACAGCACTAAAATTATTAAAGCAATACGATACGTTAGACAATCTTTTAGCTAATACTGATCAGTTAAAAGGAAAACAAAAAGAAAACGTTGAAAATAATATTGATATTGCCCACTTATCAAAAGAGTTAGCGACAATTAAGATTGATATGGATATTAGTAAATCAGATGAAGAGTTTTTACTAGACATCAATTATCAAAACTTATACATGTTCTATCAACAATATGAAATGACTCGTCAAGCATTAGCGATTAATGATCGTATATATGAAGATGTTGAACAAGAAGTTTTCAACTTTGATGAAAAAGATAAAATTAGTGAACAATTATTACAAGATAATACGACACTAATGACATTAACGAGTGGTACATATCAAGAGGCAATCTTACATAATTTAGTTTTATCTAATGGAGAACTTACAGAAGCTATTAGTAAAGAAAATATTTTAAAAGATGAAAAACTATTAGAGTTTCTAAAAAACAATAAAAAAGTTGTATATGATTCTAAATTCTTATATCACCTATTTAATCGTGAGAACATTGAATTTTCAAATGTTGTCGAAGATTTAAAAATCGCTGCATTTTTAGTTGATAATAATGTTACAGAATGGACAGGCTTTAATGCGAAGTATGGTGGGGCAATTGTCGATCTTGATAGTAAAGATTTATCATTAGAAGAGGTTGCTTTAAAATGTAGTGAACTACATTTAAGTACGAGCGAAATCATTAAAGATATTGATGAGAAAGATATGAATAATCTATACTACGACATTGAACTTCCTTTAGCTTATATTTTATATAAAATGGAAGTTGCCGGTATAAAAGTATCGACACCAATTATTGTCGATATCGCAGAAAAAACTAAAAAAATTATTGATGAAGTAACTAAAGAAATATACGCAATCGCAGATAAAGAGTTTAATATAAACTCACCAAAACAGTTGGCGGAAGTTTTATTTGATGATTTAGGCTTACCACAAATTAAAAAACGTTCAACGGCGGTAGATGTTTTAGAAAAACTACAGCCAGAACATGAAATTATTGATTTAATAATGCGTCAACGTAAGTTTCAAAAACTATATAGTACGTATGCAGAAGGACTTCAAAAGTTTATTCAAGATGATGGTCGTATTCATACAATCTATCACCAAACGACAACCCAAACAGGACGTTTATCATCGACAGATCCTAACTTACAAAATATATCAGTTAGAGATGAAGATGCTCGTGAGATTAGAAAAGCCTTTATCGCAGATAGTGATAGTGTGTTAATGGCTTATGACTACTCACAAATTGAGTTAAGATTATTAGCACATTTAGCGAATGTTACTAGTTTAATTGAAGCATTTAATAATGATGAAGACATTCATACTAAAACGGCTAAAGACGTCTTTAAAGTTGATGAAGTATCAAGTTTAGACCGTCACCATGCGAAAGCAGTTAACTTTGGTATTATTTATGGTATTAGTGACTTTGGGCTTTCTGAGCAGTTAGGAATATCAAGAGCAGAAGCTAAAGCTTATATTGAGCAATACTTAGAAACATATCCAGAGATTAAAGTGTACATGGATGATGTTGTAGCTTATTGTGAAGAGAATGGTTATGTTAAGACAATTAATAACCGTCGCCGAGAGATACCTGAAATTAAATCAAGTAACTTTATGGTTAGAAGTTTTGGAAAGCGTGCTGCAATGAATGCGCCAATTCAAGGAAGTGCCGCAGATTTAATTAAGATTGCAATGGTTAAGATTGATAAAAGAATGTCAGATTATAATTTAAGATCACAAATGTTATTACAAGTTCATGACGAACTTATATTCAATGTGGTAAATGATGAAGTAGATATTATGCGTGAAATTATTGAGAGTGAAATGAATAGTGCGATGAAACTGTCAGTTCCTCTTAAGAGTGAAGGCTCAATCGCAGCTGATTGGTATGATTTATAATGCCTGAGTTACCAGAAGTAGAAACCGTTGTTCAACTATTAAATACATTAATGGTTGACAAAAAGGTTAAAGACGTTGAAGTATACTGGGATAATATCATCGCAAATCCGAGTGTAGAACAGTTTCAACATAAAATAGTTGATCAAGTTTTTGAATCAGTTGATCGTCGTGGAAAATATATAATATTTAACTTAAGTAAAGGATCATTAATTTCTCATCTTCGTATGGAAGGTAAGTATTATGTATATGATGAACCGACAGTTAAGGACAAACATACGCACGTTATTTTTAACTTTACAGATAATTCTCAACTACACTATCATGATACGCGTAAGTTTGGGAAAATGTATTTATATGAAAAAGATCAAGAACAAGCTGCAATTAGTAATATTGGTCTTGAGCCATGGGATGTAAACTTAACAGGAAAGTACTTAAAAGAAAAAGCTAAAAGTCGTTCGATTAGTGTTAAAGCATTTTTACTTGATCAATCGATTGTCGCAGGTATTGGAAATATTTACGTGAACGAAATTTTATTCGTCGCGAAAGTTCATCCTGCAACTAGTGCATCAAAAGTTAGTGAGTCTGAATATGATTTAATAGTTGAAGCGACAAAAGATATTTTAGAGCGTGCAATTTTAGCCGGCGGTACAACGATAAAAAGTTATACATCATCACTTGGAGTTACTGGATTGTTTCAACAAAGTCTACTCGTTCATAATAAAAAGGATGAGTTGTGTCCAGTTTGTAATACCCCAATAATTAAAGTGACAGTCTCACAAAGAGGTACTTACTTATGTCCAACATGCCAAATCGAAAAATAGCAATTACAGGTACAATTGGCTCAGGTAAAAGTAGTGTTACTACTTTTATTAGTAAAAAGTATCCAACAATTAGCTCTGATCAGATAGTAAGTGATTTGTATGAAAGTAACGATTTTATAAAATATGTAAATAAAGAAATTTTAAATGTAGACTCTGATATTTTAAATAAAAAAATGATTTCAGATGCAATATTTAATAATAAAGAGTTAAAAGCCAAACTTGAGTCGATAATTCATCCTCAAGTTGAGGCTTCAATTCTTGACTTTTTTAATACACATGAAGGATTAGTTTTTACTGAGGTTCCACTTTTATTTGAAGCAGACTTTAAAAATCTGTTTGATAAAATAATTGTCGTTGTCGCTGATGAGTCAGTTATTTTAGATCGACTTCAAAAGAATAGGGGCTACTCACTTGATGAAAGTATGCAAAGAATAAATAATCAGTTTTCAATCGAGTACAAAATAAATCATGCAGATTACGTAATTTATAATAATAGTACGTTAGAAAAGTTATATAATGAAGTTGATAAAATATTAAAAGAAATAGAGTGTGATAAAAATGTTAATGGGGAAACATGAATATAGTGTTGAAAGAAACATTCGTCTAAATGATGAATGTTTTGATAGTTTATACATGTTGTATCAACCACTAATAGGGGCAAAGGCAATCAGTCTTTACATATCACTAGAACGATTAGTCTCGCATACGACATATTCAAATTTATCTTTATACACTTCACTAGATATTGAAGAGTTAGAACGTTCTTTAATTATGTTAGAAAGATATCGCTTAATTAAAACATTTAAACATGAAAGTGAAGATGAGTACATTCATCAATTGTATAAACCAATTTCTCCAAACGATTTTTTAAACCATTTTGTTTATGGATTAGAATTAAGAAATGCAATCGGTAATCATCAGTATAATTTATTAGTTATTGAGTTTAATGAAAAATTCTTGATTAAAGATGGTTTTAAAGATATAAGTGAAACAAAGATATTCAATCACAATAGTTTTAATGAAGATGATTTGGCTGAGTTAATTAAAAATAGTAGTGGTGAACTAATTCAATCATCTCAGTTTAAGTTTGATTTATTTTTAGAGAAAGCGACTGAACTTAAATTTCCATCAGTCTTAAGAACGAATAGTAATTTAAATTTAATCGCGGAACTTGCCTTAATTTATGGAATAAGTGAACAGCGAATGGCAACACTAGTATTTAGGTCAATTGATTATCAAAAAGTTGAACTTGAAACAGAAAAATTGTTTGAGCGTGTTCGTCGTGAAGAAGTTGAAGTTGAAGAAAATATTAATTTATATGATTTACCTAATCATATATTCTTACAAAACTTACAAAACGGGGCGACTGTTTCGAAATACAATAAAGAATTATTAGAATATTTAGCAATCGATATGAAATTATCGCGCCAAGTAATCAACCGTTTAATTGAACATATTATGCAAACACAAAATAATCGTTTAGTTAAGAATTTTGTCCTTCAAGTTGCAACGACTTGGAGCGCCTATGCGATTAAAAATGTTGATGAAGCAAATGAATTAATTCATCAACAACAATATACGGCTTCGCAAAATAATGTCGTAAATACACAACCGATAATTAAACGAGAAGTGGAAAGTAAAGTTGAAGAGTTTTCACAAGAAGAGTTAGATGAAATAGATAAAGCATGGAAGGAGATGCAAAAGCAATATGGAGAGAGCAATAATTAGTGAGATTAAAGTTTCTGAAGAAGTAATGGAAAACAGAAAATATTTATTCTCGAAATTAAAGGAAGATAAACGTATTCAAACTTTTTTAAAGGATAATAAACTTGATGAAAAGTTCTTATTTGATAATGTTCAAACATTTGCCGATTGGATTGTTCAGCTAGATCTAAAAGATCGCTGTCTTGATTCTGATATATGCTTCGTAAATGATGGCTATTATTTAGACATCTCTTATAATGGGATAATTAATAAGACGTGGAAACCATGTATTCATGAAGTGAATAAGTTGAAAAAAGATGTATTTTTAGACAAGTATATTATTAAGGATTTCCCTGATAGTTTAGTTGATATTTCTCTTTCTTCAATCGTCTCACAAGATGATGTTCCTGCTTATAAGCAAGTAGTACTTCAAGCAAATATATTTTTAAATAATCCAGTAGGACCAGGCCTTTATATTCATGGGGAAGTTGGTGTTGGGAAAACATATTTAATGAGTGCTTTAGCGAATGAGTTAGCGAAAAAAGGTAAAACGATAGCATTCGTTCATACACCGACCTTAGTTAATGATTTAAAAGGAATGATTTCACAAAAAGGGGCAATTGAGAGTACTCTTTCAAAATTAAAACGAGCAGATATTTTAGTTTTAGATGATATCGGAGTTGAAGGTGTTTCTGATTGGATTCGTGATGATATTTTACTTTCAGTTTTAGATTATCGCATGCATGCGAACAAAACATGTTTCTATACGAGTAATTTAAGCCTTCAAGAGTTAGAAGTTTACTACTCAGTAAATAACCGTCGTGAAGTAAATAAGCTAGCGGCAGAGCGCTTACTTGAAAGAATTAAAATGACTAGTCGTGAAATAACGATAAAAGGCGACAATCGTCGTGTATATGCCTAGTAAAGCGGTTTCGAAAGAAACCCCTTTTAATATAGTGTCTTTAGCAACTTTAACATATACTTTTAATAATTATTTTGCTATAATTATCTAGATGGAGGCATAAATATGATCAAAAGAATTGGAGTGTTGACATCAGGTGGAGATGCACCAGGAATGAACGCGGCTATCAGGTCGGTAGTTCGTTCTGCAGCAGCTCGAGGTATCGAAGTTATGGGTATTCGTGATGGGTATTTAGGACTTATCGACGGAGACATCTTCGAGTTAGACAAACTTGATGTTAGTGGTATTATCGTTCGTGGTGGAACAATATTAGGTAGTGCCCGTGTCCCAGGATTTAAGGACAGAAGTGTTCAGCAATTAGCTTTGGACAATATTAAAAAATTTAATATTGAGGCATTAGTTGTAATTGGTGGAGATGGATCTTACAGAGGAGCCTTATCGTTATCAAAACTTGGAATTAGAGTCGTGACTATTCCTGGTACTATCGATAATGATATTCCTGGAACAGAACAGACAATTGGATTCGATACAGCGTTAAATACTGCAATTGAAGCAATTGATAAACTGCGTGATACATCAACATCTCATCACAGATGTTCGGTCGTAGAAGTAATGGGAAATCACAGTGGTGACTTAGCATTATATTCGGGTATCGCAACTGGAGCAGAGTTAGTTATAACATCTGAGACTGGATATGATTATGATTACACAATTAATTATCTAAGACATTTAGACGAAGTTCGTAAAGAGCGTCATGCGATTGTAGTAATCAGTGAAAAATTAACCGATGTAGAAGATTTAGCAGCACATATTTCAGCTAAAACTACATTTGCGGGTCGATCCACCGTATTAGGTTATGTTCAAAGAGGAGGATCTCCAACAGCAATGGACAGACTATTAGCAACTCAAATGGGTGACTATGCAGTCTCATGTTTACTAGAAGGTAAAATGGACCATGCGATTGGATATGTAAGTGGACAGGTAGTATCGATGCCACTTGAAGATGCATTTGTCTTTAATAAAGAGCGCAAAGAGCATTTATTCGAATTACAAAGAAGATTAGTATAACTTATAGGAGGAAATATGTTAGACATTAGAAAAACAAAAATTGTAGCAACAATCGGACCTGCTACTAAATCGGAAGAAATGATTCAAAAATTAGCGGAAGCAGGAGTAAACATCGCACGTTTAAACTTCTCACATGAAACTCAAGACAGCCATTTAGAAAGAATTAATTCAATCAAAGCTGTAAACGAAAAAACAGGATCAAACTTAGCTATCTTAGTTGATACTAAAGGACCAGAAATTCGTTGTGGAGTTATTGAAAATGACGGTGTATTCTTTGAGACTGGTGAAACAGTTAAAATCGTTAAAGAAGAAGTTTTAGGTAATAAAGAAAGATTTACTATCGATACACCAGAAATGTATGCAGACGTTAAAGTTGGTCAAACATTATTAGTTGACGATGGAAAAGTCCGTATGACAATTTTAGAAGCTAATGAAGATAACTTATTATGTAGAGTTGAAAATCCAGGATATGTTAAAACTCGTAAAGGAATTAACATCCCAGGTGCTTACTTATCAATTCCATTCATTTCAGAAAAAGATGAGTCAGACATTAGATTTGCTGCTGCACAAGGAGCAAACTTCATCGCTGCATCATTTACAAGAAGAAAAGAAGACGTTTTAGAAATTAGAGAAATTTTAAAACAAGAAGGTGCTGAGCACATTCAAATCATTCCTAAAATTGAAAACCAAGAAGGATATGATAACTTAAGAGAAATCTTAGAAGTTGCTGATGGAGTAATGGTTGCTCGTGGAGACTTAGGTGTTGAAATCAGTTTTGAATTAGTACCAATTTACCAAAAGAAAATGATCAAGTTAGCTAATGAATTAGGTAAACCAGTTATTACAGCAACGCATATGTTAGAAACAATGCAAGAAAACCCACGTCCAACTCGTGCTGAGGCAAGTGACGTTGCAAACGCTGTTTTAGACGGAACTGATGCAGTAATGTTATCAGGAGAAACTGCTGCAGGGGACTATCCATTAGAAGCAGTAGGAACAATGGCTACAATTTCAACTACAATGGAAGAAATTATTCCTTATGAGGATATTTTAAGAAAAGCTGTTAAATCAAGTCAACCAACTGTTCAAGACTCAATCGGTATTGCAGTTGCAGATACAGCGTACAACTTAGAAAACGTAGAAGCAATTATTGCATTTACACAATCAGGAAGTACTGCTAAACGCTTATCTAAATATCGTCCAAAAGCACCAATCATCGCTGTTACATTTGATGAAGCTGTTCAAAGAAGTTTAAACTGCTACTGGGGAGTTTATCCAGTTGTAAGTGAAGAGTCAAACTATGAAGGTAACGATGAAGAATTAGCATGTAATATTGCTAAAGAGTTCGGTGTTGCAGTTGGAAAACAAATTATTATTGTTGCAGGATATCCATCAGGTGTTGGTGCAACTAATATGATGAAAATTATTGAAGTTAAATAAGATATTATGAAAACTTATATTGGTGTAGATTTAGGTGGAACAATGGTTCGCGTGGCGAAAGTCAATGCAAGAGGTGAAGTCTTGTATGAAATCAAGAATGAATCTTATGCTCAATCAGGACCAGAAGTAGTTCTCAACAACATAGTTAGTATGGTAAAAAGAATACCCGACTATCAATTAGCCGAAGGCCTTGGACTTGGTATCCCAGGCCCGGTTGATACTCGTCGCGGAGTAATTACACTTGCGACAAACTTAAAAGATTTTAAAGAATTTCCAGTTGTAAAAAAATTGGAAGCAGATTTAAATATGCGTGTGTTTATGGATAATGATGCAAACGTTGCAGGACTTGCTGAAGCACTACATGGTGCTGGTAAAGATCAGCCAATTGTTTATTATCTAACACACTCAACAGGTATTGGTGGAGCATTAATCGTTGATGGCAAAGTAGTTTCAGGCCGAAAAGGATATGCAGGGGAAGTTGCAAATATCGTTGTGACAGACACAACAGAAAAAATTAACTCTCTAACTCCAGGTGCTGTTGAAAATGAAGCTAGTGGTACTGCTATTACAAGACGCGGAAGAGAAATCTTCGGTGATCAAATTAAAGATGCACGTGATGTCTTTGATTTAGTAAGAGCGCAAAATCCAGAAGCAATCGCATTAATTGATGACGTTGCTCGTAAATTTGCTCTTATGATGGCAAGTATTGCCCATGTTGCTGATCCACATGTTTTTGTAATTGGTGGTGGCGTAACTAAAGCTCATGAATTATATTTAGATAAAGTAAAAAAATATTATGCTGAATTCGTCCATAAAGGGATGGCTGATGTTGAAATCGGATTAGCACAATTAGAAGAACCTGGTATTGTTGGAGCAGCAATGCTTCCAGTATCATATGGTCTGTAAGGAGAATATATGATATTTAAGAATATTGATAAAAACCTTTTAAATAAATTTGCCGAGTTAGCTGTTAACACGGGAATTAACGTAAAAGAAGGACAACCAGTCGTAATTACTGCTTCAGTTGAGGCGGCACCATTCGCAAGACTTTGTGCAGAACAATGTTATGAGTTTGGAGCAAAATATGTTCATATTTTATGGCATGATGATCAAATGAGTAGAATTAATTTTGAACATGCGGATATTAAAGAATTTGAAGAGATTCCACAATATCGTATTGATCAATATGATTATTTCATTGATGAAAAAGTTGCACGTTTAAACATCATTGATGATGTTCCAGGAGTATTTGGTGGAATTGACTCAGCTAAGATGGCAGCGAACGCTAAGGCAGCAGGAGCAGCATTTAAACGTTACCGTGACTACTCAATGGGAAATCACGGCCAATGGACGATCGTAGCTATACCAAGTGTTGGTTGGGCTAACTTAGTTTTCCCAGATGATGAAGATCAAGTTGCGGTTGATAAACTATGGGATGCAATCTTAAATGCATCACGAGTTACAGTTGATAATGATCCAGTCGTTGATTGGAGAAAACATAATGAAGTGTTAAACGTACATAACGAGAAACTAAATGATTTCAATTTTAAATCACTACACTTCACAAACTCAAAAGGTACTGACTTACACGTTGGATTAGCTGATAATCATCGTTGGGCAGGTGGAGCTGAAGTTGCTGGAAATGGACAAATATTTAATCCAAATATCCCAACTGAAGAAACATTCTCAATGCCACATCGTGAACGTACTAATGGAGTTGTTTATTCAACTAAACCATTAGATTACCAAGGAGTACTAATTGATAACTTCAAACTAGTCTTTAAAGACGGTAAGGTTGTCGAAGCAAGTGCAGAAAGCAATGAAGATAAATTAATCGAACTATTAGATACAGATGAGGGATCACGTCATATTGGAGAAGTTGCTCTAATATCACATGATTCACCAATTCAAAATAGTGGATTATTATTCTATAACACATTGTTTGATGAAAATGCTTCATGTCACTTAGCTTTAGGAGCCGCATATCCAATGAATATTATTGGTGGTACTGAGATGAGTGAAGAAGAATTAAAAAAACACGGATTCAACAGTTCTATGAACCATGTCGACTTTATGTTTGGTAGTGAAGATATGAAAATTGTCGGTACTAAGCAAAACAATAAAGAAGTTGTCATATTTGAAAACGGAAATTTTTTAATTTAATTAAATTAAAGTACTATTTCACAATAGTACTTTTTATTGTAAGGAGTAAGAGATGAGCGATTATATATTAAAAGAGAATAGTGATGGCACAGTAATCACACTAAAACAGGTCCAAGATATTTTACTAGAAATATTAGTAGAGTTTGATCGGATAATCAATAAGTATGATTTAGACTATACACTAGCTTTTGGAAGTGAGTTAGGGGCGATTCGTCATAATGGATTTATTCCATGGGATGATGATATAGATGTTTTCATGCAATATGATGATTACCTAAAACTAGTATCAGCACTTCAAAAAGAACTTAAGCCACCATTTTACTTTCAATGTTATGAAGATAATGACAAATATAATACATTAACGCCGACAATGAAAATAAAGATTGATGATACATACATTAAAGAAAAGACACTATTAACTAATCGTTTAGAAAAAAATGGATTATTTATTGATATATTTGTCTTAGACAGTATTAGTCCTAGTGATTTTAAACATAAACTTAATCAAGCATATAGTATTATGTTAATGCCAATCATTGTAGCCTTAGACTTATTAAAAATTGACTCTCGATTCTTTACAAAACTTTTATACAATCATGGAAGAAAATATGCAGATCGAAATAAAGATAGCGAAGATGCTTACTTAAATATATCTTGGACATTTGAAGGACTTAAAGTGAAAAGACTTAAGAAAAAAGATGTTTTCCCAAGTAAACCACATGTCTTTGAAGACAAAATGTTTAGAGTATCGAATAACTCACATGAAGTGTTAAAAGTAAAATATGGGGAGGATTATATGACTCTACCTCCGAAGGAAATGCAAAAACCTCATCACATTGAGGAAATATCAATAGAAAGGTAGATTTTATGGACATAATTTTAGCAGTAAACTCAGGTAGTTCATCATTAAAGTTTCAACTTTATGAAATGCCAAATGAGAAAGTTTTAGTATCAGGTCAAATCGAAAGAATCGGAATTAAAAACTCAATCTTCACAATGAAAATTAATGGAGAAAAGATTGAGAAAATTGAAGATATAAAAGATCATACAGAAGCAGTTAAAGTATTACTTGAAGCACTACAAAGTGCCGGTATCGTTGATGATATTAGTAGTATTAATGGGGTAGGCCATCGTATTGTCCATGGTGGCGAGTATTACTCACACTCAGTAGTAATTGACGATGACGTTGCGAAAAATATACAATCATTAAGTAAGTTAGCACCACTTCATAATCCAGTTAACTTAGTAGGAGTTGAGGCTTTCACAGAAGCACTACCAAACGCAGTTCAAGTTGCGGTATTTGACACGGCGTTTCATCAATCGATGAAACCTAGTACATACTTATACCCACTTCCATACGAGTATTATGAAAAACATAAAGTTCGAAGATATGGATTCCACGGAACATCACATTTTTATGTATCACGCCGTGTTGCGGAGTTAATGGATAGAAATATTCATGACTTAGATTTAATTTCAGTTCACTTAGGTAATGGGGCATCGATTACGGCGATTGAAGATGGTAAGTCTGTTAATACATCGATGGGCTTTACACCTTTAGCGGGTATTATGATGGGTACTAGAACTGGAGACGTTGATCCAGCTATTTTACCATTCATTATGGAAGAAGAAAACTTAACATCAAAGAGTGTTTTAGACATCTTTAACCACAAATCAGGAATGTATGGAGTAAGTGGAATTTCAAGTGATGCTCGTGATATTATTGAAGCAGATAATGAAGGTAATGAACGTGCAGCCTTAACACTTGATATGTATACTAATCGTGTTTCGGAAACGATTGGATCATACTTTATTAAACTAGAGACAGTAGATGTATTAGTATTTACTGGTGGAATTGGTGAGAATGCAGCATCTATTCGTGAGCAAATTTTCAAAAAAATTGAAGTTGCAATGGGCTTAAGCATTGACTATGAGAAAAACAAAGAAGCATTTTCAAAAGAGATGTTAATTAGTAATCCTGATAGTAAGAGTCAAGTTTGGATTGTTCCTACTAACGAAGAATTAGTTATCGCAAGAGATACATTTAATTTCATTAAACAACAGTAAAACTTGATATGTATCAATTACTTTTAAATCATATATAGTATTATATATGTAACAGGAGGTAATTAATATGAGCAAATCAATATTACAATTAGAAACATTATCATGTCCATCATGTGTTGCGAAAATCGAGGCAGCATTAAATAGAATTGACGGAGTTGAAGAAGTTAAAGTTGGCTTCAACAGTTCGAAAGTTACTGTATCATATGATGATACGATCGAAGATAAAACTATCTTTAAAGATGCGGTATCAAAACTTGGATATGACGTTCTATCACAAAAGTAGAACTAGAGGATCTTTCATTGAAAGATCCTTTTTAATACTCAAAGACTC
>CAYWKT010000005.1:0-30226 GCA_964458985.1 uncultured Erysipelothrix sp.
TAATACTACATATGACTAACTTTTGTAGTAGTAACGATTATTACAAAATAAAAACAAGCTACCAATTGATAACTTGTTTAATTTAATTAAAAACTGATTGCTTGCATTGGGCAAACTTCAACACAAACTCCACAATCGATACAAAGATCTGCATCACATACTGCTTTGTTGTCTGCGTTCATTGATAATGCACCTGTTGGACAAACTCCGATACATGCTTGTACTCCAGCACATGTGTCTTGATTAACTGTAACTGCCATTCGTAATCCTCCATTCGTTTTCTTTATGTATTAATTATACCATAATTAACATAGAGGTCAATTAAATATCGCGATTTTAGTGCATATCGTTTGCATTATTACATCTAATCTAGATTACGTATATAGTGTGTGTTTTGCAGTCTATCAGTTAGCCTAGACTAACTAAGTCTCATATATTTTATCTTAAGCTTCATTCCATCGATACCCATATCCTCTAACAGTCATTATTGATGTTGAATTAAGCTTATCTCTTAATTTTTTAACATGACCATCCACAAGTCTTAAATCAACCGTTTCAACTGGCTCTTGCCATGCTTGATCGACTAAATCCTCACGTGTTATCACTTTATTTTTACTCGTTAGAAATATTAGTAATATCGCATATTCTTTAGGAGTTAAGTTTACATGTTTACCATTTTTGCTCACAGTACAGTCTTGAGTATTCACAATAATATTTTCACTCGTAGATGAAATGACAGTTTTTTTAATCTTATCATTAGTATTAGAGAGAATCTTATTTATGTAGCCAAGTAAAACTTGAGTAGATTTTGTCTTATCTAAAAATAAATCTATATTACTTTTAATCGAAATTAACTCTGATTCATCATCTAATCTTTCCGCTAAAACAATTCAGGCCGTATATGGAGAAATATTTTTCACTGATTTTAAAAACATTAAACCTGACATTATTTCTAATTCTAGTGCACTAATAACTAAATCATATCCTTTAGATGAGAGTGCCACTAACTCCAAACCTCTTATTGGATTATCACATTCATCAACGACATAATCGTTATTACGTAAAATTTCAGATATTCGCTTACGATATTCTTTATTGTTATCTACTATCAATATTGCTTTCATATTATCACCTACACACATTATAAGGGTTAATTGTGTTTCAGTCAATAGTGTGTACTAATAATTCATTTATTTATTTTTAATGATATTTATGTTATAAAAAAACTGAAGCCAATTATTGTGACTTCAGTTAAAATTAATTTTGTAATTTAATGAACACTAAACCCGAATCATCTTGATCAATATCCACGTACTGCTCATAGTAATCCTTTAACATTTTTTCAATGTATAAGTTTTTTATTGGATTCTCTTCTGAGACGATTAATATAGTTGGTGTTTTAAATAGATTTTCTCTAAACTGCATAATTGGAAGTTCCTCTTCAGTATAAAGTAGCTCTTCCACAACCTTTAAAAAGGTAATTGCAACTTGATCTTCAACACTATTACTTTCATAATACTTACTTTCAAAGTAATCAATTAAAAAATCAAATAAAACTTTATCGTTATCTAAGTAATTAAGCGGTGTATCCATAATGTGTAAGTAGTAAATCCATTCGACAATATATTCTAAGTAGTAACTACTAATGTTTGCCTCAATAATTTCATTCAGAGCATTTAACTCCGAGAAAATTCTTGATTTTATGAACTCTTCACTACCAGTGTACTCATTTAAACCATTAATGAAACCTAAGCGTTTAGTTCCCATTGTACCACTTGAGTTTAGCACTTCATATTTGTAGTCAAATGATTTTATAAATTCAACTACATCAGACAAAACTTCTTGATTTACATTTAATACTACTGCCGATAAATCATTATCGATAATTTGTTTTATACTATCTCGCATATTATCACCTCATAAATTTTTCTAAAACTTCAAACAACAACTCAAGTCCTTGATCTGTTGCGTAAATACTCTCATCATTAACTTCAATCAATTTCATACTCAAAAGTTCATTAACTTCATCTTTATAATATTCTAAGAAGTCGACATTAAACAACTGCTTATATCGCTTAAGTTTAAAGCCATCTCGCATGCGCAAGTTCATCATAATAAACTCAAACATTTTATCTTCTTCACTTAATTCTATTACTTCACGCTCATTCTCACCATTAATATACTTTCTTAAATGACGAGTATTAGTATAGCGAATATCATTTTCTTTTCCTGATGCATGAAGTCCAACTGCGACAAAGTCATCATAGCGCCAATAATATTTATTATGGACTGACTCATATCCCACTTTCGCAAAGTTGGCGATCTCATATCTTTCAAAACCATTTTTTCGTAACTCAGATAATGACAGTTCAAACATATTTGCATCAAGTTCAGCTTCCGCTGGCTCATAGCCGAGTCTTCCAAGTTTAGAGAAGTCTTCAATTGTTAAACCATAAATACTTACATGAGTCGTATCAAACTTCACAATTTGAGCGATTGACTCTTTAAGGTCTTCTAATGTTTGCGTTGGAATACCATACATTAAATCAATTGAGATATTCGTAATACCAACACTTTTTAAAAGATTAATCGACGCTTGAACTTCTTCTACCGTATGATTTCTTTCAATTAACTTAAGTAAATGTTGTTGCGTTACTTGCATACCTAAACTAGCACGGTTAATATTATATTCTCTCATTACTTCCGCTTTTTCTTTAGTCAAAGTTTCTGGATTGATTTCAATTGTATACTCAACTAACTCATTAGCGTACGGTTTTAATATTTCAAATAATACTTTTAACTGATCACTACTTAATGCCGATGGAGTTCCCCCACCAATATAAATAGTTTTTAAGTTAGACAAGTCTTTTGATAATACTTCTTTTTCTAATGCAACTAAATATTCATCAACTAATGATGATTTAGTCAAAACTCGTGCAAAATCACAATATGCACAAATCGAATCACAAAATGGAATATGAACATAAAGAGCTTCAGCCATCTTACTCATCCATTGATAGTACAGCCATGAATGCTTCTTGCGGAATATCGACACTACCGACTGACTTCATACGTTTTTTCCCTTTTTTCTGGGCTTCAAGTAATTTTTTCTTACGAGAAATATCTCCACCATAACATTTCGCAATAACGTTCTTTCTCAATGCCTTAATGTTTGTACGAGCAATAATTCGATTATTAATCGCTGCTTGAATTGGAACTTCAAACTGGTGTTGCGGAATTAACTCTTTTAACTTAATCGCCATTGCATTTCCACGATTAAATGCGAAATCTTGATGAACAATTAAAGCTAAAGCATCTACTGGCTCAGAGTTAATTAAAATATCCATCTTAACTAACTTACTTGGTTGATATCCAATCATATCATAGTCAAATGACGCGTAACCTTTAGTTCCCGATTTAAGCTTATCAAAGAAGTCTAAAACAATTTCTGATAGCGGAAGTTTATAAACGATAATATTACGACCATTTTCCACTTGCATATCCATATATTCACCACGTTTAGACTGACACAACTCCATAACAGCTCCGACATATTCTTCAGGTGTCATAATTGTTGCCTTAACGTATGGTTCTTCAATTCTTTCAATACTTTGTAACTCTGGAAAGAAGGCTGGATTATCAACTTTTAATAGTTCACCATTCGTTAAATATACGTGATAAATAACTGATGGTGCCGTTGCGATTAAATCTAAATCATACTCACGTTCTAATCGTTCTTGAATAACATCCATATGTAGTAATCCTAAAAATCCACATCTAAAACCAAAACCTAAAGCTTGTGATGATTCAGCTTCAAATTGAAGCGAAGCATCATTTAATTGCATCTTTTCAAGTGCATCACGAAGATCATTATATTTTTGATTGTCAGTTGGATAAATACCAGCATAAACCATTGAGTTTAATTTACGGTAGCCTGGAAGAGCTTCAGTTGCCCCATTAACTTTAGAAGTAACCGTATCCCCAACACTAACATCTTTTATAGTTTTAATCGAAGCACTAAACCATCCTACATCGCCAGCACTTAATTGTGATCTTTTAACTTCTCCTGGTGAGTAAATACCTGTTTCAACTACTTCATATGATTTACCATTAGCCATAAACATAACTTCATCGCCAACTTTAATTGATCCTTCCATAACTCGAACATTTACGATTACTCCACGATATGAATCATAATCTGAGTCAAAGACTAACGCTTTAAGTGGTGCTTTAATATCACCTCTAGGAGCTGGAACTTTTTTAACGATTGCTTCAAGGACATCTTCAATCCCTATTCCAGCTTTAGCCGAAATTAATGGAATATCATCGCCAGGAACACCAATTAAATCTTCAATTTCTTTTTTAACACGTTCTGGATCTGCGTTTGGTAAGTCAATCTTATTAATGACCGGAATGATTTCTAAGTCATTTTCCATCGCTAAGTAGACGTTCGCTAGCGTTTGGGCTTCAATACCTTGAGCTGCATCAACGACTAAGATTGCCCCTTCACATGCCGCAAGTGATCTTGAAACTTCATACGTAAAGTCAACGTGACCTGGAGTATCAATTAAATGGAAAGTATAGTCTTCTCCATCATTAGCTTTATATTTTAATTCAACTGCCGTTAATTTAATTGTAATTCCACGTTCACGCTCTAAATCTAAACTATCTAAAAGTTGCGACTGCATATCTCTTGTCGCAACCGTTTCTGTCTTTTCTAAAATTCTATCTGCAAGGGTACTCTTTCCATGATCAATATGAGCAATGATCGAAAAGTTCCTTATTTTATCTTGTATCATAATTTCCTCCCTGGACTATTTTTCATAAGCATCAATAATTTTTTGCACTAGTGGATGTCTTACAACATCTTTACTCGTTAAACTTATAAATGCGATATCATCAATATCCTTTAATAAAGTAAAGGCAGAGGCTAGTCCTGAATCTCTTTGATTTTTTAAGTCTATTTGGGTAATGTCCCCGTTAATTACCATTTTTGAATTAAAGCCAAGTCGCGTTAGAAACATCTTTAATTGCGTTACTGTCGCATTTTGCGCTTCATCTAAAATAATGAATGCATCATTAAGTGTTCTACCTCGCATATAAGCTAATGGTGCAACTTCAATAATTCCACTTTCCATATAACGCTCAACATTCTCACTACCTAACATTTCATCTAATGCATCATATAGTGGAATTAAGTAAGGATCGACTTTCTCCTTTAAATCACCTGGTAAAAAACCAAGACTTTCTCCAGCTTCGACAGCTGGCCTTGTAAGGATGATTTTCTTAATTTGCTTACTCTTTAATAAATTCGCAGCGTATGCGACCGATAAGAACGTTTTTCCAGTTCCAGCTGGACCAATTGAAAAGGTAATATCTTTAAATAACATCGCATCGACAAACTCTTTTTGACCAATTGTTTTCGGAAAAATAGTTTTACCACTTTTAGTTTGCGCCACTACTTGTTTTCTAAGTGTTGAATAAAGGTTCTCTTTATTTTGCTTAACTAAATTACAAATGTATATTATGTCACTACTCTTTAAAATTTGATTTAATCTTATCTCACTTAACATTACATTAAGGACACGTTCAATCATATCTTTATATTGAACATCTTTAACAAAAATATCTGAATGCATTACGACGACTTCTGTATCAAAATAATCCTCTAACATTTTAATAAAACTGTTGTTAGGACCACTTAACATTTGCAGTTCGTCAACGCTAATATCTTCTAAATGAATTGTGTTAGCCATACTATCCGCTCCTTATTACATTCTACTTTATTATTGAGTAAAGTTAAAGTTTTTGTCAACTTAAAACTCAAAAAAAAGATGTTTTCACATCTTTTTAGTATCTTCCTTTTTTCTTACTGTTTGCTTTACGCGCAGCTTCAGATTTTTCCTTACGTTTGATAGCTGGCTTAACGTAGAATTCGCGTTTGCGAGCTTCGGCAAGGGTACCGTTGCGTGACACTTGACGTTTGAAACGACGTAGTGCTTCATCTAGGTCTTCGTTATTTTTTAATACTACTTTTGACATATAATAACCCTCCCTTCTGGGTATATAACTTCCTTATTTACGTTATCATTATACCTAATCACCATACATAAATCAAGAAATAAACCATTTAATTAAGTTTTTTACTATAATTACGTAAAATATGTGAAAAAAGAATCTCCTTTATCAACATTTCATCTGTGAATCAATCAATTTTTAACTACTTTTCACTTATAAATTATATTTTTTTATAAGTGACTTCGCCTTTTTAATACCTTCATCCGTTAAATATAGTGATTGAGTTCGCCTACTCATATTAATTATTAAGTTTTCAGAACTTAAATCATTAATAATATTATAGTCATACTTTTTCCACGTTTTTCGAAGATCTTCATCACTCTCTTCAAAGCTTAATAAATACATTAAAATTAGTGATAAATCTTTAGTTAGTTGCTTATGCGTATTCATATAATCCCACCTTTACTAAATTATATAACATGCCATAAAAAAAAGAGGAGTTATCCTCTAATAATCACTATTTGATTTTAAACCTTTAATTAGCGCAACTCCACTTGATGTTCCAATTCGACTAGCACCTGCTTCAATCATCTTCACTAAATCCTCTGATGATCTAACACCTCCTGCCGCTTTAATTGAAATATCATCTTTTACGACTGACTTCATAATTTCAACATCATTTAATGTTGCACCACGGCTTGCGAAGCCCGTTGATGTCTTAATAAAATCAACATTAGCCTCAACACATAACTCACTAGCTTTTCTTATTTCATCTTCATCTAAGTAGGCAGTCTCAACGATAACTTTTAAAACTTTATCTTTCGCCGCTAATCTTAACGCTTTGATTTCATTTAAAACGTAATCATAATCACGATCTTTCATTTTCGCGATATTAATTACCATATCAATCTCATCAGCACCCATCGCTATTGCATCCTCAACTTCAAACACTTTAACTTTAGTTGAATTTGCCCCAAGTGGAAAGCCAACGACTGTACAGACTAAAACATCAGAGTCTTCTAACTGTTCTTTCGCTAGTGGAATATAACTAGGGTTAATACAAACTGCCTTAAAATCATTTTCCTTAGCTTCATTACATAAAGTAATAATTTGCTCGCTAGTTGCATCTGCCTTCAATAATGTGTGGTCAATATACTTATTCATAATGTTCCTCCTTGATAATTTCTTCATATTCTCTTAAAATTTCTTTAACAATGTTTACATCACCCGCATATGTCTCTTTTCCATCTTCTAAAGCCATATACTGGTCATTTCCTTTACCCATCACCAAAATGATGTCACCACTATTCGCAAGCTCTATCGCCTGATAGATTGCGTCATAACGGTTTTCAATAACAATGTAATTTTTTGTAATCTTCTCCGCAATCTGCTTACTAATTTTTTGAATACTTTCTTTACGTGGATCATCAGCCGTTAAGATAATCATATCACTATACTCATTTGCGATTTCACCTAATATTGAACGTTTTAAAACATCTCGTTCGCCCGCACTTCCAAAGACACTAATAATTCGTTTATCTTTAACAATTGATTTAGCGTAAGTAAAGAGTTTTAAAAATCCATCCGGAGTATGTGCATAGTCAACAATAACACTAAACTTATCATTAAAACTAATACGTTCAACACGACCACTAATTTGCTTTAAGTCTTTCACAATTTCAATGATTCGTGATAATTCCATTCCATCAAGATGTAGTGCAGCGATAGTTGCCAGCAAGTTACTTAAATTAAACTTAGCGACTAAATTACTTTCGACTAAATATTCATCATTGTCGACTACTAATGTAAACTTCGTCTTATCGACAAAATACTCGACATCTTTCGCATAGTAGTCAGCTTCATTATCGATTCCATATGAAACTTTATTTATAATGTCAGTTTCAAACAGTTTAAGTCCATACTCATCATCAATATTAATAATTGCATACTGCTTATCACTTAAATTTTCAAACAACTTAGCTTTAGCCATAAAGTAGTCATCCATCGTTCCGTGATAGTCTAAATGTTCATGCGATAAGTTAGTAAAGATCGCATAGTCATATTTTAAAGCACTAACTCTTTTTTGAATTAACGAGTGACTTGAAACTTCAATGGCAAGTGCCTCAACATTTTCATTACACATATCCGCCATAACTCTTTGAAGATCAATAACTTCTGGCGTTGTGTATTGGGCTGTGATTGATTTATTATTATAAGCGATATTTATCGTTCCTATATACCCTGTATTTTTTTCATAATTTAAAATGTCATAAATTAATGATGAGACTGTCGTCTTACCATTAGTCCCTGTGACCGCAAAGACATTTAACTTACTACTTGGATCATTGTAGAATAAGGCCGCAACACGATTTAGCTCATCAGTAACATCTTCTACTTTAATATAGACAATATTACTGTCATAATCATCTAACTCATCACTATGGACAACGGCGATTGCGCCACTTTTAATCGCACTGTCGACAAACTTATGACCATCATTTACTAATCCTTTTACACAAAAGAACAGTGAGTTTTTCACATGTTTGCGAGAATCAGTAAGTAAATGCTCTACAACCACATCTGAATCGATATCAAACATTTCACTTATTTTCTTACTATAACTTACTCCCATATGGAATCTCCCCTTTATCTTTACTTATTTAGTTTTCTTTGTCTTCTTACTAATTTTTTCATTACTTTTTTACTGCCTAACTCATTATCGATAATATAGTTAATAAGTTGCAGTTCATCGCCTTTTATTATTAACTCACTTAAATCTTTGACAGTTTCAGGTGAAAGTTGTTTACGAAATCCAATAGACTTTAAATCATCTTCCTTTATAATATATAAACGATTGATTGCATCACTATATACAACATAATGATTATCACATCCTGCTACATACTTAACTTGCGCAAAATCTGCCTTTATTGCTTCAAACTTAAACTCATTTTCTAAGTTCACGATTTTAGAGTAATCATATAAATACTTACGATAATTATCACCATCAAACATTAACATATCATGATCATAGTACGCATTTATTAGTGAGTCAAAATATGAAATAAAATAACGATTATCATTAACTTTAAAACTCTTTAACGTATCTAAATACGGATTTAATTTATTGTATAAAAGAAAGTGTTTTTCTTTGTAGGAAATCACATCCCATAAATCTAATAAATCCTCTTTAATTGAAAAGAACTCATTTTGAATGCTGCGCATATTTTCAAAACTTGTCCGCTTAATCGTAAAGTCAATATAATCAAAGTCATTGTTGACCTTCTCGATTAAACCTTGACTTTTAAATAACTTATTATAAAACTTAACTGATTCAATATTATTTTTCTGCTTATGTAAGTACTTATCATTGTACTTGTTTAAAATCTTAAAAACTTTATCCATCTAATCCCCACTTTACTATGATTTCGCATCAAAGCGATGACGACAATTTGAACAAGTTACGACAATCTCAACATTACGGCGTGGAACTCTTAATATCGTTCCACACTGCTTACAAATTAAATACTTATTAGTTTTTCGCTCTTTAACATTTAAGTATAAAACTTTAAATGGTGCGATAAAACGACGTTTATATTGACGGTATAAGGCAAGCTCACGTAAACGAGCTGACCTTTTTTGCGATAAACTACGAAACATACTCGCTAGTAAAAATAAGAACGCTAAAGTACTTAAAACTCTATTTTTATAAAATAATGTAATTACAAATAAAACAATTCCCACGTAATAAATATGTTGCGATAGTTCATCAAACCCATAAGCATTTCTTAAGTATCGTTTGATTTTTGCTTTCATTCAACATCTCCCGTTTCAGCTAATTGTAATAATTTCTTTAACTCGAATGGTTTTAGACGACGGTATTCTCCAATATCTAAACCATCTAGCGTTAAAAAGCCAAACTTGCGGCGATGAAGACGAACTACTGTCACACCTAACGCTTCAAACATTCGTTTAATCTGACGATTTCTTCCCTCACGAAGGGTAATCGTTAAGTTAGTCATCTGTTTCTTCTTATCATATTGTCTAACTTTAATCTTAGTTGGAAGTGTCATATATCCATCTAACATAATTCCACTTTCTAACTGTTTGATCATTGCGACTGTCACAATTTTATCTAAGACGACATCATACTCTTTATCAATCTCAAATGAAGGGTGAATCATTGAATTTGTGAACTCACCATCATTAGTTAACATTAATAGTCCCGTCGTATTGTAATCTAATCTTCCAACTGGATAAATGCGTCGTTCTTCATTAATTAAACTTGTAATAACTTCACGTCCACGATCATCACTAACACTACTTAAAACATTTTTAGGTTTATTAATTACGTAGTATACTTTTTCTTCTTTATTAATTAAAGTTCCATTTACTGAAATCATATCTTTAGTCGATACTTTAGTACCAAGTTCTCTCACAACTTCACCATTAACTTTAACTTTACCTTCAGTAATTAATACTTCTGCCTTACGCCTTGAAGTATATCCACTTGCGGCAATTGCCTTTTGTAATCTAACATCACTCATATAAATCCATCTCCATCTGTCCACTATATTCCGGTAAGTCCGGAAGTTCATCAATACTTATTAGTTTAAATACATCTAAAAAATCACTCGTTATGCCATATAAGATTGGCATACCTGGTGCATCTGCACGCCCAACTTCTTCAATTAAGTTTCTTAGTTGAAGACGGCGTAACATCGCATCACTACCAACACCACGGATTTCTTCGATCTCAACTCTTGTAATTGGTTGTTTGTAAGCAATTATCGCCAGCGTTTCAAGTGCTGCAGGCGATAAGTTGTTCGCCTTTGTCACTTTAAATAACTCACTCGCATACTCATGAATAACTGCCTTTGAGACAAACTTATAAATGCCCCCATAATTAACTAACTCAATACCATGCTTATCATCTAAATAATCTTCCATAATTGAAACTAAAGTTTCTTCAACTTCAGCTTTCTTTAATTGTAAAAGTTTCGATAATGTATCAACACTAATACCTTCATCTCCATTAACGAAGACTAAACCTTCAATTACTTGATATTTTTCTATTTCACTCATCTATATCACTCCACTTCAACCATATTTCACTATCATCTGATATAGCATATGTTAATAAATTAAGTCGAATAAGGTCTAATATGGATAGAAAACTTACGACAAAAACATGAATATCATTTGAATCACTAACTAAGTCCGTAAAACTAAAGGATGACTTAGTATGTTTAAATCTTTCTTTTATGTTGACAATTCGCTCATCAACACTTAATTCTTTATGCGTCACTTTACTTTGGAATGGATTATCTAAACTAATTCTTTGCATTAGCTTATCCATCGCTTTAATTAAATCAGCAACATTTCCTTCAAGTGGCACTTCTTCAACATCACTCATAAACTCTTCAACGATCGGTGACATTGCGATTGTATGTTGTTTAAGACGCTTAGTATAAAGATCTTCCAACATTTTACTCGCTTCTTTAAATTGTTGATACTCTAACAATCTTTTTACGAGTAAATCATGTGGGTCCTCTTCATAATCCGCTTCAAAATCATCAACTTCTTTTGGTAAGAGTTTACGACTCTTATGCTCGATAAGACTCGCCAGCATCGTTAAATATTCACTCGCTACTTCTAAATGAATGGACATCGCACTATTAATGTAATTAATGTATTGATCACACAATTCTAAAATGTCTAAATCAAACAGATCTAACTCTTGTTTTGAAATTAGATGTAACATTAAATCTAGTGGTCCTTCAAATTCCTCGATTGATACTTCAAATGCCATACGATCTCCCCTTACAGTACTTTATATATGATTGGCTCTCTTACTACTTCTTCTTCACTAAATGTGTATGCAGCATATAAACGCTTAATCCACTCTTCACTTAATTCATTATCATGATAGATTGTAATTAGTTTATCACCGATATTTTTGTGATCACCAATTTTTCCATCTAATTCTAAACCGACCGCAAAGTTAATTTTCTCATCAACTGTTTTACGACCTGCCCCAAGTTCCATTGCAAGCTTACCAAGCTCCGCCGCTTTAATAGATGCAATATATCCTGCTTGCTCTGCATTTAAAACTGTCTCATATTTTGCTTGTGGTAAAAGTGAAACATCATAAACGACTTCACTATTTCCACCTTGAGCTTTTACTAACTCCGCTAATTTATCTAAGGCACTATTGTCTTTGATACTATTTTTAACCATTTCTAAACCATCTTCAACTGATGTAGCAATGTTTGCCTGATGTAGCATGATTGCGGCACTTTGCTCGCATAACTCAGTTAAATCACTTGGCCCTTCATTTTGCAGCGTTAAGATCGCCTCTTTAATTTCCAATGCATTTCCAATTGTATTTCCAAGTGGCTCATTCATATTCGTAATCATTGCACGAACATTTTTATTTAAATGTTCACCAATGTCAATCATAATCGACGCTAACTCTTCCGCATCTTCTTTCGTATCCATGAAAGCTCCATCACCGTATTTTACATCAAGTAAAATTGTATCTGAGCCTGAAGCTAGCTTCTTACTCATAATACTTGCGGCAATTAATGGCATACTATCAACTGTCGCCGTTACATCACGAAGTGCATAAATTGTCTTATCAGCTGGAACACTTTCACTTGTCTGTCCGATTAAGGCAATTCCAATCTCATTAACTTGTTTTGTGAACTCACTAGTATTTAGATTAACGTTATATCCTTCAATTGATTCTAACTTATCTAATGTACCACCTGTATGACCTAAACCACGGCCTGACATTTTCGCAACTTTTGCGCCACACGCTGCTGCGAGTGGTGATAGTACCATTGTCGATTTATCCCCGACTCCACCAGTCGAGTGTTTATCAACTTTTACACCATCAATCGATGATAGATCAATGACACTACCACTATTTAGCATTGCCATCGTTAGATCAGACGTTTCGCGTGTATTCATTCCTCTAATTACGATTGCCATTAAAAGCGCACTAGTCTGATAATCCTTAATTGAGTTATCCATTATCCCATCAATCCAGAAATTAATCTCCTCAGTACTGATCTCTAAACCATTCTTCTTCTTGTCAATAATATCAACAATTCTCATCTGTATCACCTTCCTGTAATTTCTTCTTTCTTCAATGTAAGTATTATACCATAATCCACTATTTCACACATTATAATATTGAACTTGCTTACTCGCAAAATTATAAAAAGTTAGAAATAGATTAAGTCTATATCTAACTAATTAGATTAAATATGATTATTGATTAAACCTTTTTTAAAGTAATTGACTTCACAACTTTACCACTTAGATCCTTAATTGAAAACGTATCATCTTCAATAATTGCGTACGTATGGGGATTATCTTCCTTAGGAAGTGAAATACTACCAGGATTTAAATAGTATACATTATCAACTAACTCAGCCTTTAAAACGTGTGTATGACCAGATAAGACAATATCATAATCACTAAGTGGCATCATATTACTTTCATTATAAATGTGACCGTGCGTTAGTAAAATACGGTGGTTATTAAATAGTAAGTTTGAATACGTACTCATAATCGGAAAATCTAAGACCATCTCATCAACTTCACTATCACAGTTTCCCCTAACCGCAATAATCTTATTACTATACTTATTTAATAGTTCAATAATTCCTGGCGGGTTATATCCTTTAGGTAGTGGATTACGTGCTCCATGATATAAAATATCACCTAATATAATAAAATAATCAGGTTTTTCAACTTCATACATTTTCATAACTTCTTTTAAATAATACTCTGATCCGTGGATATCAGAAATAATAAATAGTTTCATAATTAAAACCTCATTTCTTTATTTCATTTTAACATAAAAAAATCCTCCACGAAGTAGGATTTAGCTTATACTTTATTAATATTCTCTTTAGTAATACGTTTTAAAGCTGGATATGATAGTAAGCAAATTATTAAAGTTAAAACATCCGCAATTGGCTGACTAAAGTAAATTCCATTAATTTGAAACATTGTCGGTAAAATAATAATTAGCGGTACATATAGTAGACCTTGTCTTAATGTCGATATGAATATTCCAAATTTAGATGCACCAATCGTTTGGAAAGTAATCGTCATGAAATAACAAATACCAAACGCTGGATAAATTATTAATTGTGAGATTAATAGTTTACTACCATAACTGACAACCGCTGGGTTTTGATTAAATAACATAATTAACGGTTTCGCAAACGCAATATATAAGAAGGCAACGATAATTGTTAAGACAATTGTCGTCTTAAAGGCAAATTTTTCACTATCGACGAAGCGTTCTTCATCTTTAGCCCCGTATGCATAAGATGCAACTGGCTGATAACCTTGCATAAAGCCTAAAATAACGTAGTGACCAACTAAGACTAAACGTTGAACGACACCGTAAGCTGCGATAATTAAATCACTTTCAGGTAACTTGGCTGCACTCATATTCGTTAGTGAAGTTGATAGTGCTAAACAGATTTGAACAACCGCCGTTGGAATTCCAATAACCATAACCGTTTTAAAGAACTCTTTAGTCGGTTCAACATATTTAATATTAAGCTCGATAATTGAACGTTTACTTAAATAGAACCAGAATAAGATTGCCGCAGTTACAAACTGTGAAATTGTCGTCGCAATTGACGCCCCTTGTACTCCTAAGTTAAATCCAAACTCAAACATAAAGATAGGGTCTAAAATAATATTTAAAACTGCCCCTGTCACAACTGCGATAGTCGTAATTTTTACTGAAGACTCAGCACGCGCTGTACTGTTCATACTTTGTGCCGGAAGGTTCGCTAAAGCCGCAATAAACATCCAAAATGAATATTCTTTCGCCTGTGGCATAACTGCTTCACTCGCACCAAACATTCTTAATAATGGCTCCATATAAACAATTCCAACGATACATAAAATGATTCCGATAACGATTGAAACGGCAACGACTGTTGAGACAGTTTTATTTGCCCCTTCTTGATCATTTGAGCCTAACTGACGACCAGCTAAAACTGCCGCTCCTGCTGCAAAAATATTTTCAATACTAACAAAGATTAATAGAAGCGGTAAAGTTACCCCTACTGCCGCTAGGGCCGTCTCACTATTCAGCATCCCAATATATGCCGTATCAACGATTTTATAAACAGCTTTCGCCAACAGCGCCAAATTTGCTGGAACAGCTAACTTCACAATTGCACTTGATGGTTTCATCTTCGCTAATACGTAATTACTCGATTTACTACTCATTAATTTTCTCCTCTTTC
This sequence comes from uncultured Erysipelothrix sp., assembly GCA_964458985.1. Lineage (GTDB taxonomy): Bacteria > Bacillota_I > Bacilli_A > Erysipelotrichales > Erysipelotrichaceae > JAAZDN01. Next base: position 15,306 of record CAYWKT010000005.1, read on the forward strand.
CACAATCCCATATAAAAATATATTTAACCACTTACGAATGTATGCCTCACGTTCAATACTTGATTGCTTATTACTAACTTGATAGCGTACATCAATATACTCTTGAAAAATTTTAAAGCTTTCTAGTGCATCACTAATCGTCAGATCAGGGTGCAGTTTCGTTTTACTTAATAGATCAATTAATAGCTTCTCGTTTAACTGATCAAAAGTCATTCGAACCTCTTTAATATTTTCAATCAAGTGATTTGGTGGATTGCTCGTAATATTGTAATAAAAATTTAAGTAAAGTGGATATGCATTAAAAAATTTGTTTCTTAATAAAAAATAATGATGCAAACTACTTTTTAAATCAATATCATTTCGATCAAAATTTTGATTAATGTAAGAAATTAAATCATTAAAAAAATTTTGAATTAATGACATGCATAAGTCATCCTTATTTTTAAAGTAATGATATATTATCCCCTTTGAAATACTTGCCCTTTTTACGATTGAATTTAAAGATGCTTCATTAAATGAGTTTTCACTAAATTCAATTAAGGCACTACTTAATATCTTATCTTTCATACTACTCATAAGACCACCTATATTTTCTTTCTAAGGTATTATACATCTTATTGACCACGTGGTCAGTATACAATAAATTAAAAAGATACCAAAATTAGTACCTTTTAAATATTATTATTTTCGCTTATATGACATTACTGTAAATCCAGAATAATCTTTCACTTTACTTATGATGTAGTCATTATCATCAAAGTCTGGAAACTTCGTGTCACTTGGATGCTCACCATCAACTAAAGAGACAATTAACTCATCCGTATACGGTAGAAATAGTTTATATATTTGAGCTCCACCAGAAATATAAAACAGTTCATCACTATGTTCATGCTTTTGGATAAATGCATCTAAATCTTTAATCCATTTAACATTTTCACTATCTTGTTTCGGCTTTGAAGATACTACATACGTTATGCGATTAGGTAGTGGCTTACTCATTCCATTAAAAGTCGTACTCCCCATAACGATATTACTATTTAAAGTCGTATTTTTATAATGCTTTAAGTCTTCAGGTAAATCCCACGGCATCCACCCTTTATAACCTATCGTTTTATTGTTGTCAAAGGCAACTACAATCTTAAACATTATACTGCGATCTCCGCTTTAATTCCTGGATGATATTCATAGTTTTCAACTGTGAAATCGTCAATCGTAAAATCAAAGATATTATCAACACTACGGTTAATTACTAACTTAGGTAAAGCTTTCGGCTCACGCTTAAGTTGACGCTCTACTTGTTCAAAGTGGTTACTGTAAATATGGGCATCCCCAATCGTATGCACGAAGTCTTTTGCGATATAACCTGTCACATGTGCCACCATTTCTAATAGTAGTGCATATGATGCAATGTTGAAAGGAACGCCTAAGAAGACATCAGCACTTCTTTGATATAGCTGACATGATAAATACTTTTGATCAGCTGAAACGTAAAATTGAAATAGTGAGTGACATGGTGGAAGTGCCATATCATCAACTTGTGTTGGATTCCAAGCACTAACGATATGACGTCTTGAAAATGGATTTTCTTTTAGTGACTTAATCACTTTTTCAATTTGATCAACCCCATCAAAATCACGCCATTGCTTACCATATACGGGCCCTAAGTCACCATATTTATTGGCAAACTCTTTATCATTTTTTATTTTCTCGACAAACTCTTCAATCGTTTCATTATTATAATCTTCACTTTTTGTAAAGATTTCGTATGGCCATTCATTCCAAATTCTGACATTTTTTTGAACTAATGGCTCAATGTTCGTTGAACCTGATAAAAACCATAATAACTCTTCAAATACTGAGCGAATATGAATTCTTTTTGTCGTAACTAGTGGAAATCCATCTAATAAGTTATAACGACTTTGATAACCAAAGATTGAACGTGTCCCTACTTTCGTTCGATCATTTCGATCTTCCCCTTCATTATAAACTGTCTCGATTAAATCTAAATATTGTCTCATAATCTCACCTCTAAATCTTATTATATCACATCTAAATCGATTAAAATCCTTGTTCACTAATTATTAAATATAATAAAAGCCAGCGATTGCTGACTCTATTAATTATATTTTAGTTGCGCTTATTTGCTCGGCAATTAAGCGTATCTTATTGTTTGTACACATTTCAATGCGACCGTATATTGAATATACTTCACTTACAGTTATTGTCGTATTAATCGTATACGGTAAACATATTAACAACTTATCATAATGATACGTATTGTCATAATCTTTAAAGTTACGTTTAATCTTAATAATAAAATTATCTTTACTAACTTCTTTAACTTTCCCTAACAAATGAAACTTACTTGCCATAATATCCCCGCTTTCTGTTTCAACAATAGCATAGCAAATTTAATCTTTCTACATCTTTTAAAATGTTGGGACTATTTTGTGGATATTACGAACGTCGAACTATTAGAATATAAATCTAGCTTTTCGACAAGTTCTAATAAATCACGATACTCTAATGTTTTAAACGTATCGATACTCTTAAATACATCGACATCTAATACAATATTACGACCGTATACTTGAGCGATCGTAGACGGTTGCTCAAGCGATAAGATCGCCTTTCCGATAACACGTTTTTTTAGTTGATTATATTTTTCTTCACTAATATACTGGTTAGCATTATTTAAAACTTTTTCAACAAAATTTCTAAACTCTTCCACATCTTCACTCTCACCACTCACAATTAAATGACCAAACTCTTTTTCAACTGTAATATCAACATCAAAGTAATCGTTAATTATTTTTTCATCTAACCACGTTTGATAATCTTCGTTAACTGAACTAAATAACATTTCATAATATATGTGTAATAAGTTTTCCATATTATCCACTACGATTGGATCAAATTCATTATGCTTAAACTTATAACCTAACGCAACTTTAGACTTCGCAACGTCCATCGTATGTTCGCTATACTCAATACTGACCGCTTCTGGCTCACTTGGATAATCACGTTCTAATTTTACATAATCATCAAAGTTTCTCTGTTTTAAATTATTTTCAATAAAGTCAAATACTTTTTCAATATTATCATTAGTCGCACCAATTAAATACATTTGGGCTGGATGATAATTTAGCTTATACGCTAAGTTAAGATCTTCAAGTGTCGTTGCACTTACACTCTCAACACTTCCACCAATATCTTCATTGTATGGAAGATATTTATACATATTTTTCAATATACCAAAATATAGTTTAAAGTCTGGCATACCATCATACATTTTTAACTCTTCGATAATTATACCTTTTTCTTTTTCGACTGTTTCCAGAGGTATTTCTAAATCAAATACGTAGTTTAAAAGTAAATCAAGTGAAGGATAAAAGTCTTCATTCGTACTTCCAAAGTAGTATTGAGTTTGATCATAGCTTGTCGAGGCATTAGATGTTGAGCCTAACTCACTTAATTTTTCCATCACATCAAATCCTTTATAATCAAACATGCGGTGCTCTAAAAAGTGTGCTACTCCTGGTGGCAGATGATACGTATTACCTAGTTCATCTTTTTGACGATAATCGCCGGCACCATATGGAGTAATGAGTGTAAAAAAGTTATTATGGAAATCTTCTTTTTCAAATAAGATGACAGTTAAGCCGTTATCTAATACTTTTTTATAGTAAGTCTCTTGAAAGTTTTCGTTTATTATTTTTTCCATTTTATACATTCTCCAATTTATATATTACATTTAACTGTAAGCGATTTGCGATATCGGTAATATCACTTAAAGTAATTTCATCAACTAAATTTAATAAGTCATTCGTATTTAAAGTTTCATTAAGTAAAATCTTACGATATTCACTATCAATAATACGGCGACTATTATCATCAGTTTGACGAATACTATTTTTAAGCATTACTTGCGCTGATTTAAATAAATCTTCACTTACTTCATTGTCTTGTACTCGTTTAACTTGCGCTAAAGAAATTTCAATCGCCTCATCAGTATGTCCTGCTCTAACACCTCCGGTAATGACCATTACCCCATCATATGCCGCAACCATTGAACGAACTGAATATGCCAGACTACGTTTCTCTCTTACTTCTTGAAATAAGAAACTACTTGGCATTTGCCCTAAAACCATACACATTAGCTGAAGACTCCAATAGTCTTTATCCACATTTAATGTATGCGTATTATAAATAATACTATAGTATGGCGATGGAATTGATTTTTCTTCGACAATTATCTTCTCGCTATTATTATCAACTAAATAGCTAGTTTCAAATGAATCACTATTGTGCTCTTTGAAATGTTTATTAAACACCTCAATAATAATTGGCTCACTCACATCACTAACGACAATAATGTTTAAACTATCGTTATTAACCATTGATAAGTATTCGGCCTTTACATCATCTAGAGTTGTAGCCTTTACCCCTTCTAAATCTCCATAACGAGATTTTTCAAGTGGAAAACCTTTACCCGCAACTCTTAATGATTCATTGACGACATAACTACCTAATGATTCTTTTTCACGATTAATCATATCAATTAATAAGTCTTTAGCCTCATTAAAAATATGCTCGTTTAATAATGGATAATAAACAAGTTCACTTAACATTTCAACTTGCGCATCTAATAGTGCTTCATCGACATAACGCTCACTTAATGCTGAAAGTGATAGCTCAATTATATGTGCTTTTCCATAATTAAATACTGATGATGACAAACTAGCCCCAAACATATTGTCTAATTTCTCATTCATTAAAACTTTACTATTATATTTTTCACTGCGATCACTTAACATAATCGACAAAAGTGCACGACTTGCGACATTACTATTTTTTTTAGCCGCAAAGCGTAAACTAATCAAAGTATCTTTAAATTTATGATCTTCTATTACTTTTATATTATTCATAATCTTCCCACTTCCTTTGATTATTATACCTTATATTAAGCATATTGCCTATGGATGTATTTATCTATATAAAATGTAGTATAATGTGACGTAAGGAAGTGAAAAAGAATGAATTCATATGAACTAATAACTGATTACTATGAGTTTTCTATGGCATACACGCTATTTAAGCAAAATAAAATTAAGACGGTTGGCTACTATGATGTATTTGTCCGCTCAATCCCAGATGAAGGTGGATATTTCATCTTTAATGGTTTACATAAAATTATTGAATATATTGAAAATTTCAAGTTTGATGAGAAGCAATTACAATACTTACAAAAACGTGGAAATTATGATGAAGATTTTATTGACTACTTAAGAAACTTAAAATTAAAGTTAAGTATATATTCTGTCAAAGAAGGAACTCCGGTTTTCGCAAACGAGCCGGTCATGACAGTCGTTGGAACTTTAATTGAAGCTCAACTTATCGAATCATTTATCTTACAAGCAATTAACTACTCATCGCTTGTTTCAACTAAAGCTTCAAGAATGGTTCAAATTGATCAAAGTAAAACATACTTAGAATTTGGAACACGTCGTGCACACGGCTCAGATGCATCAGTTGAAGGGGCACGTGCCGCATATCTGGCAGGATTTGATGGAACCGCATGTACTGAGGCTGGCTTTAAATATGATATTCCAATCTCAGGGACAATGGCCCATAGTTTTGTCCAAATGTATGATGATGAGTATGAAGCATTTTTAGCTTATGCCCAAATTAATCCAGATTCATGTACGCTTTTAGTCGATACGTACAATACATTAAAATCAGGAATTCCCAATGCAATTAAAGTCGCCAAACAATATTTAGAGCCACTTAACAAAACATTAACGGGAATTAGACTCGACAGTGGAGACTTATCATACTTAGCGAAGCAATCTAGAAAAATGTTAGATGATGCCGGACTATATGATACAAAAATTGTCGTCTCAAACTCTTTAGACGAACATACGATTACTGATTTATTAAATGAAGGTGCACCAATTGATACATTTGGCGTTGGTGAAAGACTAATTACATCACGCTCGCACCCAGTCATGGGCGGTGTGTATAAAGTTGTCGCACTAATGGAAAATGGAGTAGTTACTCCGACGATTAAATTAAGTGAGAGTATCGGAAAAGTTACAAACCCTGGCTTTAAACGTTTATATCGTTTCTATGATAAAGATACAAATAAAGCACTTGCGGATTTAATAACATTACATGATGAATACATAAGTGATGATGAGTATGAAATATTTAGTCCGACTGAACCATGGAAACGTAAATTACTAAAAAATTACTATTATGAAGAACTTCAAGTTCCAATATATGTGAATGGAAAACTAATTTATGAAATGCCGACAATCGAACAATCTCGAGCTTATCACCAAGCTCAAATGGATACATTATGGCCAGAAGTTAAGCGTCTTAGTAAACCACATAAATACTTCGTTGACTTATCACAAAAATTATTTGATTTAAAAAATGAGTTAGTTGAAGAAAAAAGAAATCAAGGATTACATTTATAACACTATACAATTAGTAAACAAAAAAAACGTCACTTCGATGTCCACTTTAGTGGAATAATCAATGATGTTTTTATTTACCTTAATTGTATTTATTAACGATTTCAGCCTCTAACTTAATATCATAATCAGATTTATCTTTTAGTAAGATTGTCTCATCATAGTCGACGTTAATTAATTGCTCAGTATAAGCTAGTACTGGTGGCATTTGAATTCGTTTAAAACTATTGATTGAGATTGTACGCATAAACCAGTTTAAATCATCGATGAAAGCTTGCGGCTTATCTAAATCATAATATTTTAACCATTTACTAATTTCTAAATTTTCAAATTGATTAGTTAAGTACATTTCTAATATTTCACTATAACTATGTTTGAAAACTAAGTCTAATAGTAAATCATGATACATCCACTTCATCGGATCTGTCTGCGCATTTTTTAGCTCGGCTGATGGATAAGTTTCAAATGTAAGAGAAACTTCATCATCTTCATCAATAATATTTGGAATTAAGTTTGATGGAATTACTTCATCATCTAAATATTCATTAATACTTCTTGCTAAGTCAAATACTTCAGCTTTGATTAAATCACCAATAACCGCTAAAGCGCCAATCGTATCTCCATATAGTGTCGCATAGCCTAACATGTATTCCATCTTGTTTCCGTTATTGCAGATGACGGCATTTTCGATTGATGAGAATCCACCTAGGAAATGACCCCTAGTTCGTGCTTGAATATTTTCATATGTGAGTGTACTTACTTCATCATAACCAAATTCTTTTAAAGTTTCTAAGTATGCATTAACTTCTTTTTCAATACTGCCTTCATAATGTTTAACGTTTAATTTCTCAGCTAACTTTTTAGCATTATTAATCGTTTTATCACTATTATACTTACTACGCATATTGTAGGAGATGACATTTTCACTACCTAAGGCAATTGCCAACAGTGATAGTGTAACAGCACTATCTAAGCCACCTGAACTTCCTAGTAACCATTTTTTATTCTCACCAAAGTTATCATCAGAAAATGATTTGATTCCGTGAACTAAAGCATCAAGTTTACTAATATGTTTTACTTTATTCTCACTGTTTATAATTCCACTTTGGAGTGCGTTTGAAAATGCATAAGTTTTATTATTTTGATTAATATAACTATTTCCACCATTAATGAAGACGACTTTTGAAACATTAGTAACTCCAATCGTGTTTGCATATATGACATCATAATTTAAATACTCAACCATATTAACTGGGCTACTATCTAAAGTAATCAATTTATCATAGTCAAATTCATATACATTTTTAAGATCACTTTTAAACGTAATTAAAACTTTTTCATTATTTATATAAACGACTTCATTCTTTTTACTGTGGAAATAACGGTGTTCATTTAACTCTCTTTTACTTAACTTATTTTTATAGCTATAGTAAATATTTTGCTTACTTAAAATTGTCGCAGTGACATAGAAGTTTGAGTTCTCGTGTTTGATACTTCCAAAGACTATTGAAATATCATCACTTAACTCTTTTAACTTATTAGTGTAATATTCAACTTCTTCATAAAAACTTACTTGTCTAAAGTGCTCTCCACAACCATAACCGACAAGGGCATACTCACCAAAAACAATTAAGTCATAATCGTCTTCCTTCGCTAATGTAATTAACTCTTTCATCGCTAAATAGTTATGCTTAATATCTTTACTTTTTACTTTAAACTGTCCGACTGTAACTTTCATATTATCTTCCTAACGTATCAAAATAAAATTTACCATCTTCTAGTGGAATTCCACGATAATTAAATAGTTCGCTTACTGTGACAAATTGATATTTATCAACGTTCGCATCTAAGAACTGTTTCGCAGCACTAACTGATGTTTCATATAAGTCATGTAAGAGGACGACTGATCCATCATACACATACTCACTCATATGGTTATATACGGCCTCTTGATTACGACTTTGCCAATCATTAGTATCAACGCCCCACATAATTAATGGACTTTTTACTTTTGATCTAACGTCCGCATTAGCCGCTCCATAAGGTGCTCTAATTAATACTCGATCTTGATTTGTAATTTCTTGAATCATTTTATTAACACCTTCAGTTTGACGCATTAATTCATCATCACTTAAGCTATTAAAGTTTGGATGATCATATGAATGATTCGCAATCTCATGACCTTCATCGGAAATGTTTTTCACTATATCTTTATTATTTTCAATTCTAGAGCCTAGCCAGAAAAACGTTAAGCGAGAATCTTTACTATCAAAGTAGTTTGCAACATCGACAGAAGTAGTCGTCGTTGGACCATCATCAAATGTAATAGCGACCATCGGCTTAGTTGGATCAATATAACGAACATTAATCGCTTCCGGGCGGACATACTCGCTATCTATGACTTTAAGTATTGAATCACTTAAGTATGGTTTAACATCTTCATAATTAAGCATGACTGAGCTGTAGCTATTTGCATCTAATAACTCTTTTGTGAAGTAAAAGTTAATACCATCATCTTCAAATGTAATATATTTAAAACTGTCTTTTTCCGGTAGTGTTTTCGTATAAACATTTTTATTACCTGAAAGATTTGAATCTTTCGCTAAATTTTCTCTTACTAACATTGATAAACCTTTTAAATCATCGACGTATAAATCAGTATGATCAATAACTTGATTACGTTTTAAATCAACGTTAATTACACCGTATAACTCATTAATGTTTTCATCTTTGTCAACAATGACGTATGAAGCAAATCTTTCATCACTATTTATGGTAGCGATAACTTGTAAGTCTTTCTCTTTATTATCAAAGACATTTGAGTTATCAAGATAAATGTTCGATAATTCTTCCTCAACTATTTTATTCAACTTTTTATTATTAGTATAATCCAAATTAAACTTCACACTTTCTTTATCTGAAATTGTATAAACTGAATTTTCAGTGATCGCTAGTGGACCACTTCCACTAAAAACACTAACTACTAATTTGACTATGAAGAAACTTACTACGACAAGTAATAAGATTCCGACGACTAATATTGGTTTTCTAACTCTTCTTTTTCTTTGCATCATCATTTACCTCTTTGTCTAAATATTTCAAAACTTACAATAGCACAGGCGCTACTACCATTAATTGCATTTTTAAAGTCATTTGCATATGGAATGTATATATTTTGATTTGCTAAATTAGCGACTTTCTTCGATAGTCCGCGTTTTTCGCCACCAATCGCAAGTAAGATACGATCCTCAAAATTAGTTTCATATAAGCTATTAGCATCTTGACGATTAGCCGCATACATTTTGACATTTTGATCTTGTAAGTATGTAATAACTGACTCTAAATCATCACTCGCATACATATTTATAAACTCACTAGCTCCGGCACTACTTTTCGTAACGACATTACTTACCGTACTCCAGTTTCTCGTTGGAACGATAACTCCATCACAGCCTGCCGCATATAAACTACGCAGACAATAACCAAAATTAAATGGATCTTCAATTCCTTCTAATATCGCAATGAACACTTTATCTTTTTCTAACATTGAATCTAAACTATCATAAGCACGCTCACCTACTAAAGCTACGACTCCACCATGATTCTCACTATCAGTGATTTCATTAATGACGTCACTACTTGTAAACTCAACTTCAATATTTTTAGCTTTCGCAATTCTAATTAAGTAGGCAAGATTACGGTTATGTTTTTTATTACTAATTAATAATTTAAACACTTCGCGCTTTCCAGCTTCTATGACAGCTTTCGCCGATAATATTCCTTCTACATATTGACTCATTTTACACCTCTATTTTATCACATTAACACTCATAGTGATTATTGACCTTTACGAATAAAGTAATTTTCCTTAATATCTAAATCGATATCGATCCAAACTTTCATCATTGGCTTATTGCAAATAGTAATTACTTCATCACTATCATCAATAATCGCTGATTTAAACTCATAATGGTACACTTCGCTTGCTGGACCAAAGAATTCTAATATATCGCCATCTTCAAATTTATTTCTAACTTCAATTAACGCACGATTGTTTTCAACTTTTAAAACCATACCTAAAAAGTCATGTGTGACATTTTCAGCGTGTGAGCGATAAATATGTTCAGCTTCAGTTGGATCTTTTTCATAAAACCCACTTGCGACTGGACGATTTTCAGCACGCGTAATTTCTTTAATATGTTTTTGTAGTGATTCTTCTGATACTGAACCAAGCTTGTAATACTCATCAATTAAATGACGATAACCGCGGACAACTGTTGCGATATAGTATAAAGATTTCATGCGCCCTTCAATTTTTAAACTTGCGACATTACTATCAATTAATTTTGTAATGAACTTTGCAGCCATTAAGTCTTTTGAACTTTGCGAGTATAAAACATTAGGATCTGAGATAACTTCATCATTTTCTAATACTTCATAACTCCAACGACATGATTGCGCACAACCACCACGGTTTGCATCACGCATTGTCATAAAGTTACTTAGTGTACAACGTCCTGAATAGTTTGAACACATTCCTCCGTGAATAAATGCCTCAATGTCGATTTTACTATTTTGGACGACATGATCAATTTGATCCATTGATAACTCTCGACCTAATACGACTCTTTTAATTCCCATCTCTTCATAAAACTTAACCGCTAAATGATTTAGCGCTGATTGTTGGGTTGAAAGATGAACTTCCATCGTTGTATTTAATGAAAGAACTTTTTTGGCTATGTATAAACTGGCGCATATAACAGCACTAACCCCAGCTTCTTCAAGTTGTAAAATGTATTCTTTTAATCCTTCTAAATCTTCATCATGCGGCAGCATATTAATTGTCACATGAATTGCGGCATTGTACTCTTTCGCAAATTCGACACCTTCCGCTATGGCACTAATGTCAAAGTTTGATGCACGACTTCTTAGTGAAAATCGTTTACCACCAATAAATACCGCATTTGCGCCATACATTACAGCAATCTTTAAACGATCTAAATCACCTGCGGGTGCTAATAACTCAATATTATTATTCATTATTTTACCTCACTCGTCTTATTTAGATAGAAAATATCGTCAAAGTTTAATGTTGGATATTTATCTTGAATATAACTGAAGAAATCATCTTCTCTTCCTAAAAGAATTGCCTCATAACTATTTAGTAAATCTTTTATTAAATTTTGGTCTAAGAAAATACCATCTAATCTAAAATATTTAAACGGTGTTTCACTTAACTGCTTTAAATAATTGTAACTGTGTAAAATATATTCACTATAAATATAACTACCATTTTCATCCTCATACACAGGCATTTTCCCTGGACGTGTCTTTTCAACTAGACGTAAATCATAGTTTTCATCTAAATTAATCTCTTTATTAATTTCTCTAAAGTAGTTTGATAATACTTTACGCTTACTATAAGACATTAAAAGATAGCCGCCGATGACAATTCCTACTTTATTCGGATTGTTTTTGGCGATTAAAATTTTCTCATCAAGTGTTAACTCATTAGCTAACTCTAATCCAAGAATGCCTAAGTCTAAGTATTCTTTTACATCTTCACTATTTACAATCGTCATTCCTGGCGCATATATTAGAAGATTATGCATGTCTAAATCACGCGCAATCATATAGACCGCAAGATCTGCGAAGTAAATTCCATCGACATCTAATGTTTTAATCCACTCTAAATGAATTTTTAAGTTATCTAAGTCTTCATCAAACATCATTTTGTTTACTAAAATGTACATTTTTTTATTTTGTTGATTACAAAGTCTCGCTAATCCTTCAATTTGCTTATTTGAAAAGGTATGGTCATTTGCGATTGCGAAAACTTCTGGCGCAACTACGATACTTTCGTAGTCACTTAAATCGTCAAATCCACCTTTGAATGTTGTTACTATCTCCATAAAATCCTCATTTCTGTCAGTATATATAATACCATAATTCACACAGTTTAAATATTTTTTCATTGCTTAAAATGTCTAAGTTATGTATAATTTCAATAGGAAGAGTGATAACATGTCAGAGTACAATATGGAAGCATTACGAAAAAGAGTAAATCTGACATTAGTCTATATGCGTAGTGCTTATCGTAATGGAATCTTTCAAATTAATGAAACCGAATACCCAATTGATAAAGTAAATCGCGCAAACCTTAGATACAATGAGGTTTACGACTATCGCATCTCACATTTAAATACTGTTATGCCAGATAAACTAGCATATGGTTGCTACGAAGTGTACGTAGTTAAGTGTGACGATGATTGTAGCGATGTCATAAAATATCAACAAAAACTTGCATCAAGTACGGCTCTTGATTTAAGTATCCGCGTCAAATCAGTCCAAAAAGATTTAGATGCAACTATCGAATACTTAGATAGTGAAAAATTCGAACATTTATAACACTGCAGTGCAGTGTTTTTATTTAAAGAAAAAACACATCATTGATGTGTTAGAATTGCTTATTATGCATAATTTTAAAACTAATAAGCATTGATATAAATATAATCGACAAACTAATTAACAATAATATACTCATTACAATATACTTACTCATTAAACTTAACATTATTAATAACTGAGTTATATCTATCGAAAGCAGTTTGAGAATGTACATCGTTAAACTTGCGAAAGAGCCAATAATAACTAAAGCAATAAAGTTTACTAAACGACCACGTTCACTTCCATACTTTAATTGGATGGGGATCATTACTGCCAAAAATATGTTCAACATACAAAGTGCGGCCATCATTACTTCAAATAATCCATTATCAAACAATCCCATTTTAAGTTCAATAAAGTAAACTAAAATAGTAGCGAACATACTTGTTATTGATCCGACAGACATTCCAAATAAATATTTACTAATTACATACTGATTTCGACTAAATGGTAGTGTAAATAAGAAATCATTACCATTGTCAAACTCATCATAACTAATTGTACTTAATGTAAACATCGATAGAATAATTGGTACAGTTGTAATTATCATTGAGAATGATTTTGAGACGATTGAAATAACTGTGAAAGTTAAGAACAATGTCATAAAATAAGATTTTTGATTTTTTAATAACATGTAGTCTTTTATTAGTAAGCCTTTCATACGCTTTCTCCTTTAATCATTAAATATATAATTTCATCAATACTACTTTTTTCAATCGTAAGGTGTTTAAAGTTTTCTAAGTAGTAGTCTTTCTCTTTAACTAAAACTTTATAACCATAACTTTCTGGCAATATTTTTTTAACATAATTTTTATCAAGTTGCTCATAGTCATCATTACTAACTTTAATGATTGCGAACTCATTTAATAAAGTATCAATATTTTCATGCATAATAATCTTACCTTGATCAATCATGTAAATATCATCGCATAAACTTTCTAAATCAGATGAGATGTGTGAACTAATTAAGATAGAGTGCTCATTATCACTGTCCATATACGCTCTTAACATCGATAATATATCATCCCTTGCAATAACATCTAATCCAGCTGTCGGCTCATCTAAGATGAGTAATGAAGGATTATGGGATATGGCAACGATTAACTTTAATTTTGCTTTCATTCCACTCGAAAATTCTTTAATTTGCTTATTCACAGGCAGGGCATATTTAATAATTAACTCATCAAATAATTGATGATCAAAATTTTGATACATTGCTTTCACAATTTTTTTAACGTCAACTACATTTAAATATCCACTAAATCCTGAATCACTTAAGACGACTCCAATCTTACTTTTATCCAAATTACTTAAATCCTTTGCACTTTCATTAAAGATTTCAATTGAACCACTATCATAGTTAATTAAATCTAAGATCGCTTTAAACGTCGTACTTTTTCCTGAACCATTTTGACCAATTAAGCCGACAATCGAATTTGCCTTAACTTTAAGTGAAACATCTAAGTTAAAGTTAGCGTATGATTTTTTTAATTTTTCTACTTTTATCATATAGTCTCCTCTATTAAAATATTAAATAACTCAATAATTTCATCTTTACTTAAGCCGCTAAGTTTAGCCTTTACAATCGTCTTGTCAAAGTCATCTTGAATATTTTTAATCATTTCTTCTTTTATTACGTTTGAGTTTACTTTTAAAACATAACTACCTTTTCCATGGACAGTCGTACTAAAGCCTTCTGACTCAAGTAAGTCATATGCTTTCTTAACAGTAAGTGCACTTATTTTTAAATCTTTAGCCAAACTTCTAACTGAAGGTAATGGACTATTTTCTATTAACTCTTCATCAATGATCATTTGCTTAATCTGATCAAAAATTTGCTCGTAAATTGGAATCATTGAGTTATTATTAATAATTATTCGCATAAGCACCTCCTGTAAACAGTGTATAACAGTAGAGAACAGTTGTCAATAAAAAGCATAAAAAAAGTACTACGATTATTCTCATAGTACTAGTTTTAATGATTTACTTAACTCG
>CAYWKT010000006.1:0-28509 GCA_964458985.1 uncultured Erysipelothrix sp.
CTGATTGTACATTCTTATGTGATCACTTTTGTACATTCTTATGTTATCACTAATACTAATTATAATTAAACAGTCTTTACTATACTTCTAATTTACTTCTAAAACCACGGCTTTTATAAAACGAATCAGCTCCATTATGATAGATAAATACGCGTCCATAACGCTTATCACCAAACAGTGCTCCTCCTTTTTCTCTAACTGAATCAGGAGTTTTTAACCATACTGATCGCTTTAAATCAAAATCGGCTAAACTTTGTAAGAAAAAGTAATCATCCTCATCTAAAAGCTTCGTATCTGAAACTTTTGCGAGTGTAACAGCATTTCCTTTAGTCGGCATATTTTTCTTTAGGCGAATATTTTCAGCTTCTTGATCATAAGTAATTGAACCACGCTCATCCGGTGATTCTTTTACTGTATCAAAGAAGACATATTTATCATTAACTTCATCATACTTCACTACATCAGGCTCGCCCATACTTAACTCCATTAACATTAATGATTCAAGTACTTGATCAGTTAAGCGAACTACGACATCTTCCCATTTGATGTTCTCATGTAGGTGCATATTTGCCTGAAATCTTTCTTCTAAAATTTCTATTAATTTTTCATTAGTCATAAAAAAGACCTCCTTAATTAATTATTACAAATTAATCTAAAAGTGAGGTCTCTTATGCTCTATATTTTAATAGTTATTTTCTTAATTATTTTAAGTATTAAAAAACCCTACCGTCTATCCGATAGGGTCATATTTAATTAATTATTCTAATTCAATTGTACCTGTATTTAAATCGTAGTAACGACCTTTTTGTTCCATTAGAACGTCATGATCTCCACGTTCAATAATTTCCCCTGCTTCAAGTACCATAATTGCGTTAGAGTCTCTAACTGTCGATAGACGGTGAGCAATAACGAATGTCGTACGACCTTTCATTAATTTGTCCATACCGTGGGCAATTAGTTTCTCAGTTCTAGTATCAACTGAAGATGTTGCCTCATCTAAGATCAGGATCGTTGGGTTTGCGATCGCAGCTCTTGCGATTGAAAGAAGTTGTCTTTCACCTTGTGATAAGTTTTCCCCATTTACAGATAGTTCTGTATCGTATCCTTGTGGTAATGTTCTAATGAAATAGTCAGCGTTCGCAAGTTTAGCTGCTTCAACTACTTCTTCATCAGTTGCATCTAAACGACCGTAACGAATATTTTCTTTTATCGTTCCTTCGAATAAATGAACATCTTGCAGTACCATACTTAACGTACTTCTTAAATCAAACTTATTAATATTTTTAATTTCAATTCCATCATAAAGAATTTTTCCTTCGTTAATTTCATAGAAACGGTTAATTAAGTTTGTAATAGTCGTCTTACCTGCACCAGTTGATCCAACGAATGCGATTTTTTGACCTGGTTTTGCGTATAAGTTAATATCTTTTAAAACACGTTGTCCTGGAATATATCCAAAGTCGACATGTTCAAATGTAATTGCACCTTCAAGTGGCACAAGTACACCTTTATCATCCCAGAATTTTTCACCATCAACTTCAACTAATCTAACATATCCTTCATCTTGCTCGACTGGCTCATCTAATAATTTAAAGATACGCTCAGCACCCGCAACTGCCGCAAGTAATGTATTTAATTGATTTGATACTTGTGTAATAGGATTAAAGAATGATCTAGAGAACTGTAAGAATGATGCGACGTTACCAATTGTAAGTGTACCGATAATAACGAAGTATGCCCCTAACATCGAAGCAAATGCATATGATACGAATGATAAACTTCCCATGATTGGCATAATCATTGCCGCAAATGTCGAAGCATTCATACTTGATCTTCTTAAACCTTCATTTTGAATTTTAAACTCTTCAATAGTTTCATCTTCATGGTTGAATACTTTAATAACTTTTTGACCTGTCATCATTTCCGCAATATAACCGTTCATTGCCCCAAGTTGAGATTGTTGGCGACGGAAGTTTTCTGATGATCTTGACGTAATAAACTTAACGATAAATAAGATTAAGAATAGCATAACGACGATCATTGCCGTCATGAAGACGTTAATAATTAACATCATAATAAACGTACCAACCATAGTTATTGTCGCTGTAATCATTTGTGCAACTGATTGTTCAAGTGCTTGATTCAGCATGTCGACGTCGTTTGTGAATGTTGACATTAGTTCACCATGTGAGTGCGTATCAAAGTAGCTAATAGGTAGTTTTTCCATGTGGACAAACATTTCCTCATGAATTTTATGAATAACGTTTTGCGCTAAACGGCCCATTAATAATGTTCCTAAGTACTGACCTAAAGCGATCATTCCTGCAATCATTGCCAGAATGATTAAATATTTAATAAATACACTAAACTGATAATTTGTTACTAGTGAGTCAATTAGTGGACTAAGCATCGCATTAAAGGCAATTGCTCCAACCGATCCTAATATTGTAAAACCAATTCCCCCGAAGAATAACCATTTGTAGTATTTAAAGTAACTAAATAATCTAACTAAAGTTTTTCCTGGATTT
Organism: uncultured Erysipelothrix sp.; assembly: GCA_964458985.1. Classification (GTDB taxonomy): domain Bacteria; phylum Bacillota_I; class Bacilli_A; order Erysipelotrichales; family Erysipelotrichaceae; genus JAAZDN01. The sequence continues at coordinate 2,529 of CAYWKT010000006.1, forward strand.
TGTGGTCTCAATTGTCTGAAGTCTTTACTCATTTCCACCAACTCCTTTCTCTTGAGATTCATTTATTTCTTGATAGATTTCACTAATTTCCATTAGTTCATCATGTGTTCCAATTGATTCAATTTCACCTTCATGCATTACGATAATGCGATCTGAGTTTTTAATTGATGAAATTCTTTGTCCAATAATGATTGAAGTAATATCTTTAAGATCTTCTTCAAATGTTCTTTGGATTTTCGCATCAGTCGCCATATCTACTGCCGATGTTGAATCGTCTAATATAATAATTTTTGGATTTTTTAGTAATGCACGTGCAATTGAAAGTCTTTGTTTCTGTCCACCTGAGAAGTTGTTTCCACCTTCTTCAACTGGTGCTTCAAGTACACCTGGCTCATCTTTAACAAAGTCCCAAGCTGAAGCTTGTTTTAATGCAGTAATAATTTGCTCATCCGTTGCATCTTTATTACCCCAACGCATGTTTTCCGCAATTGTTCCTGTAAATAAAGTATTTTTTTGAAGAACAAACGCAACTTGATCACGTAAAGCTTTAATTGAGTAGTCTTTAACATTATGACCACCAACGATTAACTCTCCTTCAGTTACATCATATAAACGTGCAATTAATTGAACTAATGATGATTTTGAAGATCCAGTTGAACCGATAATTCCAACTTTTTCACCTGATTTAATATGTAAGTTAATGTCCGTTAAAACATTTTCTTCAGATCCAGCATATGCATATGTCACATCTTTATAAATAATACTTCCATCTTCAAGTTCAGTATAAGGATGTTCAATTTCTGTAATTTCAGTTGATGTTTCCCAAACTTCTAAGATACGATCACGTGATGCGACTCCTCTTAATAGTTGCATGAAGAACATTGATAACATCATTAGTGACATCATAACTTGCATGATATAAGTAATGAATGAAATTAGCTCCCCAGTACCCATCGTACCTGCAACAACTTGATTTCCACCAAACCAGATAACTGAAATGATTGTTCCATAAATAATAAGGTTAAGAACTGGCATTAAGAATGCAATGATTGAGATTGCCGTTAATGCAGTATCACGAAGTGCATCGTTCGCTTTAGCGAAACGTTTTTCTTCAAAACTTTCACGGTTGAATGATTTAACAACTCCAATACCTGCTAAGTTTTCTTTAATAACCGCATTTAATCTATCTACTTGTCTTTGAATACGTTTGAATAATGGACGACCTTTTGTAAGTACGAATCCCATTACAATAATCGTAACTGGAATTGATACCGCAAAGACCGTTGCAAGAGATGCATTAATGTTGATTGCCATAACTAATGCCGCAACCATCATAAATGGTGCTCTAACACCCATTCTTAGTGACATCATAGTAACTTGCCCTATTGTATTAACGTCATTTGTTAGACGTGTAATTAATGATGCAACTGAGAACTCATCTAAGTTTTTAAATGAGAAGTCTTGGACACGTTTAAATGTTTCAAGTCTAATTTCCGATGCGAATCCATGTCCAGCACGTGCCCCAAAATGCGCACTAACTGCCCCAAACACCATTCCTAATACTGCAAGTAAGATCATAATTGATCCCATTTTAACTACATAATTTAAATCTCTATTTCCAATTCCCACGTCGACAATTTTTGCCATTAAAAACGGAATCATAATGTCCGTCATAACTTCTAAAATCATTAACAGTGGAGTTAATATCGCATACAGGCGATATTTTTTCATATGTGGTAATAACTTATTCATTAAATCACTCCTTCTTTATCTTCTTGACTAATTGCATCTAAATTTGTATTTACTCTATTTAAGTAATTGTTTAAATCTGTAAGTTCACTTTCACTGAAGTTATCAAAAATTTTCTCAAATCTTTCATCAACTTCTAAAATATGATCTTCGATGACGTCTAAACCTTTTTTTGTAATAACTAGTTTATTGTATCGATTATCACTTTCAAGTGGAACTTGTTTTAAAAACCCAAGTTTTAAAAGATGCTTAATTGAGCCACTCATAGCTCCTTGAGTTAATCGCATAGTTTTCGCCAAATCCTTTTGACTCGTATCGGGATTTTCCTTAATAAGTATCAAAATATGAAATAGTCGAAAAGTTAATTTACGCTGTGCAATCTTAGCGCGCATTATATCTGACATTTTTTGATGGGTGTTGCGTAATGTCGTTGCAACATCTTTTTCTAGCATAATATCCTCCAATACTTAAGTGCTAAACTATCACTCATTTGACTATAATACACGAAATAAAATGATAAGTCAAATACTTTAGGACTAAAGTATTAATCTAATAAAAACACTTATCGTAGTTTATATAGTCCGCACAAAAAAGTCTAACTACTTTATAATATAACTAATATATAAACTTAACTTCAATAGATGTAAATATAAATTTACACCACTCTCTATTAATAATAAATCAAAAAGTTCAGTAAGTGGGTAAAAATGATTATTTCACTAAAAAACATAGCCTTTTAGCTATGTTTTTAATATATAGTTAAAATAATTATTATTTACTTCTAAAAAGTGCCATATAGTGAATGTCCAAAAATTTGTCATCTTTTAATATATGTTCTCTCAGCATTCCTTCATATTCAAAGTTTAATTTTTCAAGGACTCTTTTAGATGCATCGTTTCCTTCAAAATAGCGACCAACTATTTTATGAACATTTGAATTGTCAAATATATCGTCAATTAAAACTTGTGATGCAACACTTGCATATCCATGCTTACAATAATCACGCGCAACCCAATAGCCAATCTCAGCTCTAAGATTTTGCTGATCGATACTCATTCCGACAGATCCGACAACTACATTATCAATCTCAATTAAATATTGAAGAGCTCTCTCTTCGTTAAATAATTTATGTGATAAATCTATCCAATAATAAGCATCATCAATTGTGTACGGATAAGGTAGTGAAATCATCGTTGAACTAAACTGCTTATCATTACAATATTCCGCAATTAATTTCGCATCCGCTCTTTCAGGTAATCTTAACGTTATATTATTATATACAATCTTATCTTTAAACTGCACTTATAATATCCTCCATATTATACACATCATCAATTAAATAATAAGGATAATTATTTTTCTTATGTTCATTTAAGTTTAATAAGTTATCCACAATTAAACTTTCAAAATCCAAATCACTCTCTAATCGATTTTCAATAACACTTTGATAATTAATAAGATTCTCTTTATTATTAAGTAAGTACTTCTCACTCATAATCAAACAAATACTTTTAATATGCTCTAAGTAATCATCACTAAAACTATCTTTCCAATTGTTAGGAACATATAATCCTTCAATAATTAAGTTTTGATTATTTTCAATCGCTGTTTTTATCATCTCAGCGACAATCGGCCATAAATAATCAACTAACTGTTCATCATCATATACAGTTAACTTTGTATTATTACTTCTAATTAATCCCATCTTTAAATGATCGATACTAAAAGATGGATAAAGTGTTTTCTCTATCAACTTCTGAGCGAGCAATGTTTTTTTTTGTATGAGATGCGCCATAAATTAAGTAAATCATAGTTTCTTTTCCATACGATAATTTATAAGTTTTTCTGGACCTCGACGAACTAAGTTCATCTCAACTAAATCAAATCCAATGGATGAGAAGAAATGCATCGAAGTAATTGAGGCATACGTCACAATTTTATCCACATTTAAAATCTTAACCTTACCTTCAAGTTTCGCTACTATTTCTCTTCCGATATTTTTATTAATGTATTTATCTTTTATGTACAGACGATCTAAATAACCACGCTCACTTATATCCCCAAAGCCGACAACTTCATCATCATACAATCCGACTAAGCAAATATTACTCTTTAATGTTCGACGCCATTTATCTTCATCGATATTAATCCACGCTACTATCTCATCGATACTATAGTCCATACTATTCACATTCGTTACTGTATTCTTAAATAAGTCCACAATGTCATCAAAATATTTATCGTCATAATCAACGATATTTAATACTTTTAAGTCCCCTAATTCATTATTCATAATTTCACACCTCATTAAATTTAGTACCCCTTAAATACTTTTACCTATTAATTGTATCACTTTGTTAATTAAAAAACTTAAGCATTATTCGACTTAAGTTTTTTGACTATTTTATATATAATATATCCGACAATCCCGCCGATTGTATTTGTAATTACATCTGTAACATCTGAGATGCGCCATGAGTTTAAGATTGGCTGAAGCAGTTCTATCGATAACGTAAACAAGAAAGCTAATAATACGACTTGAAAGAAATTAAGTTTCTTAACTTGCGGGAGTAAATATCCAAATGGAATAAACATAATGATATTTATAATTACTTGAAATATCGCATCCCCATTGTGATTTAGTACATCATCAAATGGTAGAAGATGCATCGAGAATATTGAACTGTTTAAGACTGATGGTAATGAAGTTAATATCGGCATGAGCGTTAAGTAAATGACAATACAAATATATCCATAAAAAATTGTCAGATTTCGCTGCATTGATTTATCGTATGACTTCCAGCGTGTATTTAAAAAGTATTTATACCCAAAGTATAAGACAATAAAATCAAATAATACTAACCAGCTCGTACTCATCTTTACCAATCCTTTTTAAGTATACATATTGTACCAAATATTTATTACAATTGTGTGTATTATTACTGAATATCTATTTTTCGAGCTTTAATCATAAGCATCATCGGTCGACGCCTTTCATCTGGCATTAAATGAATGATATCTTCATTTGGATGTGCTTCAACTAATGCCTCAATTTGAAAGCCATTATTAAGTAGTGTCATTACGTAAGTTGTAAGCGTACGGTGATACTTTCGCATACTCTCACCTAAAAATATCGCATTACGCGCTCCCTCGACGTAATAGTTATCCACAGGAAAATGCATAATTGTACCATCCTCATTGTAATGCCAATCTTGAGAACCATTCGCCGTAAATGTCGGATGTTCAACGTTAAAAATAAATAATCCATCTTTATCTAATAAAGTGTGGACATCTTTTACTAACTGTTCATAATCTTCAATATAATGAATGACTAAAGAACTTAAAACTAAATCAAATTGTTGATCATTAAAATTAATATCTGAAAGCTCGCCTAAATGATAATCGATATTCAAGTTTTTAGATTTTTGCTTCGCAACTTCTAACATCTTAGATGAACTATCAATTCCGACAACTTTACGTGCACCGTGCGTACTCGCATACGCTGTATGCCATCCATATCCACATCCAATATCCAAAACACTTATATTATTAAAGTCAGGTAATAATCGCTTTAGAGTAGGCCAATCCGCAGCTCCGTTTAGACCTTCTTTTGATCTTTCCATTTGACTATACTTATTAAAAAACTGTTCATTATCATACACATTACTCATTAGTTACACTTTCCCCTCTTATTAGATTACTTTAGTATCAATAAAATTATTATATGGTAATATTCTACCATAGGAGGGGTTTATTTATGAATTTATTAGATATTGCACAAAAGTTAGAAAATAAAGAATTAACATCTACTGATTTAATTAATCAATCTATCGCTTTAATTAACGATTTTAATGAATCGGTTAATGCGGTTGTATATACTCGCTTTGAGGAAGCTTTAGCGGAAGCAAAAGAAGACTATAGTAATACTGTTTATAAAGGTATTCCGATCTTAATAAAAAGTATCGGACAAGAGTTAGAAAATGCACCAAGTACGAATGCTTCAATTTTATTTAAAGATAATGTTTCGATGATTACCGATAACTTCGTCCAAAAGATTAAGGACTTAGGCTTTATTATAATTGGTCAAACTACAGGACCTGAATTTGCCTTTAAAAACATTAGTAATTCTGAATTATTCGGTGAGGTAAAACTTACGAATAACGAACAATACTCTCCAGGTGGAAGTAGTGGCGGAAGTGCTAGTGCGCTAGTCGCAAACTTCACACCAGTTACTGCCGCAAGCGATGGAGGAGGTTCAATTAGAATTCCTGCCAGCTATAGTGGTTTAGTTGGACTTAAGCCAACACGTGGCGCTATGCCAGTTGGACCAAATGGTTATCGTGGATGGCAAGGTGCATCAGTTAACTTCTTTATGACAAAGAACGTTGCTGATGCGATATCATTGTTTGAAAACATGCATACGACACAAATCGAATCTCCATTTCAATATGTCGAAAATAGTAAAGTTAATGATAAGCTAACTATCGCTTATAGCTTAGAGTCTCCAGTTGGACTAGACGTTTCTGATGATGCGAAAAAAGCACTCGCAAAAACCGTTAAACTACTTGAAGACTTAGGACATACGCTAGTTAATGAAACTCCAAAATTTGATGGAAAACGCTTAATGGAAACATACTATATGGTCAACGGTATTGAAACTGCCGCAATGTTTGAAGGTATCGAACAAGCTATTAATCGTAAAGTGACAATCGATGATATGGAATTAATGTCATGGGTAATGTATCAATACGGAAAATCATTAAGTAGTACTGCGCTAGTTCATGGCTTAAACTTCTGGGATCATACATCAAAAGTATTACATGATTTCCACCAAGAGTACGATTTATATTTAACGCCATCTACGGCTTACACAGCACCAAAAGTTGATCATGTGTACCATACTCCAGAATTTATTGAAGTAATGAAAAATGTTGAACACGCTGATGATAAGTACCAAGTTTTATGGGATCAATTTGAAACATCACTAATGCGTACACCATATACGATGCTTGCGAATATCACAGGTCAGCCGGCAATAAGTCTTCCTCTATATAAAAATGAAGATAACTTATTTTTAGGTTCAATGTTTATGGCTGAGAAAGGTAATGAAAAGTTACTATTTGAAATTTCTAAACAATTAGAAGATCATTTCATCCAACAATAATAAAAACCACCGCAAGGTGGTTTTTATTTACTTCTAATCAAATATATAGCCAAACTCTAATCTAACTTCACGACGATTAATATCATCATTATAATACGCTATCGTATCAAGTCCAACGATACTAAATCCATTTTTAATGTATAAGTTAATCGCCTTATAGTTTGATGATTGAGTTTCAAGAATGATTGCTCGATAATCATCTTTAACTAACTCTTTTACATAGTTTAATAATTTTGAGGCAATCCCTTTATCTCGATAACTTTCTTTTACCCATAACTCAACTACTCGAACTCGATTATTATAATGTTCATAATTTATTTCTATAATCCCAATTAATGATTCATCTTCAAACATTCCATACGCATATGCGTTATCAAAATGATCCTCATATAAGTAGTCAGTTTGGTTAGTCCTATAAAACGTTTCTTCAAACTTTTGTTTCGTTATAAAAAAGTTATTAACACTTAAGCCATTATGTAGTTCGACATCAAAATAATAGTCACTGCTATAATCCATCTTAAGTGGATAACCTTTATATTTATCTTTACTTAGTAAAACAATGTTCATCTAACTACTCCCAAATTTTGAGTTCTGATTTTTTCGCTTTATTTTGCGCATGTTCAAGCTGCATTAAATATAAGTCATTAACTGTCGACTTTTGAACGTACTTAATTTCTGCCAAGCCTTGCTCGACTAACTTCTCTTGAAGTAATTGATCATCGACAAAAACCCAATACAGACTACGACCATACTTATCATACTCGTTTCCTGGATCATATTCTAATTCAATTTCTAATGCATCATTTAAAAGATCGCAAGTAAGTTTGCTTGCCTCATCGCCATACTTCTCTTTAACTTTAGTATCCTCTGGACTATCTACCGCAAGCAGACGAATTTTTTCTTTCTTTCCATCGACATTCATTTCAAATGTATCTCCATCTATACATTTAATTTGATATCCGCTGTCTTCAGTAAATAAAATCTTTCCATTACTAAAGAAATCTTCAATAAAAGTAGGGTTTAAACCAAATAATGTGGAAATGATAAGGGCCCCCAATACCCCATATCTCACATACTTATTCTTAAGTAAATCTTTCTTAAGTTTTGCACGATACTTTTCTATTTTAAACACATCTTTCTAATATGACCTATTTTATCACAATTAAGACTATGTTTAAAACCAAAAACTAATTAACCATACATTATATGTAAGTTAGGCATAATATAAAAGATGGCGATCCCAAAAATCATAACTAAGATTGTCTCATCCATATTTTTGTATAACATTTTTATCGTTAGTAGTAACATTATAAGTTCACTATATCCAATTAACTCAATTGAAAGTCCAAAATGAGTAAATGCTTGTCCGATCATAAAGGCACAAATAAGACTGCCACAAATTACCCCGACAAAACTATCTACTTTTGAGTAAAAATACAATGTTGAAATTATGCTTGTAAATAAAATTATTAAAACTGTGATAATTAAAAATTTTTTAAGTCCAATAAAGATTGTCTTACTAATTAAAGCTTGTAATGTGTATAAAGTAAAAAAATTAAAAACGTTACTATATATAATTGAATTTTTTAAACTAGCACTCTTGTTAGAAATAAACAGCGTAAATAATGCGTATATAGCTGGTCTTAGAAACATTGTCGACAAAGAGGATAAATGACGAACAGTTATTTCCATCATTTGATTCTCATATAAGATTACACCAATCATCCCAAATGCCATTCCAGAAAAAATATAAATTAAAATTTGTTTAACACTTAGTTTTTCTTTAGGTAAAGTTAAACTCATAAATCATCAAATCCTCTCTAAACGTTTTATTATATTACAATAACATTAAGTAATACACATATTATAACACGTAAGGAGTGAATTTATGAACTATCATTTAAATAATACATACGTAAACTTAGTCTCATTAAATGTCGTAAACTTGCATAAATCAAAAATATTTTATGAAGAAATACTCGGCTTTTCAGTTATTGAAGAAAGTAAAAATCAAGTCGTCTTTTCAACTGATGCAATTAATCCAGTACTTATCATTAATAGTAATGAAGACATTAAGTCTAGACAAAGAAATACTACTGGTCTTTATCACTTTGCGATATTACTTCCAACTAATCAAGATTTAATAAACTTAATAATTAGATTATCACAACATAATATTCCAATTGGATCTGCCGACCATTTAGTAAGTGAAGCAATATACTTTGATGATCCTGATGGAAATGGCATTGAAGTTTATACTGATCGTGACTCTAATGGTTGGATATGGCAAGATGAGTTAGTCGATATGCAAACATTACCACTAAATATTAATAATCTTCTATTAAGTTATGATGAGAATCATCCGTGGACTAAAATGCCAAAAAATGCAAAGATGGGACATATCCATTTGCACGTTAATGATATTGAAGCCTCTAAAAAGTTTTACGTCGATGGATTAAACTTTGACGTGGTGAGTAAATATGGCGATCAAGCATTATTTATTTCTAGTGGAAAATATCATCACCATATTGGATTAAACACATGGAATGGCACTAGTGCTCCTCATCAAAAAGTCGATTATGCCGGACTAAATCATTTTAATATTAAGTATCCGAATATTGATGAATTAATTAACATTGTAAACAACTTAAAACAACTCGGATATACAGTAAATAAAGTTAATGAAACTTATGAGACTATTGATCCATCAGAAAACAAGATTACTCTTTCAATAAATTAAAATATCTATTAAATTATATTGTATAATTTAGATAGGTGATTCATTATGAAAAACATAATCTTAATTTGCTCGGGCGGAATGTCGAGTAGTTTTCTAGTAAGTAAAATGCAAAGCTTATGTAATGATAAAAACTTGAATATCAATATTGAAGCTTATGGAACTATTGAAGCATATGAAAAAGGCTCTAATGCAGACCTTATTTTACTTGCGCCTCAAGTTAGTTACATACAAAAATCATTACAAGATAAATTACCTAACAAAATAATCGCAATAATTGATCGATTAGATTACGGAAGAGTCAATTCAAATAAAGTTTTAGAGTTTTCTTTAAATCATTTACACATAAAAAGGGATAGTCAATTGTGACTAATCCCTTTTTACTACTTACTATAATTACATATACTGATTATTACTTTTTAGTTATTCTAAAGGTCTTCAAAATAAAAACACCAATTGCGGTAAAGAATGAAACAATAAGCATAGTAAGCCTCCCTTAATATCCGCTTAACTATACAACTATATTCTCAACTACACTTCAATAATTACAAATGAATTTCTAATAGTGTAACTTCAACTGAATCATTGATATCTTTATTAATTATCTTTCTAATTGATTTCAAAATTCCGATAATATAACAAATACTACCGTCTTCATTTTTTACACCCATATTTACAATACTACCCGTATATTCGATTTCATCAAATAATACTGTGACTTTCAAACGACCTTTATTATATCTTTCCTTAATATCAAAAGGAACTCTAACGTAAGCTCCTCCTTTATCAACTGCCTCAATAATTGCATCAAATTTCTCTATCAATTAAATCACCTATATCTTTTCTACTATTGTAATTACATGAGTATTATCTATGCATATTGTAGTTTATAAGTAATAATTATGCAATTAGTGTTAACTTTTTGAAGATTTTTCAACACTAAATAATTTGATGGTAACTTTTTTGGGTTTTCTTAACATATAACTAGTCTACATGAATTGACTAAACTCTCCATAACACAGTTCTATTTGCTCTGTATATTTTTCTAAACTATTTTTAAGATTATACTCGAATAAATTTATTTTTTCATTTTGCATAGAGCTTGATTTTTTCTCATTATAATACATATTGAAGTCATGAGGTTTGTATTGCTTTATTTTAGATGCATCAATTCCAACACTTAAGATTAAAGAAGTTGTTGATTGATATAATTGATTTAGTGAATCATTTTCCCATTTCGTTAAAAGATTTTCAAACAAAAAAGAAGATTTCTCGCATTCTAAGTTGAGTTCATACGCTATGGTTACATATTGAATAAAAACTTCTTTTGGTTCATCAAGTGAGTGGAATTCCTCTAACATATTATATTGTCTTTTAATTAGATAGAATAAGTTGTACAAAACGTATTTTTTAACTTGTGAAATCTCGTTTTTTTTATATTTGCTCAATCCTATAGAGTATATTAAAAAACAGAAAAAAAACATGAGACCGATTGAACTTATATTTGTAACTACTTCTCTCATACGAGAAATATCTAATACAAGATTAAAATTTAATATATCGACTAATCTAGTATTAGGGTTACTTATTATAAGTGCAATTATACAGCCAATCATTCCAATTATGCACCATGTAATATAAAATCGTGTTCTTTTCATATAATTATCTCCAATATCCATTGATAGCCGTGTTTCTAGTTTATTCAAATTTATTTTCATATCTGCTTCGGTTAAACTAACAGCTAAAGTTTGTGATGAGTGATTATGAATATCTGTAATCTTAGATAGTTTAAATCCCGAAAATTTAAATATCATTTTTTTAATTTTTTTCTTTTCTATCACACTCCCTTTAACTCGTATAAAAACCCGCTCATAAGCATTATATAACGATAGTCCATATACAATAGGAAGATTAAGAATAAGAAATACAAATGGGAGTAAGAACTCCTTTAATACCGATAGATTTACTATATCACTTGGACTTTTAGCAAAGTTTATTAAAATATTTATAAGTATAATAGCCGAAAATAAGAAAGTAATTTTGTCTAAAAACTTTTTGACATTTATATATTTTTTTTCTTTATATGATATCCCGTATAAAATTCCTACAATCATACTAATTGGTACAATCAATATTTCTATAATCAATTTGAAAGTCCAAAAATTAAGTATAAACTCTACTAGGAGTATTAATTGTAAATTTTCCTTTAATATTTTTTTAAAAAAGAAATGACCTTCTGTATTTTCCAGCGTTTTAGCAAGTAATGGTAGAAAAAAGAATAATATCCAAAAAATTGAATCTTTGAGTAAAGTAATATCCCAAAAACCTATTGTATATAAAAAATGTATCATTAACCCAAAATAACTAAAAATTATAAAGTAAAGAAAAACAAATCTTCGACTCAATAATATTAATAATATCGATTTTAAAGGTGAATGAACAGACTTTGCAAAAACCAAATAAAATATTGCAATAATTGCCCAGATTCCAAAAGCAACTTCTCGATTATTAAATACTTCTTGAATATTACTCATCATTTTCCCCCATTAAAACAATTAATATTAGTCTAGAATAAATATTCACATAACCTTTCCTAAGTATACATTCTATCATATGGTTGCATTCTTATTTTGTTAGTAAGATGACACTCTCAACTTGATAATTTTGACCACTATGATTTAGCTTGTTTTATTAATTATAAGTGTGTTTTGGATGAATTAATAATTTTATGTCATGCACTTTCTATTAATAACATATTATTATAATATTTATAATTTTAATAATCAAAAACCAGAAATTAATCTGGTTTTAGGGAAATAATGTCTGTTCACAAACAGACAAAATATTAAACAAAAGATTTTATTTAAAAACCTTTCTATTTAACTTTATATTAAAGGACTTCTCAAGTGAGAGTAATTCTTCATCATTAATTGTATTAATCCTTTTAGAATTCATTGAAAGAACTTTAACCAAAATTTGTGCAGCTTTCTCGATTGTATGCATTAAACCGAAAGTTTCTTCTAAGCTACTCCCCGCACAAAACATACCATGGTGTGCCCAAATCACTGCATTGTATTCTTTCATTTTTTCTGAAGTTGCGATTCCAATACCTAATCCCCCTGGAATCATCCAATCAAGTACTCCAACGCCTTTTGGAAATACTACAGGACATTCCGTTGCCATTTGCCATAGTTTTTTAGTAAACACTTTATCAGATAAATGTAATACAAAAGTTAGCGCAATTATATTAGTTGGATGTGCATGATAAATTACACGATCTTTATTATTACTATATTCTTTTTTTATAGAATGATTTAATAAATGGGTCGGAAGTTCGCTTGTCGGAAAGTGATTATTTTCAAATCCCCATACAATACGATACTTATCACCGCTATTATTTATTTCAATTATTCCTAGTTTGTCTTTTATTGCTTTATCAATATTTTTAAAATAAACACCTGAACCTGTAAACAAGAAATATTCATTCTTTAAATTATCTACAGTGAATTCAAGTGTATTCCATAAGCTTTCTTTATTGATATATGGCTTTATCTTTAATAAGTCATTATCATCTAATCGATAACTTAAGTTTCCACCATTTCTTTCATGCCATCCTAAGCGATAGCCTTCCTTACAAACATCTATAAACTCACAAATAAAGTCAATATTTTTCATAATTATCGCTTACTCATTTCTTCTTTTTCATATTCGATTATCTCTTTATAATAATCCATGTCTATTTTAGCACCATTCTCTTTTAAATAATAAGTCCAAATATCATAGAAAGGTAATGTTTTCATCTCTTCTTGAAGTAATAAGAGTTGAGTATAATCTTTATTTGATTGAAGTTTTAATTGTTTCTCATGTGGAAGTAGTAGTGCATATAGCATTGCCTTTTGCGTACTTCTTACACCGCTTACCCATGCTGCTACTCTGTTTATAGAAGCATCAAAAAAGTCAAGTCCTACTAATACTCTATCCAATGCATTATTGTTTACTATCTCTTTCATTATTTCTTTAGTCTCATCATCAAATAAAACTACATGATCACTGTCCCATCGTACAGGCCTTGTCACATGTAGGGCAACTTTATCATGGAATAATAACATCGTGCTTAATTTATCAGAAACAAGTTCTGTTGGATGATAATGTCCATTATCAAGTAGTGGCACAATATTATTTTTTAAAGTATAGTTAATAACAAATTCACTTGAGCCTACAGTATATGATTCAAGTCCAATTCCAAATACTTTTGATTCAATAGATACGAAAACTTTCTCTCTATCATAATCAATTGATAAAATTTCATCTAAAGAATCCGAAAACTTCTTTCTATAAATATTACGGTTTGCAGGTATATCTTTTAAACCATCTGGAATCCATATATTTAATAGAGAATAAGTATCTAACTCTTCTGCGAAATATTCACTTATTTTAATACAAGCTTTTGTATGATCAATCCAAAATTTTCTAATATCATCATCTAATGAAGATAAAGTAAAATCTTCCGCAAACTTATGAGAGAACATTGTTGGATTAAAATCAATACCCAAATTGCGCTCTTTGGCGAACTCTACCCACTTCTTAAAATGCTTAGGTTCTAGTTTGTCTCTATCAACCTCTCCATCTTCAAAAATCGCATAACTTGCATGTAGGTTAATTCGATGATTTCCTGGCACAAGTGATAAGACCTTATCTATATCATTCATTAATTCTTTGGCATTTCTTGCGCGACCTCGATAATTACCAGTTGCTTGAATACCACCTGTTAGTGATGTTGCACCATCAAATCCTAATACATCATCACCTTGCCAACAATGAATAGATATTGAAAAATCTGACATCTTAGCTAACGCTTTATCAACATTAACTCCAAAATTTTCATAAATAGCTTTTGCTTCATTAAATCTTCTCTCTTGCATAATTAATCCACCTCTTTTAAGTACTTTCTAAAAACTCCTATATTATCTAATTCCTTAGCCGCAATCATTTGTACAGCCGCATTACCAAGTGAAGTTGCTTCAATTGGGCCTAAAATTAATTTCTTATTCGTTATTCTTTCTATTTCTTTATTTAAAAATTTATTTTGACTTCCCCCACCAATAATATTAATATAATCAAATTCTTTATTTAATGTTTTTTCAATATGATTTACTGCTTCCTGATAACTATGTGCAAGTGATCTAAAAACAGTTCTTGAAATATCATTAATATTTTCTGGAACTAAAAGCTTTCTCTCTTTAAAATATAATTTTATTTCTTCAATCATATTATCTGGATTTAAAAACCTTTTATCATTGACATCAAAAATTTCATTATAGTTAGATTTATATGCTAAATCAGAAAGTTCACGATAAGAATACTTATAGTCGATGTTTCTTGCGACTTCTTGAATGATCCAAAGTCCCATTATATTTTTTAGAAAGCGATATGTATTGTCATAACCGCCTTCATTGGTAAAGTTATATTTATATGCATCACTTGAAACAATAGCATCATCTACTACAACTCCAATAAGTGACCAAGTACCTGAACTAATAATTATTGAATCAGATTTTTTACTTGCTAAAAAAGCACTTGCAGTATCATGACTTGTAGTTGCGATAACTTTACAATTAAAGCCAACCTTATCAATTATTTCTCTACTAAAGTTTCCTAAATATTTACCCGGACTAACAATATCTTCAAATATATAATTTTTAAATCCTAATAGTTTATATAAAGCTTTATCAATACCTAATGTTTTATAATTTAATAACTGTGTGGTTGATAGATTTGTATATTCATTAAATAGCTTATTAGTTAATTTAAAATTAAAATAATCAGGTATCATTAAAAAATGATAAGCTTCATCCTTTACTTCACTTTTTTCACTATATAATTGAAAGATTGTATTAAAGCTTTGATGTTGAATCCCGCTCTTATAAAAAAGTTCTCCATCTTTAAAGTTAGTCAGAACTTCATCTATGTGTTTAATAGTACGACTATCACGATATGAATAAGGATTTTGTATTACCTCTTTATCTTTATTAAGTAATACATAGTCAACTGCCCAAGTATCGATTGCTAAACTATAAGGTATCATCTCTACTTCTTTACAGCTCTTTAAGCCATTTATTATATGTTCAAATAAACGATCAATATCCCAATAATAAGAACCATTATCAAAGATGATTTCATTCTTAAAACGATATATTTCTTCTTGATATAATTTTTCGTTTTTTATATATGTAATAATATGGCGACCACTTGAGGCTCCAATATCAATTGATAAATAATAATTCATAATACCTCTTCTTTATAATTTAATTACATCACCTTTTGTAATACCTGCTTCATTAAATGCATCAACTCTAACATAATATTCACGACCCTTTATAAGAGCACCAACATTTATTTTCTTATCAAATGTAAGATAGCTATTATATAGTTTATTAGGTTTATTTCCCCATAAAACATTAAAGCCAACTGCATCTCCAACTATCTCTACTTCCATATCTAAATCACTAACTCTTGAAATAGTAAATGCTGGTTTAATTGGAAGTCGTTTTTCAACTTTTCCAAATACTCTTATTCCTGAAATGCTTGGGTTTTGATTATATGGAACTTCAATTATTATAAGTTTTAAATATCTTGCTTTTAAACCTTCCTCTAATACAATTAAGTCGTGAACTAAGTCTGTATTAGCTTTTGATTTATCAACTACTACATCAAAGTTAACTCCATCATTTGAAGCCTTTAATATCCATCTAGTCTTTAAGTTTTTTTCTTCAATGTAGCGAGCCTGGGTAGTTCCACGAATTTCACCTGGAACTTCAATATCGATCTTTGAGTCCGCAAAGTTAATTTGAATCGCATTTATAATACTTTCTTCTTCTAAATCAAGTATTAGCCAACCTTCTTTTTCATTAGATTTCCACCAGGTTTTAATATTTTCGTCAACCGCATTTTCAACTTTATAGCCTTCATATGTTGATGAAGCCTCTATTTTTTTCTTATAACTAAGTAACATCCACTCTGGATCTTCCCATGGATCTATTTTATCTGAAACTACCCTTCTTGGGAAATCACCGTAATTTTGATTACAGAAAAGTTGTCCATCTTCATCATAACCTGCTGGCCATAAACCAATTCTTCTTTCAAAATTATGATTAATACTTATTATTTGTGTTGATGTATGCCATAAGTTACCAAACTTATCTTTCATAGTTGAACCATGTCCTGCTCCAGTAATAAAACCACCTGGTTTATAAGAATATGGATTATTATCCGCAAGTTTAAAAGGGCCTAAAGGATTATTTGCTATATAAACACCATCAGCATAACCATCATATTGAGTACCTGGTGCTGCATATTGTAAATAATACTTATCATTATATTTATCCATCCAAGCACCTTCAATAAATGGTCTATCCGCTAACATATTTCTTAACATTTCTCGATGATTTTCTGGAATATCACGTTCTTTAGCATTTTGGTATTGTAGAAATGCTTTATATGCTATATCTATTTCTTCTTCACTCTTTGGATATTTAGAATGATTATCACCAACTCTTTCATATCCAATTTCAAATGGTTTTCCCTCGATTAAACCAATTTCTTTATTAAGTGGTTTTAAAGTATCGCTATCTAGCTCCATACCCCATAATGGTTCATGACTTGTACAACCATAATAAAAATATATACGACCATCATCATCTACAAATAAATTAGGATCCCAAAAATCAAAGCTACCTTCAATTTTTTCATAAGGTCCATTTAACACATCTTTTGTTTTATAAAAATGGCAAACTTCACCTCTTTTTGATGCACTAAAATATACATAATCATTAATAACACGTACATCTGGTGCATAATCATAAAGAGGTAAATAATCAGGTAATTTATGTTGTGTCCAATTTACTAAATCATCTGATACATATACCGATAAAGTCATAGACGCAAATAAATAATATTTATCTTTATACATTATTAAAGAAGGATCTGCTGCTTCTCTTGCAATCTTTAATCCTTGACTTTGATAATCATCATAAAACTGATATCGATAATTTATATTTAATGGATTACAATAATATTTATTTTTCATAACTTCTCCTTTATATGCTTATTTAAAAACTTAGCACTTCTTTCCATGGATTCAAGAGCATTGTCGTTTATCCAATTATTATGAGTTTCTAAAATAATGGCATCAACATTTAATTTTTTATCTATTTCAATTAATTCTTTTATATTAATATTTCCATCACCAAGTTCAGTACTAGCAGATTTTAATATTAATCCGCCAATACCTTTCTTTATAACAGTCCTATCAGTTATATGATGCATTTTAAGGCGTGACCCAAGATTTAACATCATCTCTTTAGCATCTACGCCACCATCTAACATCCAATAAGAATCAAATTCAAAATTAACATATTTAAAATCTGTATTTTCAATAATTAGTTCATAAGCAGATTTATGTTCATCTACCTTTAATAGTTCACTATTATGGTTATGATATAAAAGTTCTAAACCTTCATCAAAAAGCATTCTTCCAGCTTTATTTAAATCATCACATAATTTTAAAACAGTTTCTTTATTTGAATAATCAAAATTATGCATACCAGGAATCACTATATACTTTGCCTTAAATTTCTTTGCGGAGTCTACAACTGTATTAAAGTCATCTAAAATACCAGCTAATGGTTCATGAATACTAATAACATCTAAACCACTATTAGCAATTAATTTATGCCAATTAAGACTGCCTACTTTACCTACAGGCATACCACCTATTCGTGTTAAGATTCTAAGTTTTAAACTATTTTCTCTTATCATATAGCCATTTAATTCAATAGCAGCAAACCCTGCATCTTTAACTTTTTTAAGAGTTTCTTCTGCTATTTCCATTGAAGAGAGATGATCTCTTAATTGTATTTGTTGAATTGCCTTTATCATACAGTTATCCCCAATCTATTTATTATATTCAGCTAAATATGTAAAGCTTTCCTTTGGAGTTCTCTCCATAGTTTCTCTATTAACTTCAATTAAACCAAACTTTAATGAATAGCCTTTTTGCCATTCAAAATTATCCATAAGTGTCCAGTGTAAATACCCTTTTACTGGAATACCATCATCAATTGTATTTTGAATACCTTCTAGTGCCGTTTTAATAAAGGCAACACGTCTTTTATCATTTTCAGTTGCGATGCCATTTTCAGTTACATACAAGTCACCTTTATAATCTTTCGCAACTTTTCTAATAACATTCTCTAAACCTTCTGGATAATACTCATAACCTGCATCTGTAAGTTCTGCACCTTTAGGTGATGGCTGTAGCCCACCTTCTCCAATAATTGACCTTGTATAATTTTGAACCCCTAAATAATCATCTTCTTCAATAAACTCTAAATAATGAGTAAATTCTTTATGCCATTCTTCTTCAGCTAAATCTTCATATCCTTCTAATGGTTGAAAATCATGTAAAGATAAACTTAATCCTACCTTTAAGTTAGGATTAATCTCTCTAATTGCTTCTCTTGCGGCTACATGGGCCTTACAAATAATTAAGTCGCCTTCCATATCGGTTGCGGATTGGAAAACATGGACGGCGTTTGGATCTTCTATTCCAAAAGCCTCAGCTCCTTCTTTAGCACTTAAAGCTTGATGTTCCATAATTGCCTTTAAGTTCATACCCATTTGAATACTGCCTTCAACACTTGCGACATCATCATTACTTTTTTCTTGTTGTTGTGCCAAGAGATGGTAACGTTTTGATATATCCGCAATTTGAAGTCTAATATTAGCCTCATTAATTGTCATAATAAACTTTACTTCATCTTGAATTTTATCTACTACATAAGCAGCATACTTTCTAAAGTTATCGATAACACTTTCAGTATCCCACCCACCTTTACTTATAAGCCATTTTGGGCTAGAAAAGTGATGTAATGTTACAAATGGTTCAAGACCATTAGCTTTACAATATCTAATTACATCAAGATAATGATTAATTGCATCTTCATCAAATTCTCCTTCATTTGGCTCGATTCTTGCCCATTCAATAGAGAATCTATAAGCATTATAACCAGCATCACGCATCAGATTGATATCTTCTTTATAGCGATTATAATGATCACATGCAATACCTGATTTATCTACATATACACTATGTTCAATATTCTCAAGTACCCAACAATCATTATTTGTATTATTTCCTTCAACTTGGTGTGCCGCACTTGCGGTACCAATATAAAAGTCTTTATTTCTCATTTTTTTCCTCCATATTATATTTGTATATACCTGCTTTAACTTCATGTACTTCATCATTCGGTAAGTGAATGATTGCGTCTGTTGGAACACTTATTTCAAAATTAACAAGATCACCTTCATACTTCCAATAAACCTTTATTTCACCAACAACCGATTCATAAATACCATTCGCATATTCTAAACGCTTATCAATAATTGGTTTAATTAAAATCTTTTCAAAACCAGGCTTCAGTGGTTTAATACCTAATATGTATTCATAATAAAATTGTCCCACACTGCCAAACGCATAATGATTAAATGAAACCATGTTGTCATCACTAATTACATCTTCATTGATAGTGCCATCTTCTTTAATTGCATCCCATCTTTCCCAATTGGTTGTTGCTCCTCTTTTAATTTGATACATCCAACTAGGTAGTTTATCATTTAACAAAATATCATAGGCAAGGGTATACTCTTTTGCTTCTATTAATAAAGGAAGCAAAAATGCTGTTGCAAAGAAACCAGTCTCCATACCATTTGATTTAACATTTTCTACAAACTTAGCCAATACTTTGTCTCTTAATTCTTTTTCATCAATTACATAAGCTAGTGCCATAATATAAGCTGATTGATAGTCATTTGAAACTGTTCCATCATCTTCAACAAACATATTGATATATGCTGCTTTAGTAGCTTTTAGTTGAGCACTATATCTTTTTATATCTGCTTCTTTATTCAACATCTCAGCAACTTTTACTAATACTTTTAAATCTTGAACAATAAAAGAATTAGAAATTGGGTTGTTGTTTTCTGCAGTAAATTTAACATCCTTACCATAAGCTAGCCAATCTCCAAGTGAAGCACCAAGCCATAAATTATGACCTTTCATTTGTCTAATCTCTGCTTCAACAAAAGTCTTCATACTTTCATATTGTCTAAATAGAATTGAAGTATCACCATACATCTCATATAAAATATTAGGAATAATTGTAATAGCGTTACCCCAGCCTAGCATACTTATAAACCCAATATCTGTTGGTCCTGCTGCTGGAATAGTTGCGGGAATATAACCTTCACTATTATCCATTTGTGAAAGCTTTGTATCTTCAAAGAAATTTTGCCAGAAATCTAAAGTATGATAATTATAAGCACCAGTTCTTGCGAATACTTGGCCATCACCAGTATAGCCCATTCTCTCATCTCTCTGTGGACAATCAGTAGGTACTTCTACATAATTTGATTTTTGTCCCCATAATTGATTTAAGAATAGCCTATTAACTAAATCATTTCCACAATCAAAGTAACCTGTTCTTTTCATGTCCGTATAAATCGCAAATGCTTTTATAAGTCCTGCATGATATTTTACTCCCGATAGTTCAATATATCTAAAGCCCATGTAAGTAAAGCGTGGTCTATATACTTCTTTGTTGTTACCCGCTTTATATTTTATTGTTGCTTTTGCTTTTCTTAAGTTTCTTGTATATAGACTTCCATCTGGATTTAAAACTTCTCCATGACGAATAGTTATATTTTCATCTTCTAAAAATTCAGGATTAATCTCAATAAAGCCTGCGAAGTTTTGACCAAAATCTATTATTGTATAATCTTCATACTCATTAATTTGATGAATTTTAACTTCTTCTTGGACCTTAACTTCTACTAAAGTCTTCTCTAATTTATCTGGCACAAATCCATCAAATTTCATAGCTTTATTTACAACTACATATTTATGATTGGCATTATAAACTTCGCCATCATATATACCTGCATACTCATAAGGTGATGATAGTTCAGAAACTTCATTATCTGAATAAATTTCTTTTCCATCAATATCGATACGCCAAGCTATTGCTGGTATATCACCATATATTTGGGTTTTATTTTCTACTAAAAATCTACCTGCATACCAACCTTGTCCTAAAAAGACTATAAGCTCATTTTCACCTTCAACAAGTAAGTCACTTATATTGTGACTTTGATAGAGAAGTCTTCTTGGATAATATGTAAAGCCTGGAGCAAATATTTGATCACCGACTTTTTTATTATTTATTAATACCTCATACATACCTAAAGCAGTAATATTAAGATCAGCTTTCTTAATATCTTTTGCGGTAAATGTTTGTTTAAATACAAAGACATCACCTTCTTTATATTCTCTATCTGCGCTTATAAAATGATTTCTTAATATATCCATATTTACCTCAATCTTTCTTTATGCTTTGTAATGCTTTATTTAAAGCTGCGACCTCAGCTTCACTTACTGCATCGCCAGCATGTTTTAATATTGATGCAAGTGTCATTCTTGATAACATTCTATTTAAACTTTTATTATCTTTTACATGCTTTGCAACATCGCCACGTGATTCACTCGCCTTATTCATAAGCTTATTAACGAGTGCACCAGCTTCTTCATGTTTTAATATTTCACCAAAATTATCATTTACTGAAAAGTATCCTTCTTTAACAACTTCTGAATCTAGCCAATTAATTACATCGCCTTGGCCACTAAAAATATAATCTTCATTAGCTTCTGATACTTTCTTAATTAAGATAGTATCACTTAGCTTTCCACTAACTGCCTTTATCTCATGTCTGCTATTAATATCAACATTAAATTTAAAGATATACTTTCCTTTTTGAGTTTCAACTAACTTACCATCAACATATAAACTCACTTCATCTAAATTAGAATATACTTTTATTTCGGTATTATCTTCAACTCTATCAACATATCTTCTTCCAGTTAGATGAACAAACTTATCGGTTTTATTCCAATAGGCTTTATATAAATAGAAAGCATCTTTTTTAATTTTTCGATCCATTGTGATTAAGCCTTTTTGGTTTTCACCATGTTTACCGCCTTCATCACGGCCATCAGCCGCAAAATCAAACATATTCCAAACATAGGTTGCCCATAACCAATCACGCTCACTAATCATCTTTAACATATGTTCATGATATAAACATTGATAGCCTTCTGAATAGTCTCCAACTATTGGATTACTATTTTGATATTGCGGATTAGCATCAGCACCATATTCAGAAAACCCAATAGGCATGTCAGGGTATTTTTTATGGAAATTGTCAAAGAATTTATCATTCTCTTCTAACTCACCTAAGTACCATCCAAAATATAAGTTATAACTATTAACATCAGGAATTTGAAGTAGTGGGCTATCAGTTTCAAGCATAAATACATTTGCGATTGTAGTAAGCCGTGTACTATCTAATTTATGACATAAATCATGTAATAGTTGATGATTTTCTAAAAGATCATCATTAACTTCACTACCTGCACTTATCTCATTTGATAAACCCCATACTACAATACTTGGATGATTATAATTTTGAATTACAAGTTCTTTCATTTGTGATATTGTATTTTCTCTACCCTCTGGCATATGCATAGTAATATAAGGTATTTCTGCCCAGACAACTATTCCTTTTTCATCACATAAATCATAAAATTCTTGTGAGTGTTGATAGTGCGCAAGTCTGATTGTATTTGCGCCAACTTCTAAGATGTCATCCATATCTTCAATCTGCATCCCTTTTGTAATCGCATTTCCAACACCAGCACGATCTTGATGTCTTGATACACCACGCAGTGGATATGACTTTCCATTTAATAAAAAACCTTTATTTGGATCTATTTCAAAATACCTAACACCATATTTTGTTTCAACTTTATCACTACTATCAAGTACTGCTGATAATGTATATAAATATGGGTCATTTAAACCTTCCCATAATCTAACATCTTCAATATTAAATTCGACACTAGCATAATTATCTTCTATAGCTACTTTCTTAGTTTCATTATTTGTAGTAATTTCTACAAACTTTGGATTATTTACTGTCCAAACTTCTACTAAGACTTTCGCATCTTTCCCAGCTACTGTTGGGGTAACCTTAATACCATCTCCGCCATAATGATCTAAATCAAAATGAGCTTTTGGAACTATTATTAAATTAACATCACGATAGATGCCACCATAAAAGGTAAAGTCAGCCGCTTGAGGATAAACTATATTATTTTCACTATTATCTACTGAAACAATTAGCTCATTTTTCTTTTTTAGATAATCACTAATATTTACCCTAAATCTTGAATAACCACCTTTATGATGTTTTAAATGTTTTTTGTTTAAGTATACATCTGAGCTAATCGCAGCTGCATTAAATTCCAAATAAGCCACTTCATTATCATTTAATTTTAAACTACCTAAATCTTTTTTATACCAAGCAGCACCTCTAAAATAATCATTTCTGCCATCTTGGCCATCAATATTATTATAAGTATGTGGAAGATTTATTTTTTCTCCTTTTTTAAACTTGGTCCCAAACATACTTTTAACATCTTTTACAAATGTCCAATTATCATTTATATTAATAACTTTTCTCACAATCTCATCCTTACCTATTAAGCTAATTCTTCATCAATTATTTTCTTACGTTCAATTGCTTTTTTCTTTGCGATACGTACTTGTAATTCTTCCATTTCTTCTTTACCTAATTCGCATCTATTCATCGCTATTAAAGAAATTACCCATCCAATTAATGCTAATCCATATTTTAAGAACATTGTTGTCCAGAAAATTTTAGATGTTAATTCATCATTTGGTTGTGGCATTACAGTTGTATAACCGATTAAAGCTACTGTTCCAGTTGCAATTAATGCACCAACTGAGGAAATAAGCTTATCAATTAAACTAAAAGTACCTGTAATAACTGCCGGAATAAATCTTCCAGTACGATCTAATTCATAATCAACAATATCCGACATAAACGCAGTGTTCGCTGTAGTGATTGCCATTTTAAAGCCAGTACCAAATAGATATATAAGAATAAATACAATCATTATTGGACCAAATTCAGCAACTTTTCTCGTATCAATAACTGCTAAAAATAATACAGTTACAATAGTAATAACAATTGAAGCTTTACTCCAAAATATAATTGATTCTTTATTTCCATGTTTTCCAGCAAAGCGAGCTCCATAAATCGCAAATAAAATTGATGGAAGCATTGCTCCAACTGTAAGCATAGTTCCAAGTCCCATATTACCGATAATAATACCTAAGAACATCGTATTAACAATTGCTTGACTTTCTGTTTGTTGTGCAATCTTATCTGATGCTGCTGCCGCAATAAATGCTTGTAGTGGCCTATTTCCTTTAAGTACTCCAGCTACTTCTTTCATATCTAATTTTTCATCTTTTTTATCTCCAAGGTGCTCAAAGTTTTCTGGTTTATCAACTGAAGATACTCCGATACTCACTAAAACAAGACCAATAAATGATAAGAAAATTACTAACATTACTGCTGCTGATAAGAATTCTTGATTATATTCTCCACCAAATTTCGGAAGTAGTATAACATTTAAAATAATTGTTAAAGTCATAGGAACAAAATAATTAAATGCTGTTACCCAAACACCAAGTGTTGGTCTTTGTTTTGGATCATTTGTAAGTAATGGTGGTATTGTTTGACCAGTTATATTTACCATTGTGTATCCTAAAACATAAATTAAATACATTAATACAAATACAGCAATCCCATATCCTTTACTACTAAAGAGATGGAACATTCCAAATAGTCCAAACATTTCAATAGCCCAACCAGAAATAAGTAAAATTCTAATTTTACCAAATCTAGTATTTACTCGATCATATATAAATGCTAAAAGTGGATCTGTTATTGCATCTAAAATTCTTGTACCTGTCATTATTGTTCCAACGGCTACTGTCGCTATACCATACCCAATACTTGCTGAATAGCTAACCATTCCTATTAAAGTAAATACAGTCATATTAACTAATCCATTAAATGCATAAAGTATAATTTGCCATAATTTAGCTTTTCTATAAACTACAGTTTCTTCTACTTCTTCTACTAATAAATCTTTATTCTTTGCCATTTCTATCCTCCTAGATATTTGCGTTATATTGTGAAAACGCTTTCCTAAGTTTATTATAATAAATAAGCAAGCTAGTTTTAAGCACAATATTCGTCAATATGAGCATAAATTCTTTTTTAGTCAATTAAAAAACTGCCGAAGCAGTTTAATTAGTATTTAAAATATAGTATCAATTTTA
>CAYWKT010000007.1:0-27721 GCA_964458985.1 uncultured Erysipelothrix sp.
TTATGGTAACTATAAAGGTTACTCATCATCACAATATCTATCTACTACTAAACCAGCTGAGCCAAAACCACCTGTGGAGAGTTATCCAACTGGTGACGTAAATGGAGATAAGAAAATATCATCTCTAGATTATATGATTATTAGAAATTATATAATGGGAACAAGAAAGCTAACAGCTGACGAAAGTAAGCGTGCTGATGTAAATGGAGATGGAAGAATTAGTTCTGCAGATTACATGCGTATTAGAAATATTATTATGGGAAGATAGAGGATATTAGATGAGTATATTAAAAAAAATAGTTGTTGCATTCATAGCATTAGTGTTAATTATTGTTCCAATTCAAGATATAAATGCAGCATCATTTTCAGTCAGTGCACCAGGTAGTGCAACACCAGGTCAACGAGTTTGGGTAGGTGTAAATTTTAGTGGAGAAGGTAAATTTACAATATCAGCTTCAAATGGAAGTGGCGGCGGTACATTTTGGTATCCTGGAGATGGATCAGGAGCTTACATTACTGTAGGTAGTAGCGGTTCTACTACCGTCACTGTCACTGCAGTTGATGCTGTGACAGCTGGTGAGGTTGAAATTTCAGGCTCAAGTGTTAATAAAACTATTGCAATTAATACACCACCAGCTCCAAAAGTTGAAACACCCGCAGAGAAGGCGGCACGTGAAGAGCGTGAACGTATAGCACGTGAGAAGGCTGAAGAGGCTGATAAAGCTAAGAAAGAAGCTGAGGAAGCTTTAGAGAAGGAGAAGGCAGCTAAGACTCCTTTATTTGAAGGGATTGAGATTATCTCTACTTCTGCTAAGCGTAATGGGAAGGTAATTACGACTATTGCTCCTGAGTTTAATGTATTTGAATATGCATATAAGCTTCCAAGTAATATTGATTCAATTAAATTAAATGTATTATTAGCTGAGGGATCAGATACGACTTTAGCTTATGATTTAGAACATGAGATTAGTGGTACAAAAGATATTGATATTAATGCAGTCTTAGGTGATGTTACTCAAGACTTTAAGTTAAGTATTAGTACTAATGATGAAGAGTTATTAAAGCGTGATGATGGATATGTTTATTCTGATGAAATGCTGGATGAGGCGATGACTGATTTAGGCTTTACTGTCGAAGAGTTAGAAGTTGATGGTGTTAAGTCGAATATGTTTGTTATGAATAATTTATCACTTCAACTTGTCGTTGATGAAGATAATGAGGCAGAATTCTATCGTTTAAATGAGGATAATAGTGTTATTGATCGTGGTCAAATTATTATTGATGATAGTGAAGTTTACTTTGTTTCTAGTATTGTACCTGAAGAGTTTCAAGATTATAAACTACATGGTAATAGTTTAAACTCTACAGAAATTGTAGCTCCAGAATTTTTAAGTGAGGTTGATGAGTCACTTTCACTTAAGCAAAATATTCGTGGTTGGGCATTAGATGATGGTGTATTACTTTATGCATCTGATTCAAATGATACAGTTGAGTTTGTAAGCTTTACGGCAGATGAAGGTATTAAGTCGGCAATTGTCGCATTTGATAAAGTAGATAATACACTTCTATATGCATTCTATGCAGTAAGTGGGGCATTACTTGTGACTATTGTCGCATTTGGTTATTATGTATTTCTTCAAAGAAAGAAAAGTACTAATATAGATACTTATTAATTAATGATTAATCCCTTAGTTATCGACGTTTAAATCGAAACTAAGGGATTTTTTATATGTTTTAGTATATTAGGGTGTAAAAAAAGATATCGTGTTAGATATCTTTAATATGGTTTTTGTCGTTGTGGTAAGTTGGCGTTTGAACATGTATGTTTTAAGTAACAAGCACTACATGCGCCTCCACCTTTAATACAATGATGATTTTTGTATATTTTTACTACTGCGCTTATAAATAGTATCAGAACTATTATGATGATAATTATATCGATTATATTCATGATGCCTCCTTATAATATTATGTTTGCGATGTTATATACGATAAATGCGATTATGTATGCAACTGATGTTTGATAGCCAATTGTAATGAATGTCCATTTCCATGACTTAAATTCTCTTCGTGTTGCGGCGACTGCGGCTGAACATGGTGCCGCAAAGATTGTGAAGACCATCATTGATAGGGCTCCGGCATTAGTTAGTATCGTATGTAAGTAATCATTTAATAACATTGCCTCATTTTGTGAGTTTGCTAAAATCGAGAATGTTGAGACGACTGTCTCTTTTGCTAGAAAGCCTGTCATCGTTGCAACACTTGCCTGCCAACTACCAAATCCAATAGGTTTAAAGACTGGGGCAATAAATGATCCAATATGTTTCAACATACTATTTTCAATTGTCGTAAACTGTAGAGTAAATGTGAATGATGATAAAAACCAAATGATTCCACTGGCGACAAAGATTATTGTTCCAGCATTTTTTAAAAATGAAATACCATTTTGATAACTATCTTTTATACAAGATTTTAGTTGTGGTTTTTTATATTCGACCATTTCCATAATGAATGAACTATCTTCTGATTTAAATGCTTTAAAGTTTTTTAAGATTAGTCCACTAACTAAGATCATAAATATACCTAAGAAATACATTGCGACAAGTAGCCATGGACTTTTTGGAAAGAACGTCTGAATTAGTAAGACGAAGATTGGAAGCTTAGCACTACAGATGACAAATGGTGTCAACATAATCGTTAAGCGACGATTTCCTTCATCTTTGATTGTACGTGTTGCCATAATTGCGGGAACACTACATCCACTTCCGATAATCATTGGAATAACTGAAGTTCCAGATAGGCCAAACTTGGAAAATATTTTGTCTAAGATAAAGGCAATTCGACTCATATATCCGATATCTTCTAATATTGAAATAAAGAAAAATAAGATCATAATTTGTGGGACAAACGTAATGACTGCTCCAACTCCACTCACAAATCCATCTAAAATTAAACTTTGAAGTATAACATTCACATTTAAGTTAGTTAGTAAATTTTGAATTGGTGCATAAATATATTCAGGGAATACGATTGTTTCGATAAAATCAGTAATTGCTCCGCCAAATGAGCTTATAGTAAAGTAGTATAAGCAAAACATTACTACTGCCAGTATTGGAAATGCTAAGTACTTACTCGTTACAAGCTTATCGACTTTACTCGTAAAGCTTTCATTTTCGTCTTTAGTTAATACATCATTTCTCGTTTTTGTGACAAAATCATATAATTGATTAATAATAACGCCACTAACTTCATCCTCATACTCAGCTTCGACTGTCTTTTGATACTCATTAATTTCATCAACTATCGACTGCTCAATATTAAGTTGTTTGAAAATCTTCTCATCATTTTCTAATAGTTTAATCGCATAGAAGTGATGATGTTTATCAATATTTAATTTACTTAATACATTTTTTAAGTGCTGAGTAACTTTATGATCAAATAAATCAAGTTTATGAACTTCCTTATAAGTTAGAGCTTTACTCATTAGTGTATCGATATTTTCTGCTTTTAAAGCTGAAATTGAGATAACTGGAGATTTATATAATTTTTCCAGTTTTTTAATATCAATTTTATCTTTTAATATATCACTCATATTTAAGGCAATTATAATTGGAATATCCATATTTTTTAATTGACTCGTTAAATATAAACTGCGCTCTAAGTTTGTCGCATCGACGATATTAATTATTAAGTCGACATGCTCACTTAGTAAATACTCACGGGTAACAATTTCCTCTGGACTATAAGGTGAGAGTGAGTAGATGCCTGGTAGATCGATTAATTCGATACTTTCGTCCATAAAATAAGAACCAGCTTTATACTCGACGGTGACGCCTGGCCAGTTCCCAACTTTTTGATTAGTCTTTGTTAAAAAATTATATAAAGTGCTTTTACCACTATTTGGGTTTCCTACTAATGCTATTTTCATATTATAATCCTAACTTTATGACTTCGATGTTCTTGGCATCGGCTTTTCTAATTGATAAGTTATAACCACGTACATTTAATTGAATTGGATCACCTAGTGGTGCACATTTTTCAATGCAGATTTCTGTTCCACATGTAATTCCCATGTCCATAATTCTCGATTTTAAATTAATCGGACAATTAATTTTTTTAACGCGTACTTTCTCGTTAACTTTAATATTGTCTAATGTAAACATAGAGACCTCCTAGTTAGCCGTTGCTAACATGTGAATAATATATCATCTCCACCGATTGTAGTCAAGCAATCAGGTTGCGTAATTAAGGAAATTTGTATAATATTATAGTACGGGGTGATAAGAATGCATATTGTAGATGAATCAAGAGAAATGTATTTAAAAACTATATTTCTTTTATCTAATGAAAATGAGCTAGTTAGGTCAGTTGATGTCGCTAATAAGCTTGGTTATAGTAAGCCATCTGTAAGTCGTGCGGTTAAGAACTTGATTAATGATGGTTCAATCACCGTCGCAGATGATGGTAATATTGAATTAAGTCGTGAAGGTTTAATCGAAGCAAAAGAAATTAATGAGAAACATGAAATTTTAAAAGCCGTACTCGTTAATCATTTAAAAATAAATGAAGAGATTGCGGAACTTGATGCATGTCGTATTGAACATGTCATAAGTGATGAAACTTTTGAAGCTTTAAAAAAGATTATTTGATTTTCACAGAACACACACATAAGGGCGTTATAATGTAATCAGGATGAAGATCCTATTCATTTTTCCTTCTTGTGATAATAGACGTTTGATTTCGGTCGAATGTCTTTTTTCTTGTGGAAATATGCTTTAAATGCGCTATAATTAATAAAGAGGTGCTGCATATGCGAAAAAGTTTATTAAGTATTATATTAGGGGCTCTTTTATTAGTTTCATGTACGACATTAGATCTTGAAATAAGAGTAAATAGTGATATTATCATTTTAAATCAAAGTGATGAAGATTTTAACTTTTCAATGATTGATGAGTTTGTCAGTGTTTATTACGGAGATAGTGAGAAAAATGATGCGATAATTGAGTATGAAGGTGACGTTAACTTACGTGAGATTGGCGTTTATGAAATTATATTAACGACAAACCATAAAAATAAGATTGCGGAAAAGACAATTGAAATTACCGTTGTCGATACGATCAAACCCGAATTTTTAATATTTGAAAAAGAACTTTTAGTATATACCGGCGAGCAAATATCAATTGACTCCCACAACTTCTTCATTAACTTAATTGATGGCTTAAACGGTTTAATTAATGATCGTATAAAAGTTGATGGTGAATATGACTTAAAAACTGTCGGTACATATCCAATCAAATTAGTTGGAACTGATGTATCAGGCAATGAAGCCGAAGAAAATATGAATGTCCGCGTGACCGATATTATCGATGAGAAAGCACTATACTTATATGAGAAGGCAAATGTCGCGGTTCACGGTAAATCATTCGTCTTTAAAGATAATGATATTAATCTTGAAATAATTAATGAAGATGATGCACTCGCAATCTTCACACCAAACTATCGTGAACACTTCTTATGGCTATCAGGAGTTACCGGTACTTATAACAATAAACAAAGTGGTGTCGCATTAAAACGTGAAGACGGTAATCTATACGCTGACTATTCTTTAGCGAATAAAGTTAACGGTTATGAGAAGACTAAGTTAACGATTCAATATGAAACTGATACGTATCGTCATTATCTTGCGGAATCATTTTATATGATTGATGGTGAAGAAGTAATTAAGAATTCTCGATTTGTAATAAGAAATATTGATGGCATCTGGTTAGTTGAAGAATTCTACATGCCAAACTAAAGTGATAAACATCACTTTTTTTATATAAGGAGCTCAAATGAAACTATCATTTAAACATATTATCGGAAGTGTTTTAATCGGAGTTGTAATGGGAGTGAGTATTTCAATCATAATGATATTTAAGACGTTCACGAATGTTGAAAGTTCACTATTATATGATTTCATCTCATTAGTAATTAGTATCATCTTAGTCATAGTTATTCACGAGTTAGGACATTTAGTAATGGGACTACTTACTGGTTATCGATTTTTAAGTTTTAGAATATTTAATATTCAAATCCAACTTGATAACTCTAATAAATTAAAAGTATTTAGACATAATTTACCGGGAACATTAGGTCAATGTTTAATGAAGCCACCTTATTCATCTGATGCGGACGTATTTTGGTATAACTTTGGTGGGGTTTTATTTAACTTAATAACGGTAGTGATTGCACTTATCGGAGCTTTTATCGTAAATAACCGAATTATTTTTAATTTCTTTATTATTTTAAGTTTTACGAGTGTCATAATTGCCTTTATGAACTGGATGCCGTTTGTGGAAATTTCAAATGATGGCTACAATTATGCGGCGATCAAAAATAATGCTAAAAGCAGACAGGCTTTTTTTGAAATGTTAAAAATAAATGCATTAGTAAGCAATAATATTCGTTTAAGTGATATTAACTTAGAAGACTTAAAAAATATAGACTTAGATTATTCAGATAATATCCAAATTAATGCGATGTCGTTTGTCTTACTTCAACTTCAAATGAACTTTAATTATGCACAGTATGATGAGATAATTGAATACATCTATGAAAACATATCAAAATCATCAATGTTCTATCCACTAATTAAGACAGACATCTATTTTAGTAAACTACTTCAAGCAGATAGTAATGCGAATCATTATCGAACTGAGGAAGTTAGTAAAATATTAAGTAAGATGCGAAACTATGAAGGAATTATGCTCATAAACTTATACGAACAGTATGTAAATGAAGGTAATTATGATAAAGCTTTATACGATAAATTTAAAAGTAAATGTTATAAGAGTGCAACGTTAGGAATGAGCTTAGATTTACTCGATTATGCGAATAAAATCTTACACATTAGCGCCTAATCACATATACAAAATGACTTAATTTTGATATCATATAGAAAGTTGGGAGTGGAGATATGCGTAAAGATACAATAAGAATGATGCACTTAACACTTTTTTTATCTTTGAGCATCGTCCTACACTTCTTTGATCCAGGTTTAAATGTTTTAGGGGCTAAATTAGGAATTGCGAACATTGTCGGAATAATCGTCCTAAAATGGTATGGGCCAAAAGCGATGATTACGAATAATATTTTAAGAGTACTACTCGTCGGACTTATGCGCGGTAATCTTTTCAACATTCCATTCTTTACGTCATTTGTCGGAGTACTATCGAGTACAATTGTCGTAATTATCGTCGATAAAATATTTAATCCATCGATCTTGATGTTAAGTGTCGTCAGTGCCATAATCCATCCGATTGGCCAGACATTTGTCATCGCTAGTATTTATAGCTTTAATTACGTGTTTTTAACTTTACCACTCGTATTAATTCTATCGGTACTCACAGGAGTTACGACCGGTTTAATCAGCGAGAAGGTTTTAGAAAGGTTAGGGCGCTAAAATGAATAGTTCACTATTACAATCAAATCGCCATCTAACTTACTAAAGCCAGTATAATTTTATAATTTTGGATACATGTAGGGATGTATCTTTTTTAATACTTAAGGAGAAAATTATGAAAAAACCGTATCAGTTTCTACATAGCGTTACTAAGGGACAGTATCGCTATTTAAGCTTACTTTTAATATTTACGAGTAGCTTCGTCTTACTTAACTTAATTCAGCCCATTATATTTGCCTTTGTCATCGACAATGTAATTAATTTAGAGCCAATAAATAATAGTTTTTTAAGTTTTATCGCCCAACTACTCGGTGGAGTTACTTTTATTCGCTCAAACTTATGGACTGCCGCTTTATTAATTGTGCTACTTGCGCTACTGTCAGCCGTAATCGTTTTTATTCGCGTTCGCTTAAATGGAATTATTAGCGAAAATGTCGCATTCAACTTAAAAAATAAAGTGTTTGATCATTTAATGCACTTACCATATGAATACTTTAATAACCAAGCATCCGGTGATTTAATTCAACGAGCGACATCAGATATCGATACCGTTCGCCGCGTCTTTGCCGGCCAAATTAGTGAGTTCATATATGCAATAAGTATCGTTGTCATCTCTTTTATAATTATGATTAATAAAAACTTAAAGCTCGCACTAATTGCCTCAGTACTACTTCCAATAATATTTATCTTCGCAATTGTCTTTTTCATTAAAGTTCAAAAAGACTTTTTAAACTATGAAGAAGCTGAATCAAACTTAACTAATAGTATTTCAGAAAACCTTCAAGCGACAAGACTCATTAAAGCGTACAATCGCGAAAGCTATGAAAATGAAAAGTTTAAAAAGATAAACGCAAACTTATCAAAAGCGGGGAAAACGATGATCGACTCACTTTCAATGTATTGGGGAGTATCCGACTTTTTCTGCTTCAGTAGTATTTTACTCGTCATTATAAACTCAGTCATTATGATCATAAACAACACATTAACGATCGGAGACGCATTTATCTTTATTTCATACACATCAATGATGGTCTGGCCACTACGTCATATGGGACGAATAATCGCTGATATTGGTCGTGTTAACGTCGCACTACGTCGTATCTATGAAATTGTAGAAAATGAGTTAGAAGATTTAGAGAGTGGCGAAGTCATTCCAATAAGTGGTGATATTAAAATTAAAGATTTAAAATTTAAATATGTAGAAAATGATACATATATTTTAAATGGGGTAAACATGGATATTAAGGCAGGCGAAACAGTCGCAATCTTAGGACCAACGGGATCAGGAAAAAGTAGTTTAATCCACTTATTAATGGGCCTTTATCCGTATAGTGAAGGAACAATAAAATTAAATGGAGTTAATCTAAAAGACATATCAAAAGGACATCTGCGCAAAAATGTCGCAATCATCTTACAAGAGCCATTTTTATTTTCAAAGAGTATAAAAGATAACATTATGATTTCATCATTTAAAGAAAACTTAAAAGACTTTGACAATGCAGCCTACATTTCAAATGTCGAAGACTTTATTAAAAACTTTGACTTAGGATATGAAACAGTTGTCGGAGAGCGCGGAACGACCTTATCTGGCGGTCAGAAACAAAGAGTTGCGATAGCTCGCAGTATTATTAACGATTATCCAATAATTATCTTTGATGATTCACTAAGTGCCGTCGACACTGAAACTGATGCAAGCATTCGCGCTAAGTTCAAAGAGTTAAAAAAAGATACGACAAAAATAATTATTACACAGCGAATATCAACGTGCGAAGATGCCGATAAAGTTTTCGTCATCGAAGATGGCGTAATTACACAATCAGGTAACCATAATCAACTAATTAATGAAGAAGGACTGTATAAACGGGTATATGTTGTTCAAAATCAAGAGATTGGAGACGATGTAAATGAAAAACAATAAAATCGATACGAAAATGTGGAAAGGTTTATTACAAATACTTATGAAACAAAAGAAATATTTAATCAAAGTATTTATTCCACTTTTAATCGTCGCAACATTAGATATTACTTTTCCAATTATGAACAGTTACGCTCTAGACTACTTAGCAGTAAGTAGTCCAACTAAGTTTGAGTTTTACGGATTTATTATTTTATACGTCATATTTATAATTGCCTTTGGAGTCTTTGTCTTTACATACTTACACTTTACGGGCGTCGTAGAATACAACTTTGCCTATGATCTGCGTAAAGCCACATTTGAGAAGGTCCAACAACTTTCATTTTCATATTTTGATCAAAACCCTGATGGATGGATTATCTCACGTTTAACGAGTGATATTAGTCGAATCACGGAAATCTTATCATGGGGGTTAATGGATAGTGTTTTTGGACTAATCTCAATCATTGGAATTAGTATCGTGATGCTTATCAGTAACTTTAAGCTGGCGTTACTAATCTTAAGTGTTACACCAATCTTAATATACGTCTCAATTTTCTTTCAAAAGCGAATCTTGCGCGAACAGCGAAAAGCACGTAAGCACAATAGTGAAGTTACGGCTGCGATCGCTGAAAGTATTAATGGGGCAAAGACGATTAAATCACTAAGAATTGAAGATTATGTTAAAGATGACTTTGATATCGTCTCAAGTAAAATGCGTCGTAGTGCGAAACATGCGAACTTATATTCCGCGATGTTTATTCCAATTGTCATCTTCTTAGGAGGCGTCGCATCATCAATGATAATTTACTACGGTGGAAATGAAGTAATTAATAAAGTAATGCCATTTGGGATGTTAATGATGTTTACATCATATACAAACTTATTCTTTCAACCACTACGTGAAATTGCACGCTTAATTGCGGAACTTCAAATGGCCCAAGCTTCGGCGGAGCGTGTGCTTCAGTTAATAAATACGAAAAATGATGTCGAAGATAGTGAGGAAGTAATTAGTGAGTATGGAACGATCTTAGATCCGAAAGTTGAAAATTATCCAGCAATGTTTGGGGATGTTGAATTTAAAAATATAAACTTTAATTACACTGAAAATGAAGTCGTTCTTGAAAACTTTAACTTAAAAGTGAATCGAGGGGAGAGTATTGCCTTAGTTGGTGAGACTGGATCAGGTAAGAGTACGATTATTAATCTATTATGTCGCTTTTATGAGCCAGTTAGCGGCGAAATACTAATCGACGATATAAATTACCAAAGTCGCTCACTTGGCTGGCTACGAGCAAATATTGGCTATGTCCTTCAAAGTCCACATTTATTTAGTGGTTCAATCAAAGATAATATTAAGTATGGAAAACTTGATGCAACTGATGAAGAAATAATAGATGCGGCTAAAAAAGTTAATGCCCATGAATTTATAATGAATATGCGTGATGGCTATGATAGTGATGTGGGTGAAAATGGCTCACGCTTATCACTTGGTCAAAAACAGTTAGTCTCATTCGCAAGGGCAATCGTCAAAGAGCCGACTATTTTCATATTAGATGAAGCGACAGCTTCAATTGATAGTGAGACTGAAATGATCGTTCAAAATGCGATCGATGAAATATTAAAAGATAAGACGAGCTTTATCGTTGCCCACCGTTTATCAACGATCATTAACTGTGATAAGATTATCGTCATTAAAGATGGAAAAATAGTCGAGAGTGGTAAACATAATGAGTTAATTAGCTTAGGTGGATACTATTATCGTTTATATACGAATCAATTCAAAAAAGACTCAAGTGAAAAAATCTTATCTAAAATGTAAAGAGAGTGTCTGTGCTATAATGTTTTCATGAGGATGATAAAAAATGATAAATGAATTATATGAACTTCAAGATGAATTAAATCAAAGAATTATTAAAGAGCATAACTTAGATGAGTCAAGCTTAAGAAACGAAAGATTTCTAGCGTTTTTAGTTGAACTTGGTGAGTTAGCGAATGAGACACGTACGTTTAAATATTGGAGCTTAAAAGGCCCAAGTGCGCGCGAAATTATGTTAGAAGAGTTTAGTGATGGTATTCACTTTTTACTAACGATTGGCTTAACGCTTGATCGTCCAAAATTAAAATTTTATGATCAAGAAACCGATCTATCGCTTACAGAACTATTTTTAAATGTTTATAACGATGCGAATACGATTAGAATTACAGATTCTTCATTCGTATATTTAAGAATGTACAATACGTTTATGTTAATCGGAAAAGCATTAGGCTTTAGCGAAAATGACGTATACGAAAGCTACTTAGCGAAAAACAAAATTAATCATCAACGCCAAAGTGATGGATATTGATCAAAGAGTTATAAAAATCATTGAGAAAATCAATGATTTAAACTATCAAACTGTAATTGTTGGGGGATTTGTCCGAGATTATTTACTAAACATTTCTAACGCTGATTA
Organism: uncultured Erysipelothrix sp.; assembly: GCA_964458985.1. Lineage (GTDB taxonomy): Bacteria > Bacillota_I > Bacilli_A > Erysipelotrichales > Erysipelotrichaceae > JAAZDN01. The sequence goes on from CAYWKT010000007.1 coordinate 11,792, forward strand.
TGATTTAAGTACTAACGCAGACTTAGATGAGATAAAAAATCTCTTTGATAATGTGAAAGAAGTTAAAATTAATGATCAGTTAATAATGTTAAAAATTAATGAGGATAATCTAGTCGTTGAACTCTCAAGATTTAGAAAAGAGATTTATGATGATGAGAATAATATATCTTTTGAGTTTACTGATGATTACACAATCGACGCTGATCGTCGTGATTTAGCGATTAATGCGATTGCCTACGATTACATAAAAAATGAGTTTTTAGATCCACATTTAGGGATTGACGATTTAAAAGCAAATAGACTTTCAGTAATCGGTGATTATAAAGTCAGATTTATTGAAGATCCAGTAAGAATGTTACGCGTACTACGTTTTATTTCACACAATAACCTTAAAGTTAGTGAAGAAGTAATCTCATACATTAAGGATCATTATGTCGAAAGTTTAACTTTAGCGCACAGTAGTCATGAGCTTAAACAAATTTTAAGTGGAACATATTTTAATGAAGTATACACACTTATTCCTGAACTTTTTGACTTTATATCAAAAAATAAATTTAAAAACATTCAAATATCTGATCGCTCTATATTAAAAACAGATATTGGACTACTCGTATACTTAATATACATCGTTCGTATCGGGGCATGTAATGAAATGTTTAACTACGTTCACTTTAGCGAGAAAGACCGTCGATTCTGCTTAGATATTAACGTTGTGTTAGATCAGTTGACTTACCATTTAGAATATAGTGATGTTTCACTATTATTTATTAAGTATGGAAAAGATACAATGCTGAAAGTATATGAATATTTTAAAGACTTTGATTACTTAAACTTAGATAGTGTTAAGCTAATAAAAGAAGTAGAGAAAAATAGTTACATTCGAATTGATGAGTTAAAAGTTTCAATTAACGATTTAGATAGTTCATATTCAGTTCAAGAGAAATATGAGTTATTAAAAGAACTTCAAGAGCGAGTAGTTTGTGGAAGACTACAAAATAAGCGCGAACTTTTATTAAAAGAGTTAAAAGATCATAACTAAAAAATAAAAGTATGATATGCTTATAAAGAAAGTTTTTGGAGGATCTATGAAAAAAATAGTCACAATGATTTTATTATTAGGCCTAATAGTAGGCTGTAGTAATACAGGAGGAAAAAATATGAATAACAAACCAATCGCAACGATCGACTTTAAAGATCTAGGCGAAATGAAATTTGAATTACAATTAGACAATGCACCACAATCAGTCGCAAACTTCACTGAACTTGCGAACTCAGGCTTCTATGATGGATTAGAAATGCACCGTATTATCGACAGTTTTGTCGCACAAGGTGGAGATCCAGATGGAAATGGGACAGGTGGACCTGGCTACAGTATTAAAGGAGAATTCTCAAGTAATGGAGTTGATAATCCAACACAACATGATTTAGGAGCACTTGCATTCGCAAGATCAATGCATCCAGATAGTGCCGGAAGTCAATTTTACATCGTAACTGGAAACTATGATCCAATGAACATGAGCCGTATGAACAGTGATTACGCTGCATTTGGGACAATGTTAGAAGGCGAAAGTATTATTACAGAAATTAATAATAACTACGCAAGCGGACACGGTAATCCACTACAACCATTAGTAATTAATAGTGTAAAAGTTGATACATTTGACTTAGATTTACCTACAGTTGAGAAACTTCCACGATAATATAGTTAAGTAGTTATGAAAATAGCTACTTTTTTAATATTCACTGACTTACTTAAAGTTCGTGGATATGCTAAAATATTGTGTAGAGTGTGAGGTTATTATGAAAAAAAGAGATTTAGCGATTTTATTAAGTGTCATCGTTTTAGACCAAATTACTAAAATTTGGGCTTTTAATTATGAGCGCTTAAATATAGAAATAATAAAAGATTTTTTCTACTTAGGACAAGTTAAAAATAGTGGAGCGGCATGGGGTATATTGTCAGGTAATATGTTTATTTTCTTTATCGTGACATTAATTGCCATTTACTTTATTGTCGATATTTATCGCAAGAGTACACACCGTGAAACATATTTTAGATTTGCACTAATGTTAGTGTTAGGTGGGGCAATTGGAAACTTTATTGATCGTATGTATTTTGGATATGTACGTGACTTTTTAGATTTCTACATATTTTCGTATGATTTCCCATTGTTTAATATTGCCGATAGTGCATTAGTAATAGGGGTTATACTTATTATATTTTATATTATTAGAAACCCACATGAGGAGATTATATGAAACAATTTATTTATGAAGAAGAAAATACAGTAAGATTAGACGTATTTTTAAGTGATCAGTTAGAAGATATTTCAAGAGCGGAAATCCAAAGATTAATTAAGAGTGGTGATATACTCGTTAATAATGAAAAAAGTAAACCGAGTTATCGATTAGAGTTAAATGATGAAATATCTGTTTCTGAAATTATTGAAGAAGAATTTGAAATAACACCAATTGATTATCCAATTGAGATTGTATATGAAGATGACTATTTACTAGTCGTTAATAAACCTAAAAACTTAGTCGTTTATCCTGGAGCTGGACGCGAAAGTGACAGTTTAGTCGCAGCCCTGTTAGGGATGAATATTCAACTGTATGAGAGTGAAGAAAAAGAGCGACCAGGAATCGTTCATCGTTTAGATAAAGATACATCAGGATTAATTGTCTTAAGTAAAGATGAAAAAACACATACTGAACTTTTAAAAATGTTTAAAGAACGCTCAATTACTCGAAAATACTTAGCTTTAGTTGATGGCGTAATAGTTCATGATTATGGAACGATCGATGCTCCAATTGGCCGTGATGAAAACAATCGTACGAAAATGAGTGTTAGTGGCAGTGGGCGAGAAGCAAAAACATTGTTTACAGTAAAAGAAAAATATAAAGACTTTACATTAGTTGAATGTGAATTAGTAAGTGGAAGAACCCACCAAATTCGTGTGCATATGCAATATATAAAACATCCAATTATTGGAGATATGATTTATCGTAAGAAAACGAAAGTTAAATCAGATAGTCTAATGTTACAAAGTTATTATTTAGAGTTTAACCATCCAATTACGCATGAGTTATTAAAATTCGAATTAGAGATGCGTGATGATTTCAAACAAACTATTTCAGATTGGAGTAATGTATGAAACAAAAAGCAATTCAAATGTTAGATGTCGTTTACTTTCTCGTTACAAAATATGGTTACGAGCAAATTAAAGTAAGTGGAAGCGATGATGAATTTTGGTTATACAACAAAGATCGTCCACGTTTTAATACGATTCGCTTAACGACAGATTCATTATCTAAATTAAAAGAAAATAAAAATGAAGTTGAACAAAAAGCTAAAAACGCTTTAGTTAAACTAAATGATCAGCCAGATATTATGAGTATTCATTTTACACATGATGATACAAACTTATTTTTTGAACCAGGCTTATACCAAGGTAAAGTTAATAGTGAGGAAATCTCACCAATCTTAGTTGAAGAATTCCCAGGTATTCAATATAGTTTAATGCCAATAGGTACGGACTTAAAACATGAGTTAAGCAAACGTCAAGTTAAGTTTTCCTCATATAAACAACGTGAGAGTCAGCCAAAAGTTGATATGAAAGCTTTAAGAAAAGAGTTAAAGAAAAACTTTAAGTTTACGTGGACACACGGTTTAATCTTAATTAACGTTATTTTCTTTATCGTCGGATTAATCGTTCAATACTTAAGTAATCAAACGTTTTCGATGATATTTATGGGTTCACTATACAAACCATTAGTATACGGTGCCAATGAATGGTGGCGAATAATTACTTCAGCCTTTATTCACGCCGACTTTTTCCACATCTTAATTAATATGATGGCACTTGTCCAAACGGGAATTTTAGTTGAACGTGTTTACGGTAAAAAAGAAATGTTATTTATTTACTTTAGTGCAATGCTTACATCATCACTATTAGCTCTAATTAATATGAGCAGTTCATTTCAAACAGTTGGTGCCAGTGGGGCAATCTTTGGTCTAATGGGGGCAATCATTGTCTACTTATTCTCATCAGGCTTATATAAGGTTCCAAATATTCGTAATCAAATCATTACGACATTATTAATCAACGTTATTATTACGTTTATGCCAGGTGTTAGTATGTATGGACACTTAGGAGGCTTTGTCGGAGGAGTCCTTGCGGCGATGTTTATATCTAAAGCGCAAACTTTAAAAAGTGCGAAAACATCAGCGCTTATTTCACTATCAATGTTAATTGGTGGAATGTTTATGTATGCTTATCAATTTGACACAAACTTATTTGATACGCGCGTTGACTTAGATAAGATGATTGTCGCTAATTACTATAAACTTGGATTTGAGAAACATGCGGAAAATTTAATTGGCGATTACATAATTTATTATGATCGAATAGGAGAAGAGTTTAAATGAAACGAAAAACAGTCTTAAGTTGGGATCAGTATTTTATGTCAGTAGCCCATCTTTCAGCACTAAGATCAAAAGATCCAAATACGCAAGTTGGGGCATGTATTGTCAATGAAGATAATGTCATCGTCGGTATGGGCTACAACGGCCTTCCAAAGGGATGTAGTGACGATGAGTTTCCATGGGGAAATGTCGGAGAAGCATTAGATACTAAATATGCCTTTGTCGTCCATGCGGAATTAAATGCAATTTTAAACAGTTACACATCATTAAAAGGATGTACGATTTATGTCTCTCTATTTCCATGTAATGAATGTGCTAAGGCTATTATTCAAAGTGGGATTAGCACGATTGTATATGAAGATGATAAATACGCCCATACTGATGGAGTAAAGGCGAGTAAGCGCATGTTAAAAGCTGCCCAAGTACAACTTAGACAGCTTGATTATCAATTAAAAGTTAATGTTGAAGAAATTATTTAAGACGTTTTGTATTTGCGAAATGAACTTTCGCGACATTATCTAATTCTTTAAAACTAAAGCGGTTGACGAAATCCTGAGCGATGATGTCGACCGTTTTTCCTGCGCCACTTGGAAATTTAAAATCATAATGATCAGACATTTGAATTAATGCTTGATTAAAAGCGTAGCGAGCAATGATTGAGCCAACTGCCACACTAATGTACTTACTTTCAGCTTTAGTTTCAAAGACTAAGTCAGTGTAAACTTCTTGCTCATTAACTAAATAGTTAAAATAAGTTTTCTTAGGTGTAAACTGATCGATGATTGTCATTTTAGGCAGCTGTACTTGTTTACTTAAATTAATAAATGCTTGATTGTGCAACATTGCTTTCATTTTATTTTGATTAGTCGTTTTTTGAATACGATTATAAGTCGTATTATCTAAAATTAGAAGTGAGTGCTTAACCGTCTTACGTAAAAATGGGGCAATCTCATTTATGTAATCATCAGTAATAACTTTTGAATCATCTAAATTTAAATGTTTAATCTTCGCATATACTTCTTCATCAATATATGCAGCACAGACACAAATTGGTCCAAAGTATGAACCATTTCCGGTCTCATCAGAGCCCGCTTGCGGTAGAATAATGGACGGTTTATAATATTCGGCTAATTGAAGCGCACGAGCACCTTGAAAAACGACCTTTTTACTATTGTAGATCGTAATATTTAAATTTGGCTCACTTACACGAAAGTTTGCGTATTGCGGCGGCATGACGTCGTTAAACTGTGAGAGTGAACTCTTTAGTTGATTGATCTGCTCATCCGTTAAAGTTAAAGAAATTATATTCATAAAAACACCTCTGGTATATTCTAACATATAATTAAGTTAATAAAGTTAGATTAGTTTCACTTTGTTGCAAAAGTCAGGCTTTTAACTTAATATATTCATAGGTGATTATATGGAGTTATTAAGCAATTCAACATTTATTTTAAATGTAATTATAATAGGGTTTTTATTAATGTTTTTAATAGTCGGGTATAAAAAAGGGGCAATTAAACAGTTCTTTAATTTATTCTCACTAATGATGGCACTTTTATTCGCATGGATCTTCTACATTCCATTTGGAAAGTTATTTGCGATTAGTCCAAAAACGATTGTGCCATTTCAAAGTACGATCTTACAAGATTTTTTCTACGTTAAAGTAAATCAGTTACTATGGTTTGTCATTCTCTTTATTGCCGGCTTTATATTTATGAAGTTTTTAAGCGTAGTCTTTAACTTCGTATCAAAAGTTCCGGGAATTAACTTACTTAATAAAGTTGGAGGACTATTTTTTGGACTAATAAATTTTGTAGTCGTGGCCTTTATTACGATCTTTTTCTTAAGTATGCCAATCTTTACGAATGGGGCAAACTTAATTAACAATTCACTACTTAGTCCAATCTTAAACATTAGTGAAAAAGTCGTACCATCAGTAGTTAATAATTTAGAACAATATGAGTTATACAGTTTTATTACGAATAAGCCAAATCAAGCGAGTGTCGAAGATGTGAGTAAATTAAGAGATTACTTAGAAGCGAGTGGACTATCACTTGATGAAATTAGTAAGTTTTTATGGGAGATTGAAAATGAATAAAAAAATATATAAAAGTTTAGAGTTTGATGTTATATTAAAAAAAATAAGTGAAAGAGCGGCATTTTCTTTAGGAAGTGAAGCCATTTTAAACTTAGAGCCATCAAACAATACATTAAGAATAAAACGTAACTTAAACTTAGTAAAAGAAGTAATGAGTATGATTAACTTAGCTGAAGAGTATGATTTAGGCGGTGTTAGTGATGTGAGTTTTGCGCTGGAGAAAAGTAGTAAAGATATGTTACTAAGTGGACTTGAGTTATTAAAAATTAGTGAGTTAAACAATAGTGCGAAACGAATCTTAAGCAAAATTAAAAATAGTGAGAGTGAAGTTGAAAACTTAAGTGAGCTCGTCTCATCATTAATCATTTTAGATGAGTTGTCAAAAAACATTAATAAGTCAGTAAATAGTTATGGTGAAGTTTTAGATAGTGCCTCAGCAACACTAAATAAACTTAGAAAAGACTTAACTAATATCAATCGTAGTTTTGATTTAACGATTAATAACTTTATTAATAAAAATAAAACTATCTTAGCTGATAGTATTGCGAGTGAGCGAAATGGAAGACGCGTAATTTTATTAAACAATAATTATAAAAATACGACAAAAGGGGTAATCCACGGAGAGAGTCAATCAGGACAATCAATTTACTTTGAGCCTGAAAGCTTCATTAGATTTAATAACGAAACACAATCGACTTCACATTTAATATTAGAAGAAGAAGAGCGTATTTTATTTACATTAAGTCAAATGGTTAAAAATGAAGTTTTAAACATTGAAAATAACTTATCAATCTTTACGGAGTTAGATAAGATTTTAGCAATATCTAAATGGGGATTTGACAAAGAAGCAATTATCGCAAATATTAGTAATAATCAAAGTATTTATTTAGAAAATGTGGCACATCCATTAATTGATAAAGATGTCGTCGTTAAAAATACGTATAGTATAAAAGATGGCACGACACTAATTGTGAGTGGACCAAATACTGGTGGTAAGACCGTAACGTTAAAAACGATTGGCTTAAGTATACTTATGAGTATGTGTGGAATTCCTGTTGTGGCTGATGAGGCCATTGTTCCAATTGTCGATAATATATTTATTGACTTAGGTGATGAGCAATCGGTCGTTAGTGCGCTATCGACATTTTCATCGCATTTAACGAGTCTATCTGAGATCGTCAACAATGTCAGTGAAAACTCACTTGTCATGTTAGATGAGCTTGGAAGTGGGACTGATCCAAAAGAAGGAGAGGCACTTGCGGTCGCAACTTTAGAATACTTAAGAAATAAAGGAGCAATCACACTTGTCACAACGCATTTAAGTGGATTAAAAACTTATGCTCAAAATAGTGAGGATATTATGCTTGCGAGTGTTGAGTTTGATCCAAATACACTATCACCGACGTACAACTTCATCGAAGGTTTAGCTGGGGCAAGTAATGCTTTAGAGATTGCATCTAAGTTTGACTTTCCAAAGTCACTATTAGAGCGTGCTTTTACTTTAAAAGATGAGTTATTAAGTGATGATGAAAAGGCAATTATTTCTATCGAAGAAAGTGAGAAAGAAATTCTTTATAAACAACGCGAACTTGAGCAAAAAGAATTAGAGTTGGCCCAAAAGATTGAAGTTTATGAAGCGAAGATAAAAGCAGATGAAGAAGTTGGCTCAAAAATAATTGAAGATGCGAAAAAATCGGCACTAGATTATATTTCAGTCCAACAAGATAAGATCGATAAACTATATGCTGAAATGTTAGAAGTACATAAACAGACAAAACTTGAGAAGGCAGCTTCAATTAAAGCGGCAATGAATAAACAAGTTGAAGTAATTAGTGAGAAGAAACCGAGTGTCCATAAGTTTAAAGTTGGGGAGCATGCGAAGGTTGATGGCATGCATCATCATGGTCAAATTGTCGAGATTGACCGAAATAATGTCGTCGTAAACGTTAATGGTATGAACATAAAAACTAAATTAAATAAACTAGAGTACGTTCATATTAATAAGCCAAAAGTTAAAGTGCGTAATGTTACTGTTAGTAAAGTTAGTAAGGCGAAACTTGAAATTAATTTAATTGGTTTAACGATTTATGAAGCAATCCCTCAATTAGAGAAGTTTATTGACAATGCAATCTTAAATAACGTTCGCTCAGTGACAGTAATTCATGGGGTAGGTTCTGGAAAATTAAGGGCAGCCGTTCATGATAGTTTAAGAAAAAACCGAAGTGTCAAAAATATTCGTAATGCACCACAAAGTAGTGGTGGTTTAGGTGCAACCTTAGTTGAACTGTAATTTATCTAAAATGCTATAATATAATTATGAATGAGAAAATTAAAATAAAACTCAGAAACCTGCCAGCCCAACCTGGCTGTTATCTGATGAAAAATAAAGATGGTAAGATTATATATGTTGGAAAAGCTAAAAGTTTAAAGAGTCGGGTTAACTCTTATTTTACTGGTGCCCACGACTATAAAGTTACAAAAATGGTTTCAAATATTAATGACTTTGACTACATTGTGACAAAAACTGAGAAGGAATCATTAATCTTAGAACTTAACTTAATTAAACAACACCAACCTCGCTATAACGTAATATTTATGGATGATAAAGTGTATCCATACATCAAAATTACTGATGAGTACTGGCCACGTTTAGTCATTAGTCGAAACCGCGAGAAAGATAAAAATGCCCGTATTTTTGGACCATATCCCGATAGTGGGGCGGCCCGTAAAATGATTACACTTTTAGGTCGATTGTATCCGACTAAAAAGTGTACGGGAAATCCAGGTAAGGCATGTCTTTACTATCATTTAGGTCAATGTATGGGGATGTGTGCCTTTGATATTGAAAGACAACCGTATTTAGATATGATTGATGAGATTGAAAAAATCTTAAAAGGTGACACGGCGGACTTAATTAAAGAGAATAAACGAAAACAAGAAGTATTTATTGAAGAAATGAAATTCGAACAAGCGGCCGCAATTCAAGAAATACTAAATGCGATTTCGCATATTTCGGATACGCAACAAGTTCAAAGTAACGTTAAAAGTGATAACTTTGACGTCTTTAATTACTATGTACATAACGGATATATCGCAATCGTCATAATTGAGATTAGAGCCGGAAAAGTTTTAAATACGAAAAAACACTTTGGACCATTATATGAAGATCCAAAAGTTGCGCTAACGACATACATTAATCAATACTATATGATGAATCCATTAGTAAAAGAAATTATTGTCCCATTTGTCGATGATGAGGAAGCTTATACAGATGAGATTTCGAAAAAGGTATTTAGACCACAACGTGGTACGAAAGTTCGCTACATTGAAATGAGTGAAAATAACGCTAAGATTCACTTAGAGGAACAGTTTAACTTAGTTAATACTTTACCAGATAAGATTGAACTTGCGACTAAGCAATTAGATGAAATACTTAATTCACACATTACAAATATAGAAATATTTGATATATCACACATTTCAGGAACTGATACAGTAGCGGGTATGGCGAGTTTTAATGAAGGTCTACCAAATAAGGCTGAGTATCGAATGTTTAAGCTAGATGATCATAAAGGTGATACTGATTCAATGAAGGAAGTAATTTATCGTCGATACTTTAGATTATTAAAAGATCAGCTGCCATTTCCCGATTTATTAATTGTCGATGGGGGAATTGCTCAAGTAAATGCGGCTAAGGAAATTATTGATTCACTAAATATCGATCTTATGATTGTCGGTTTAAAGAAAGATGATTATCACAATACGAGTGCTTTAATTACGAGTGATAATGTCGAACTTGATATTGACAAGTCGAGTGAATTATTTTTCTTTTTAAGTCGTATGCAAGATGAAGTCCATCGCTTTGCAATTAACTTCCATAAAAAATTACGTTCTAAAAGTCAAACCCGCTCAATTCTTGATGATATTGAAGGAGTTGGACCAGCACGTAAAAATGCACTATTAGCGAAGTTTAAAAATATTGAAGGAGTTAAAGATGCAACTTTAGAAGAGTTGTGTGAAGTAGTACCAGAGAAAGTTGCGGAAAATATTATCCGTACCTTTAACATATAGAAGGGTGATAGTATGGAAAAATTAGGTGTATTTGATTCAGGATTAGGGGGCTTTAATGTCGTCTTTAATTTACGACAACATAGCAATCTTGATATCGTTTTTTTAGCCGACCATAAAAATTTACCTTACGGGGAAAAATCGAGTGAACAGTTAAAAGAAATACTTTTAAAAAATATGCAGTGGTTTGATCAAAAAGGAATTAATCATGTGTTAATTGCTTGTAATACCGCATCAGCGTATGTTGAGTACTTACGTGATGAAATGAGTCATATGCAAATTGACAGTATTATCGAGATTACGTCTAAACAGTTTACTGATGAAGATTTAGTAATATTTGGAACGAGTAAAACGGTTGAGAATAAAAAATATGATGATTTATTAAATAAGGAACATGATTATGTAGCACTTAGTGAGCTTGCGACACTTGTAGAGGCCAATGATGAGTACGTCATTGAACAGTATTTAAAGAAAGTGTTAAAAAATGTAAAGCGTGATCAAAACTTCTTACTCGCTTGTACACATTATTCAATTTGTGATGATATATTTAAGCGACTGCTGTCAGGTGTTTATTATGATAGTATCCAACCAGTTATTGATTATTATGAAAATACTGAAGGAAGTTCAACACTTGAAATATATACGAGTGGCAATATTAAAGTCTTAAGTGATCAAATATTTAAAATTTTTAAATATGACTATCCAGTCCTTCCTTATTTAGATAATTATAAAATGGTAATCGTCAGTGACAATCATGGCTTATATGATCCAATATATAATGTTTTAAATAACAATCAAGATGCAAGTGTCTTTATTCACTGTGGTGATGTCGAACTAAATGATTCGATTATGGATCGTTTTTATACGGTAAATGGAAACAATGATTATTACGTAACTTATCCAAATAATATTACTTTAGATATTTACAACTTAAAGTTTTATATTACTCACTCACATGAGTATATGCGTCATAGTCGCTATTTTGACTTAGCAGAAAAAGCGAAGCAAATTAATGCGGACGTCGTATTTTATGGACATGAACATATTTATAAAGAATTAATTATTGATGATGTTGTACTCTTAAATCCTGGTTCATTATTTTATAATCGTGATCAGAGTAAAACTTCATATGCGATTGTGCACGTGAATGGTAATGAGATTGAAATCAAACATGTAGAATATGAGGGATAGAATGAGTTATATTGAAGTTAAAAACGTTAAAAAAGAATATCATGTCGGAGATTTAGTCATAAGTGCAGTTTCAGACATTTCTTTTGATATTGAAGAAGGAGAGTTTGTCGTAATTGTCGGACCATCAGGAGCCGGAAAGACAACGATGATGAATATTATTGGTGGTATGGATACATTAACTAGTGGTAGTGTTAAAATTGCCGGTAAAGAGATTTCAATTAATACTGATAAAGAAATGACGAAATATCGTCGTGATAACGTTGGATTCGTCTTTCAATCTTATAACTTAATCCCAAATCTTACAGCGAAGGAAAATGTGGAACTTGCGACTCATATAAATAAAGATTCAAGAAATGCACTAGATACTCTTTCAATGGTTAACTTAAGTGAGCGTGCTTCAAACTTTCCAGCTCAACTATCTGGGGGTGAGCAACAAAGGGTTGCGATTGCGCGCGCAATTGCGAAAAATCCAAAACTCTTATTATGTGATGAGCCAACTGGTGCATTAGATAGTGAAACTTCAAAGACAGTCCTTCAAGTACTTAGAGACTGTAGCGATAAGCAAAATATGACAGTTATCGTAATTACCCACAATGAGGCGATTACAAAAATTGCGGATCGTATTATTACGATACGCGATGGTCTTGTTTATTCAAACGTTAAAAATGATAACGTAATTAAGGTGGATGATATCGAGTGGTAAAAGATATATTAAGAGAAATAAAAGGGCGTAAACTCCAGTTTCTTGCGATACTTCTTATTACGATGCTTGGGGTCGGCTTTTACATTGGAATAAGTGTAACCGGCTATGATATGCGCCTGACGGCTGATGCTTACATGCAAGAGGCCGGAGTTTTAGATCTGTCAGTTATGAGTGCATATGGAATTGATGATGAAATGAAAGCGGAAATGGATGAGCTTTTAAATAGTAAAGGTGAGCCAACATACTCAACAAACGTTTATGCATCATCAAGAGACTTTGATAATGTCATTAATATTTTTGATTTAAATAGTCAAACTGAAAAAGATATTACGCTAAGTGAAGGAAAGATTCCAAATGATGAAAGTGAAGTTTTAATTGATACACTACTTCAAAGTGCGTATGGTCTTGAAATAGGTGATGAACTTTACATTAAAGAAAATGATATTTTTGAAAGTGAAACATTAAAAATTGTCGGAATTGGAACTTCAAGTAGTTATTTAAATAAGAGTCGGGGTTTTACTAATTTAGGAGCTGGCGAAATATCTGGATTTGCCTATGCGAAAGACTTAAAACCAAAGATTGATATTATTCCATCACTTCGTTATGATTTTGAAGATGATGTCGACGTTGTTAAGCAAAAAAAGATCTTAGAAGAAAATCAAGATGAAATACTCAAAAATCGATTTCAACGTTTAATTCAACCAGAACTCGATAAACTAAAAGAAGCGGAAGAAACACTTGCGCAAGCAAAAATTGATTTTAATGCTGAAATTAGTAGTGCTGAAGCAAAAATTGTTCAAGGAGAAAAAGATTTAGAAGCCGCTAAAGTTCAACTTGAAGCAGCAATAGATCAGCTAGTGTTTGGACTTCCAGTTAGTGGAACACTAGAAGAGCGTTTAGATGTCGTTAAACGCGGTCATAAGACAGTAAAAGAAACATTAGAGAAAAGTATCGCGGACCTTCAAAAAAGAATTAATGAGAGTGAAAGTGAAGAAGTAAAAAAAGTACTTCAAGATTTAGTGAATGATCAAATCAAAGAACTAGCGACAATCGAAGTACAGTTTACTGAAGGCTACAAGCAAGTAGAAGCAGGAGTTAATGCTTATTATGCAGGATTAAGTGAGATTGAAAGAAGTAAAGTCGAACTTGAGAATGGTAAGATTACAGCCGCAGCTGAGTTTTCTAAAGCTGAGGAAGAAATAAAAAATGGTTATTTAGAAATTGAAAATACTGACCATGGAGATTTACATATTTTTGAGAGAAAAGATGCAATTATAGGATATACCGACTTTTATAACGATAGTGAACGTATTGAGGCAATTGGATCAATCTTTCCGTTAATTTTCTTCGGTGTGGCGATTTTAATTACCCTAAGTACATTAACGCAAATGATTGATGAGTCAAGAAACCAACTAGGAATTTATAAAGCGTTAGGTTTTACTTCATTTGAAGCATCGATGAAATATGTTGGATTCGCATTTGTGGCATGGTTTATTGGAATTACACTTGGAATATTATTAGGCTTCTATTTAATCCCTAACTTAATATACAATGCATATCGGATTATGTATGAAACACCTGATTTAATCTCAAATGTTGTATTTAGTTATTTATGGATTCCATTACTCATTAGCCTTATGGCAAGTGTTGGGGTCGCATTATTTAAGGCACTTAAAGTAAGTAGTGAAAATGCCGCAAGTTTATTAAGACCACCACTTCCTAAAAGTGGTCAAAGAATTTTATTAGAACGTTGGCCGTGGTTATGGTCAAAAGTTAGTTTCTTATATAAAGTAAGTTTTAGAAATTTATTCAGAAATAAAACCCGATTTTTAATGACAGTAATCGGTATCGCCGGCTGTAGTGGACTATTAATAACTGGATTTGGAATATCGCATTCAATTAACTCAATCTTAGATATACAGTTTGGGGAAATATTCTTATATGATGGATTAATTACATATACTGATAACTCAAACTTAGATGATAGTTTATATGAGTCATACATCGATATTCAATCTGACAATGTCAAAGTTAAAGATGATGATGTGACATTATATATTAGTGATGAGATTGAGAAAATGCCAGAGTTCTTTGGTTTTATTAATACAATAGATGATAGTGAAGTTGAGATAGACTCAAATTTTGTCGCAATAACTGAAAAGATTGCGGAAGTAAATGATATTGGTGTTAATGATACAGTGAACTTCACGTACAAAAATAAACATTACTTAGCACAAGTTAGTGCGATCATTAAAAATCATGCTGGCCACTTCATGTTTATGTCAGAGGACGCATTTGAAGAGAGTACTCATACGACTTACAAAAATAACGTTAGACTCATCAGTGGCCCTGTAAATGATGATATTGCATCAGTAATCTTAGAGGATGATCAAATATTAAATGTGACACTCGCAAATAGTTTAGAAGATGCACTGCGTGATCAAATGGGTAACTTCGACATCATAATATTAGTTGTAGTTGGAGCAGCGTTTTTACTAGAGTTAATCGTCTTAACGAATTTAATTAGTATGAACATTAGCGAACGTCAAAAAGAGTTAGCGACATTAAAGGTGTTAGGTTTTTATCCAAATGAACTATCGGCATACATATTAAGAGAAAATATTATGATGACACTCATTGCCTTAATATTTGGGGTAGGCTTTGGAGTGGTTTTACATAAATTTGTAATACTCACAGCTGAGATTGATATGGTCATGTTTAATCGGGAATTAAACGCATCAAGCATTATTGTTTCCCTAATTCTAACATTAGTGATATCATTAATTGTGAATTATGTAATGAGTAAACGTTCAAACAATGTAGATATGAACGAAGCATTGAAAACATTTGATGCATAGATTGGAGATATTATGTTAGTAACAGTTTTAAAAGAAAATTATTTAGTCGTCTTAGCAGAAGACAAAAATGACGAAAGATGGCTTGCGCGAGTTGGCTATGACGTCTTAGGTGAAGAATACTATCAAGAAGTATTTAAAGATTTCAATGATATGTTAAGTGAAGTGAAATATTTAATTGAGTATGGAGCGACATTTGAAGATTCATCGGATGAAGATAGTCCATTCAAAGTTATTGAAGACTTAAAAGCAGAAGAATTTTTAGATTAATTAATCAAAAGGGCGAACTAGTGAAAACTGTTTGCCCTTTAACTTACTCAACAGTGTAATAAAAATCATTTTTAATCAGTAATAGTGTTGAAATAAACTATAAGTGTGTAGACCTGTCACTCTATAAGTGATATGGTATTCATGTTGGCAAATGATTATTTACACAAGTTATTGAAAAGTTTCAAGATAATGAATTAGTAAGAGGATATTTTCATCATTAATTCTTATCTTTTTTATAAGTATTAATCTAAACTATGTTTCTATTATTATTTTAAATATTATCCAGTCAACTATACAAGTTAATATTTAAGCATTATGT
>CAYWKT010000008.1:0-26101 GCA_964458985.1 uncultured Erysipelothrix sp.
CTTTATTGTTTGTTTATTATTGATTACTTATTAGTTTATGTTTGAATATGTGTTTGTATATTGGAATGATGACGGCACATACGATGCCGATTGAAAATCCAGTATTGTATAAGTTTGCCCCTCCATGTAGTACGCCTGTATTTAGGGCGACACCGGTATTTATGAAGGCTGCGATAAAGCCGGCTATAAATCCGAATGTGCCTGCAACTGGAGCTAAACCGGTTAGAAAGAGCATTGTGATGGCGACAGATGGATTACTGATCGACCATGTGTTGATGATGTTTCCAAATATTACAGCTAAGTAAATTGGTGTAATATTTTTATAATGTTTTCCTGCGGCGCCAAAGGCGATAACGGTTATAATTCCACCTAAGATTGGTCCATTTAAAGGGACGTTTAGAATATACATTACAATTAGTGTATATAAACCGATTACTCCCATATTAATGAATGTTGCATTTAATCCGTACTGTTTAATGTAGTCGGCATCTTTTCCTGTAGTGTGGTTTATTTTTTTGTAATTATTTAATGCGCCATCTTTACTTGCGCCATATCCAATCATAATTATCATTAGTATTGAAAATGTTAAGTATAATATTGAATGTTTATTTGCGTCCCACACTAAGTGAGAAGTAATTTCAAAGTGAAATGATCTGAGTGTTGAAACGTAGACAGTTGAGATTAAGCCGATTGTCATTCCGATATTATAAAGATTGAATCCATCGTGGAATTTTTTAGCTTGTGGGGCAACGATATGTGTTATGTATCCAATTGATATTCCGACAAATAGAGCTAAAGGAATATTAATGTAATTAGGAGTTGTAAAGACAAATAGTATTTCTGAAATTAATGGGGCAACGCATGTTGCATAAAGTGTTGCGTTAATAACTTCTTTAAACTTAACTCTATTTACTTTAGCGTATACGTATGATCCAAATATTATTGGCCAGATGTTGAAGATGTTTTTTCCGAATAGTCCAAATCCAACGAACAGTCCGACTGCGGCTAAGTTTGTACCATTAAAATCTGCTTTTGAAAGACTCATCAATTTGGTTCCAATTAATCCTAATATGCCGGCGTTTAAAAAAGCGGCGCCAATTGAGGCCTTTTGGAAATAATCACTAACTAGACCATCTTTTCCGATGAGTAAATCTTGCATACTGTATAGTAACGTTATGTTTGGTTGTGCAATTATTCCGATTAATATCATTGTCAGACTAAATATGTATAGAAATCTTTTTGTGCTCATTTTTATCACCTTAAATAGTGTATATGATTTGATAAGTTTTGTATACATTTACAAACTTTTATCGCTTTTCACTATTTACTTTTAATTTTTGTGTATTAATTTGATTATGTTAATAATTTATGTATGGTTTTATATAGGCATTTACTGATTGTGGATTATATTTCATCTTGTCCATATGTAATCATTTACTTGTCTAATCTTTTACTCATTGATACGGTAATATGCTATAATTAAACCATTAATAAGGAGACAAAACATGAAGAGAGAGTTTGAATTTAAATTTAGTGGTCAATCGTTTATCGTTGAGATTGGACAGATTGCCAAACAAGCCGGAGGGTCCGTGCTTGTCAGATACGGTGAGACAGTTGTGTTATCAACTGCGACTGCATCTAAAAAAGCAAAAGATTTACCGTTTTTCCCACTGACAGTATCGTTTGAGGAAAAACTATATTCAGCTGGTAAGATTCCAGGTGGATTTTTACGTCGTGAAGGAAGACCAAGTGAAACTGCGACACTAAACTCACGTTTAGTTGATAGAACACTTCGTCCATTATTTGCGGATGGATTTAGAAATGAAGTACAAGTTGTAAATACGGTACTATCTGTCGATCCAGAGAAAAGTGTTGAGATGGCAGGTTTACTAGGTTCATCATTAGCACTATGTATTTCAAATATTCCATTTAACGGTCCAGTTGGGGGTGTTCAATTAGGAATTATTGATGGTGAATATGTAATTAATCCATCTCATTCACAATTTGAAGACTCAATTTTAGAGTTAACTGTCGCAGGAACTAAAGATGCGATTAATATGGTTGAAGCTGGCGCTAAAGAAGTAAATGAAGAAGTCATGTTAGATGCATTAATGCATGCGCATGAATTTATTGCGGATATCGTCAAGTTTCAAGAAGAAGTTGTCGCTGAAATTGGTAAAGAAAAAATGGAAGTTGAACTTTATGCATATGATGAAGCTTTAGCGAGTGAAGTTAATGAAAAATATGAAAGTGATATTAGACAAGCTGTAAGTATTTTTGATAAGTTAGAGCGTCAAGATAAAATTGATGAAATTACTGATTTAGCGGTTGAGTATTTTAGTGAAGTTTACGCAGATGCGGAAAACTTAAGCCGTATCGTTAGTGATGTCAAAGATATTTGTAGTGACATTATGAAAGATGAAGTTCGTCGTGCAATCGCAGTTGATCGTGTTCGTCCTGATGGAAGATCTCCAGAAGAAATTAGACCGCTTGATTCAATTGTCGATTTATTACCACGTGTTCACGGTAGTGCATTATTTACTCGTGGACAAACTCAAGTATTATCAGTCACAACGTTAGGTGCAATGAATGAAGTTCAAATTATTGATGATATTTCAGGTGATGAATCAAAACGATTCATGCATCACTATAACTTCCCACCATATTCAGTTGGGGAAGTTGGTCGTATGGGTGGCGCAGGACGTCGTGAAATCGGACATGGTGCTTTAGGTGAGAAAGCTTTACTTCAAGTAATTCCAAGTGAAGAAGAGTTCCCATATGCTATTCGTGTCGTATCAGAAGTATTAGAATCAAATGGTTCTTCATCACAAGCATCAATTTGTGCGAGTACTATGTCATTAATGGCGGCAGGAGTTCCAATTACTGCTCCAGTTGCAGGTATTGCGATGGGTATGGTTATGTATGATGGAGAATATTCAATTCTTTCAGACATTCAAGGTTTAGAAGATGCATTTGGAGATATGGACTTTAAAGTTGCGGGAACACCAAAAGGTATTACGGCAATGCAGATGGATATTAAAGTAGATGGTATTTCACGTGAGATTTTAAAAGAAGCATTAGATCAAGCGAAAATTGGTCGTGACCACATTATGGAAAATATGATGAGTGCGATTAGTGAAGTTCGTGGCGATGTTGGGAAATACGCTCCGAAAATGGAAAGATTACAAATTCCAGTTGATAAGATCCGTGATGTCATTGGACGTGGTGGAGATGTTATTAACGACATTATCGAGCAATCAGACAACGTTAAGATTGATATCGAAGATGATGGAAGTGTTGTAATTTACCATAGTGATCGTGAGTCAATCAATAAAGCGAAAGCAATGATTGAAAATATCGTAAAAGTTGCGGAAGTTGGCGAAATCTATGATGCAAAAGTCGTTCGTATTGAAAACTTTGGGGCATTCGTAGAATTATTCCCAGGTACAGATGGACTACTTCATATTTCTAAATTAGCGCATGAGCGTACTGAAAAAGTTACTGATGTCGTTAACTTAGGTGATATCGTTAAAGTTAAAGTGTTAGAAATTGATGATCGTGGACGTGTCAACGTTTCGCGTAAAGATTTACTACCGAAACCTGAACGAAAACCTTTCAAAGAAAAAGAAAGTAAAAAAGAAGACAAATAGAAAATCAAATACCCCTATTTATTAGGGGTTTCTTTATAGGAGGATAAGAGTTATGTACAAATGGAATTTAGATGTATTATATTCGGGATTAGATGATCCTAAATTTATAAGTGATGCGAATTTAGTTAAGACTAAAGTTAGTGAGATGATCGATCTAGCTAATAAGTTAGATGAAGTTAATATTGAAACAGTTAAAAAAGTTTTAGTAGCACGTAATGAATATGCCGACTTATTAAGAAGACAGGCAGCATTCTTAAACTTAAATATGGCTGTGGACTCAATTAATGGCGACTATAAAAATGAGTTTCAACGATTACTTGCGGACAGTACTAAAGTTAGTGAGGCAAGTGCCAAAATTGATGCTTATTTAAGTAGTATTGAAAACTTAGATGAATTACTTACTGATGAGTATATTAGTGAACATGAGTTTTACTTACAAGAAATTATTGACAGTAAACAATATCAATTAAGCGCAAAAGAAGAAGCACTAATATCTAAAATTAATTTAAATGGGGTAAATACGTGGGAAGATTTATATGACTACGTAACGGCAGCTCATAAATTAGACTATGATGGTCAAAAAGTTACGATTACTGAAGTTCGTAACTTAGCATACAGCCCAGAGCAAAGTGTTCGTAAGGCAGCTTATGAAGCTGAACTTGAAGGATACAAAGCGATAGAGGCAAGTTTGGCTTATAGTTTAAATAGTATTAAAGGGCATGTGAATACCGACGTTGAGATTCGCGGCTATGATAGTCCGATTCATAAAACTTTAATCGACTCACGTATGGATGAAGAAACATTAAAAGCAATGTTTAGTGCAATTGATGATTCACTACCTAAGTTTAGACAATATTTAAAACATAAAGGAAAATTATTAGGTCATGATAATGGATTACCATTTTATGATTTATTCGCACCACTGGCGAAAGGTGATAAGCAATATACAGTTGAAGTAGCACAGGCAATGATCTTAGATAGTTTTAAAACATTTAGTGATGATCTATATGATTTAACTAAAAAATCATTTGATGAAAAATGGATTGACTACTTACCACGCGCAAATAAACGTGGTGGAGCATTTTGTTCTAATCTTCCAATGGTGAAAGAAAGTCGTGTTATGAGTAACTTTGGTAATGATTTAAGTGGTGTTGTAACATTAGCACATGAGCTAGGTCATGCGTATCATGGATCACGTATTCATGATCATCATATGTTAAATACTGGTTATGTTATGCCAATTGCGGAAACCGCATCAAATATGTGTGAGCTAATTTTAAGCGAGGCTGCGCTAAAAGTTGCGACTCGTAATGAAAAAATTGAATTATTAGAAAATATGATAAGTGATGCAACACAAGTTATTATTGATATTTACAGTCGTTTCTTATTTGAATCAAGTGTACTTGAAGAGCGTAATAATAAGTTTTTAGCGGCAAGTGATTTAGTTGATATTATGCATGATGCGCAACTTAAAACATATGGTGATGGTTTAGATCCAAACTACTTACACGGATACATGTGGGCTTGTAAGGGTCATTATTACAGTAGTAATCTTAACTTCTACAACTTCCCATATGCATATGGGGCATTATTCTCA
The DNA here is from genome assembly GCA_964458985.1 of uncultured Erysipelothrix sp. Taxonomy (GTDB): domain Bacteria; phylum Bacillota_I; class Bacilli_A; order Erysipelotrichales; family Erysipelotrichaceae; genus JAAZDN01. The sequence continues at coordinate 5,248 of CAYWKT010000008.1, forward strand.
AAAGGCTTGTACGCTAAGTATTTAGAAGAGGGTGAAAGCTTTGTTTCTAAGTATGATGAGATGCTGACAAATACAACGGTTCTATCATGTGAAAATATTGGAGATATGGTTGGGGTTAACGTTCGTGAAAAAGAGTTTTGGGCTCAAAGTTTAAAAATGATGGAAAATATGATTGATGAATTTATTGAATTAACAAGTGAGGGAATCTAAATGAATTATAAAAATGAAGCATTATTAAGAAAAGATGAAATCGTTGATGACTTAAAGCAAATGGTTGCGATTAAGTCGATTATCGATGAAAGTACTATTAGTGAAAACGCACCTTATGGGCAAAATATTCGTGAAGCACTAGATCGCTTCATTGAAATGGCGAAACGTGATGGCTTTGAATACAAAGACGTTGATGGACATGCCGGCTACATTGAATATGGAGAAGGTGAAGAATTAGTCGGAGTACTAGGTCACTTAGACGTCGTTCCACTTGGTGAAGGGTGGGACTTTGATCCACTAGGTTGTACTGAGGAAGATGGTTATTTATTTGGACGTGGTACAAGTGATGATAAAGGACCAAGTATTGCGGCATATCACGCTTTAAAAATATTAAAAGATAACAATGTGAAATTAAATCGTCGTGTTCGTTTAATCGTTGGATGTGATGAAGAAACTGGATTTAGATGTGTTGAATATTATAAACAACATGAAGAAGTTCCAAACTTTGGTTTTACACCTGATGCAAACTTCCCAGTTATTTATGGTGAAAAAGGAATTATTCAACTTTACTTAAATAGTGAGTATGAAACAGTTATTGAAAGTATGAATGCTGGTGAGGTTGGAAACGTCGTTATTGGTCGTGCAAGTGCGACACTTTTAAGTGATGTTGATCAAACTAAGTTTGAAGCATTTCTAAGTGAGCATAACTTAACTGGAAAAGTTGATAATAAAACTATTTCAATTGATGGTAAATTTGCCCATGCAATGGCACCACAAGAAGGAGTTAATGCTGGAGTTTATATATTAAAATACATTAGTGAGAATTATGATGATGCTTATGCAAAAGCATTATATGACTTACTTTATACGTATAGTGGTGCTGGTTTAAATATTGACTTTGAAGGTAAATATATGGGACCACTAACGATGAACGTTGGAGTAATCAATATTAACAGTAATAAGCAAAGTGTACTAATTGATATTCGTTATCCAGACGGATATAAAGCGAGTGATGTTTTTGATGCAATTGAGGCGAAAATTAAACCGTTAAACATCGAAATGGACATTGATACTGATAAAGATATCGTATTCCTTGATCCAGAAGGTGAAATGATTAAAATTTTAGAATCAGTTTATCGTGAAGAAACAGGCGACTATGACTCACCATTAATTACGATGGGTGGGGGAACGTATGCTAAGGCGTTTGAAAATCATGTCGCATATGGAATGGAGTTTCCAAAAGAAAAACATCCAGAAATTGTCGGAGATGTCCACCAAGCTAACGAAGCTGTTTCAATCGATTCACTCGTTAATGGTACAGCGATATACGCACATGCAATTGTAAAACTTTGTAATATGTAATAAAATATTAAAGGAAAAGAGGTGAAGTGATGCGAAAAATTAGTTTTTTAATAGCGATGATTTTACTAATTGGCTGTAGTAGTAATAAGCCTGATATTAATCAAGTTGTTAGTGATGTTGTAAATAAAGTTAATAATGCACCACTTTCACCAAGTAATAATCATTCTAAGAAGTTATTTAGTTATTATCTTCCGTATGATATTGGTGTCGTTGAATCAAACAATATTTCATCAATTGTTAAGTATGATAATAATGAAATTTTCTTATCAATTAATGTTAGTGATGTAATGCGTAATGGTGATAAGCCTGAAGTAAAGTTTAATGAAGAACTTTACTTTAGTGATAACTTTGATCTAAAGATGCGTGATCAAGAACTTCCGGCAAATTTACTAATAGAGCAGTTAAAGGCTGATAGCTATATTATTTACTTTGAAGTTGATGATGTCTTTCTAGTCTCTCAAGTTAATTATGCGAATTTAAAATATACGCTCGAGCGTATCGTTTATATCGGAAGATCACTTGATGTTGATAAGAAATTAATTGTAAGTGAGTTCTCCAACAAAGAAACTCTAACTTATAAAAAAGAAGTAATTGAACTTTTCTCAAATAGTATTCCAGAAGAGGGAATGATACAAGATATTATTGTGAATGAAGAAGGTGGTGAATAAGATGAATGAAGCAATTAGAATATTTAAAAACAGTAAAATGTTTGAAAATGTCATCTTAATTGATATTTTAGACTTAGAAGTTGATCGTGAAGAGAAGTTTGATAATTACACTAAACTGTATAATAAAGATACTTTAGTTGGAATTAATGTCTTCGATGATTTACTTGCGAAAGAGTTTGAAGAAGGATTTAATTATCCGACAGAGGCAACTTTAGCGATATTAAATATTTACTTTAAAGAGAAGCTGTTTACTTATGATAAAGATGCACATTTACGTGTCGGTGAAATATTATCATTTGAGCCATTAAAAAATAGTGATAAACTAAATTTATGTGAAGTTTTAGTTAATGAAGATAAATATAGTATCGTCTGTGGTGCCTCAAACGTGTACAGTGGTATGAAAACTATCGTTGCACTTGATAATGCGCTACTTCCAACTGGGGCTAAAATTAATGCGGGTGAAGTGTTTGGCGTTGCATCAGATGGGATGCTTTGCTCAAAACGTGAGCTCGGATTTATACAAAGTGATGAGGAAAAAGGTATAATAGACTTATTAGAAGATGAAGAAGTTAATCAAAGCTTCTTTGATGTCGATTGGAGGAAATATAATGTTTAAGAAACTAGCAGATTTATTTTTTGAAGACGTCGAAATAGAAGAGGAAGAAATACCTTTACAAACAGTTGCAGTCAAGCCTGAAAAAGTAAAAGTTGTAAAAGCGGAAAAGCCGGTTGTAGCTAAAGAAGAAAAAGAAGTTGAAGTTATTGAGCAGAAATCTTTTGTCAAACCTAAAGAACGTTCAATCTTTATTGATAATAGTGTAACTACAGAAAAAAAGGTTGAAAAGAAAACTCAAAAGCCAACTAAAGCAAAAGAGCCATCATATTCATTTAGTCCGATCATTAGTCCAATTCGTGGAGTTAAAAATGAAGAGTTGAATGACTATGTAACACCAGAAGTAAAAGTTAAGTCAAAAGTAATGAAGTCTAATCACTTAGGAACTGTCATTAGTCCAATTTATGGAGTTAGTCGTGAAGAGGATGAAGAAGAAGTTGTCGAAGAAGTAGTTAAAGATGAAACATTATTAAAAGATGACTTTAAAAACTTATCATTAGATGACTTATTAAAGAGTGAAATCGAAGTTATTGATAATAAGGATCGAACTCATTTCTTTATCGGAATTAAAGGGACAGGAATGTCGGCTTTAGCGAACTTACTACATGATGCAGGTATTAAAGTTATGGGTAGTGATACTGAAAACTACGTATTTACACAAGTTGAATTATTAGAGAAAAATATTGAAATAGTTCCATTTGATAGTAATGCAATAAGTAGTGACATGATCGTCGTACGTGGTAACTCATTTTATGCAGATCACCCAGATGTTATGTTAGCTAATGAAGTGGATGCAATCATGTATGATTATCCAACTTTCTTAGGTAAATATATGAGTGAGTATACGAGTGTTGCGGTTTCAGGATCGCACGGAAAGACTACGACGACTTCAATGATTTCGGATATGCTTCGTTTAAATATGCCGACATCGCACTTAATTGGAGATGGGCGCGGTCAAGATGATGAAGATAGTGATGTAATTGTCGTTGAGGCATGTGAGTATAAACGTAATTTCTTAAGTTATGAAGCAGATTATGCGGTTATTACTAATCTTGAATGGGATCACGTTGACTACTTTAAAACAGTAGAAGATTACTTAAGTGCTTTTGAAGAGTTTGCGAATCAAATTAAAAATACAGTACTTGTCTTTGGTGATGATCCGTATGCACATCAGTTAAACATTCAAACTGACATTATGTATTATGGAGAAAATGTGACTAATGATATTTATGCCAAAAACATTATAGAGACAAAAGATGGTAGTACTTTCGATATTGTATATGTCGGAAAAGAGATTGGAAACTTCTCGATAAAACGTACAGGTCGTCATATGGTTCATAATGCGATTGCTGCGATTGGTATTGGTCTTTTATTAGGATTAGATACTAATCAAATTAATCTAGGTCTTAATAGCTATCAAGGGGCACGTCGTCGCTTTGATGTCGTTGAGATTGATGATAGTGTCGTAATCGATGATTATGCACATCATCCAACTGAAGTAAAAGTTACACTTGAAGCTGCGAAGACAATGTATCCAAATCATAAGCTAATTGCCGTGTATCATCCAGATCGTATTAAACGATTAGAAACGTTTGCGGATGATTACATAAGTGCCTTAAGTATTGCGGATCAGTGTGCAGTTGGTAGTGCAGTTGATAGTGATGGAATGGTTGATATTATTGATACGAGTGTACTAATTGAAAATTTAGATAAATCATTTGTCGTCGATGATAATTTAGAGAGTGTCTCACAACTTGCATATCTTGCGCCAGCGGTCTTTGTGTTTATGGGGACTAAGGAAATGCATCACTTAAAAGTTGGTTTAATTGAGTATTTAAGAAAGAAAAATAATTAATATTAATAACACCTTTTCAAATATGAGAGGGTGTTTTCATTTTCAAATAATCTATATTCACACAGAAATCACAAATATGTATTAGAATATTAGGTATAAGCATATATCTTTATTATATAACACTTAAAGTGTACAATAGATTAGAGTGAAGCATATTGACGATAAGATGAGCTGGTCCCTAAATGAGTTCTCAAAATATTGAAAATAAGTTCACGATAAGATAGAATGATGTTAGAAAGTAGGTGAGAATATGGGTACACAAAGTACATCAGGAGATTTTTTTGATATGTTGTCAAGTTTTGCCAAAACACTTTCGCCAATCATTGGGATCGTAGTTCTTATTTTAGTTGCTATCGCACTTTGGGAGATTATAAAATTACTTAAAGGTTTAGATACAACGATGAATAAAGTGAATAAGACAATAGATTCGATCGATACGAGTGTTGAGAAGTTACAAGCACCTTTAGATACGATCGAGAGTATAAGCTATACAGTAGATAGCGTCCACTCGTTTACAAAACGCTCAGTTGAGAAATCAGTTGAAATGGTAAGTGAAAACTTCCATGTCGTTAAAGATTGGGCAACATCACTATTTTCAAAGGATAAGCATAACGAAGAAGTAAGTGATTTGGACATTGAGATTGATATTGTAGATCAAAATATTGATGAGTAATCTCACTTATACTAAATTTGTAAAAAGAATAGAGGGATAAAAGTGAGTAATATTATGTTTATTGATCAATTATCAAACATTGCACTAAAAATAATTCCTATCTTAATTATCGTAATTATTGCACTATTGATTATGTTAGTTGTGGAAGGACTTAAGTTTTCAAAGGCAGCAATGTTTACAGCTAGTAAGGTTGAAGTTGTACAACAAAAGGCTATTAAGATTCAAACTACAATCAATCAAACGGCAGCTAACGTTGAAGAGTTAACTAGCTCACCTGCAATTGTGCATGCACTGCAAGCACATTTCGCAATCAGTATGTTTTTGAAAATTAAAAACAACAAACAAGTTCAGAAGATTTTAAATAAAAGAAAACAGAAATAAATAAACTAATGGGGGTGTAAAACGGGGTAGAAGGAATAGGTACTTAAAATGAGTAACGAAATTAAAAATAAATTTGACAGTGTTAAAGATGAAGTGGAAGTAAAAATGGAAGATATTAAAGTGAAAGCTGATTTAAAAGTTGATGAAGCGAAACACGATCTTGAAAAAGATGTTCATAGTAAAGGTGGATTCTTTGCGGAAGTGAAAGAATTAATCGCAGTTGATATTATCGACCATAAAGTTAAAAAAGAAGTTCATAAAGCGGAAAAAGCAGTTGAAAGAAAAATTGCAGATGCTGAAAGAGCGACAAAACGTGATGCGAAAGATGCAATTAAAGCAGTTCATAAAGCTGAAAGAGATGCAAAACATGCAGTAAAAGAAGAAGAACATGAACTTGAACATGCAGAAAAAGAAGCAGAAAGAACAGCTGAACATGATGCAAGAGAAGCGAAACACTGTGAAGAGCAAATTGCGCGTCAAGTTAAACATGATGAACGAGAAGTAGAGCGTGATGCTAAAAAAGCTGAACGTGAAGCTGAGCGTACAGCTAAACATAATGAACGTGTCGTTGAACATGAAGAAAAATCTTTAGAACGTGAAGGAAAACATTTAGAACATGAAGGAAAACGTCAAGCAGTCCGTGATGGTTTAATTGTTGAACACGATGTCAAACATGCCGAACATGCCCATGCCCATGAAGAAAAAGTTGAAGCAAGAGAAGCGAAACATGTTGAAAAAGAAATTGAACATGGATCATCTCATGTTGATAAAACTTTAGAACGTGATGCTAAAAGAAATGCTGATTTTGAAGAACATGAAGCAAAAGTAGAAGGCCGTGAAGCAGAGCATTTAGCACATGTAGTTGAACATCAAGGAAAACATGATGTTAATGATGTTAAAGACGATGCTAAACACTTCGAAGATCAAGTAAATAAGCTTAAATAATCGAAAACTCTTGAAAAAAATGTAAATTAGATACAAGGGGTTTCAAAAAAGTGTAAAATCTTATATAATATACTATAGAAGGGGTGAATAAGATGAATGATTTCAAAGATGATGTAAAAGAAACAGTAGAAGAAGTTAAAGTTAATGCTGAAATTGCAGCTTTAAAAGCGAAAATTGCGGCACTTGAAGCAAAAGCTGATTTAAAATCAGATGCTGTTGAAATAAAAGAAGAAACAAAAGTCAAAGCTGATGAAGCAAGTGAATCAGCTAAAAAGTTTGCTAAAGATGTTGCAACTGGGGCTAAAGATGTGTATGATAAGACAGCCGAGAAAGTTGACCAAGTTTTGAAAGATGAAAAAGTTCAAGAATTTGCTCAAAAAACTGTAGAAGTTGCCGATAAAACAGCTAAGGCTGTTGTCTCTGGTACTAAAACTGGAGCTAAAGCAATTGCTGATAAAACTGAAGAAGTATTAAATGATCCACGTGTTGTAAAAGCTTTCGACGATGTAAAAGATAAATCTGTCGAAATTGGTGGAAAAATTGCTTCAGGTTTGAAAGACTTTTTCAAAAAAACAACTGAGAAAACTGAAGATGTTGTTGATGAAGTAGTCAAGACTACAGACGAAATCGTTGATGATGCAAAAGAGAAAGTGTCAGAAATAAAAGACGAATTATAATAGTATTCCATAGAAAGATAGTGATAGATAATGAAAAAAGTGACGATATACGAAGTTGCGGCTGAAGCTGAGGTTTCTTTAGCGACCGTATCGAGAGTTATAAATGGCTCGGAACTTGTTAAGGAAAGTACTCGTAAAAAAGTAGAAGAAGCAATCGATAAATTAGGATATAAACCTAATGCAGTAGCTCAAAGTTTAGCACTAAAACGTTCAACAACAATAGCGCTAGTTGTACCAGAGGCAAGTTTTGTCTTTACTGGTCAAATTATTAATGGGCTAATTGACGTCGCTAAAATTTATAACTACAATATTTACTTACATACGATAACTGAAGGAATTGTAGATTTCAAAGATGTTATTGATACAATAATTAAGACTCGTGTTGATGGTGTCGTTATTTATAACGATAACTTATCAAACGTTGATATTGAGACTTTATCGCATTACAATATTCCAATCGTATTTATTGGTAATAAAGTTAAAGCGAACAACGTTTCATCAGTTTATGTAGATATGGAAATGGCTATGGATGAGTTAGTCGAAGATTTCATTAAAAAAGGATATAAAGATGTTGCAATATTAGAAGACCGTAAAAACGAGTATGCTACGCAGCAGTTAGTATCTGGAGCAAGTAACGCATTTAAGCGTAATGGATTAGAGTTCAATAATTTTATTGAAATTCCTGATTCACATCGAAGTTCATATAGTTTCTTAAAAGAATATTTTGAGAACAATAAACCTGAAGTTGTCATTGCGAATCGTGACTCACAGGCAATTGCAGTCATGAATGCTGCAAAAGAAGCAGGATATAACATACCTGAAGATATTCAAGTTGTATGTGTAATTGATACTAAGTACAACAAGATGTTAAGACCACAATTATCTAGTTTCGTTCTTCCAAGTTATGACTTAGGAGCAGTCGCAATGCGAATGATGACTAAGCAATTAGCTGCAGGAGAAGATGAAGATAAAGGTGAACGTAATATAGAGTTAAGTTATCTATATACACCAAGAAAATCAACAAAGTAAAAGCAATGAAGAGAAGCGATGTAGTGGAAATTTCAGAGAGGTAATGGCTGCTGAGAATTACTAATGGAAACTACAAGATACACCTTGGAGCTTATATTAAAAATATACGTAAGTCGGCGTTAACGACATTGAGATATACTTATTAAGTATAATTTAGGTGGTACCACGCAAAAAGCGTCCTTTACGGATGCTTTTTTATTTAGAGAAAAGGGGAAAAATGATGAATTTTATTGAAGAGTTACAATGGCGAGGCTTAGTTAAAGATGTTACAGATATTGAAGGATTAAAAGAAAGATTAGAAAAACCGGCAACTGTATATTGTGGTTTTGATCCAACTGCGGATTCACTTCACGTTGGACATATGCAACAAATAATGTTGTTAAGAAGATATCAAGAACAAGGTCATCGTGTTATCGCACTATGTGGTGGGGCAACAGGAATGATTGGTGATCCAAGACCATCGACAGAACGTGAGATGCAATCACTAGATGTAATTCGTGAGAACGTTAAATCAATTGAAAAACAGTTAAGTCGTTTTATTGATATTAGTGATGAATCAAGAGGAGTTATTTTAAATAATTACGATTGGTTAGGTTCAATTAGTGTTTTAGAGTTTTTACGTGATTATGGAAAACATTTTAATGTTAACTATATGTTAGCTAAAGATACGATTGCTTCACGCTTATCAACAGGAATATCATTTACTGAGTTTTCATATACGATTCTTCAATCAATGGATTGGCTTCATTTATACCAAAATGAAAATTGTGAGATTCAAATTGGTGGATCAGATCAATGGGGTAACTTAACTAGTGGTACAGAATTAATTCGTAAAGTTTTAGGTGATAAACATAAAGTGTACGGGATTACATCTCCACTTATTAATAAGTCTGATGGAAGTAAGTTTGGGAAATCTGAAGGTGGAAGTGTTTGGATTAATCCAAAATTAACTAATGCATACGATTTCTACCAATTCTGGTTTAATACACCTGATAGTGATATTGTAGACTTTTTAAAACGACTATCGATGAAATCAGTTGATGAAATTTTAGAGTTAGAAAAATTAGTTGAAAGTGAGCCACATAAACGTGCTGCCCAAAAAGCTTTAGCTGAGGAAGTTACGACATTAGTTCACGGAGAAGAAGGACTAGCTCAAGCATTAAATATTACTGAAGTATTATTTGGTGGCGATATTAAAACTTTAGCTGTCGAAGACATTAAGATTGGTCTTAAAGATGCACCAAAATATGTTTTAGAAGAAGAAATGAACTTAACAGATCTATTAGTTAATGCGAAAGTTGCATCAAGTAAACGTGAAGCGCGTGAGTTTATTAAAAACAATGCAATCGCAATTAATGGAGATAAAGTAGTTGATACTGAATTAATAATTTCAAAAGACTTAGCTTTAGGTAACGAATTAATCGTTATTAAACGTGGTCGTAAAAACTACTATATTGTAGAAATTGCATAAGTTTATTCAAGATAATGATATAATGATTAAGAGGTGTGTATATGAAAAGTAAGTTTACACTAATAATCATTACCTGCTTATTGTTAGTTGGTTGTAATGATGGATTTAGCAGAGAAGAAATTTTATTAAATAAATATGAAGTGGCGTATAACGCACTTGTCTCAAGTGATAAATTTGATGAGAAATCAGAATACTATAATATTGAGATTGAAGTATATGAACTATCAGATGGTACTTATCGAGTTGATGCAATATTGGATAGTGTAAATGTTGCAATGTACAATGTTCAAATGATGATGGAAGTTGATTCTAAAGGAATCGAGCAGTATGATTATATGATTCCATCACTTGGAATTGTCGATGATACTCAGTATAATTTAATTCCTAATCAAGTAAATGATGATAATGGATTTTATGCTGGTCTTATTTTAAGTGCTATTAATAATAAAGATAACGGTAACGTTAAACTTATGATATCGTGGTCAAATTATGCGAATACGAAGCAATTCGTCGAGTATATTGAAGTTGATTATGATGCGAAAGATGTTGCGGAAGAAATTATTGAAGTAGAAGAGAATGAGAACGATGAGTAAAAAAAGTAAGAGCACATTATTAGCTGGCGGACTGACAAGTACCGCTGGCTTATTTATAACAAAAGCTATTGGTATATTATATGTCGCACCATTTAGATCGATGGTTGGGGCACAAGACTATATATACTACGCTGCAGGTTATGAACTATATGATTTAATGTTGACGATATCGCTTGCTGGGCTTCCATTTGCGATAGCAGCATTAGTCTCGAAGTATATGGAAAAAGAAGATTATCAATCTGTCATGTTAATTAAGAAAATCTCACAAGGTTTACTTGGTGTCTTTGGTTTTATATGCGCGACAGTTGTCGTAATCTTTATTAATCAATTTGTAGCAACTCGAGGTCAAATTACAGTTGAGCAAGCCCAAGTGTATAAAAATGTTTATTTAATTATGACATTATCAATATTCACTGTTCCTTTATTAAGTTCTTACCGTGGATTTTTCCAAGGGATTAAAGATTATGCCTCATACTCAGCATCACAAGTAATTGAGCAAATTACCCGAGTGTCATTTTTACTTGGTGTTGGAGCACTGTGTGTTTATGTTTTAAATACTGATCGCATTTATGCGGTCTACGCAGCTTTAATTGCGACGGCTGTAAGTGCAGTTGTTGCGATATTATACTTTGCGGTATATAAGAAGTCAGAGATTGATGAAGTTGACAGTTTAGCGAATGCTCAACAGTTTGCACCACAAGATGCATATGCTTTAATTAAAGAGTTGTTTATATTTGCGATTCCTTATTTATTTTCAGTTATATTAGCTAATCGTTATGGTTTTGCGAACATGGCACTTCTTCCGAATGCACTTGAACAGTTTGGATATTCTGTATTTGATAAGCAAATTTATACGTCACTTATTACTAATGAGACAGTTAAACTTATTCAAATACCAACTGTATTGGCGACTGGATTTTCAGTTGCGGTAATACCAGAGATGTCCCAAGCGTTAGCGAGAAATGATTATAAAACGATTCAAAAAGATATTAGTTTAAGTATTGAATCAGTATTATACATTGCACTACCAATATTCTGTATTATGTTCTTCATGTCAGCTGAAATATATTATATTTTATTTGGAGGAACTGAGCAAATTATTCAAATGGGATCAAGTGTTACAAGACTTCAAGTAATATTAGGTACGATTGGAATATTAATGCCAGTTATTACTGCCTTAACGATGACGCTAAATTTACGTCGTGATACAATTATTATTTTAGCGATAGTGTTTGTCTTAAACTTTATTTTAGTTCCAACACTAACGATAAAAATAGGGTGGCAAGGAAGTTTGATTGCCAATATTATTACTTCAGTAATAATGATTGGCTCATCACTTTACATAATTATGAAAAATTATCTAGTTAAGTTTACGTATACTTATCGAAAGGTGTTACTAATGCTAGTTTGCTTAGTGCCAATGTTCTTCGTATATAAATTATTAAGAATAATTGGGCTTCCAGTCATCTCACTTGGTAAGCTTAAAGGAATTATTACATTAGGTATATACTCAGTGTCTATGTTAACTGTTTACTTATTATTAAGTAATTACTTATACTTACCGCAATCAATACTTAATGTTGATCTTATTAAAACAGTGAGAAGAGTGATTAGAAGATGAGAATAGATAAGTTTTTAGCCCATAATGGTTATGGTAGCCGTAATGATGTTAAGAAGTTACTTAAGCAAAAAGTCGTATTTATTAATGATAATGTAGTAACTAAAGCGACAGTTAAAGTTGATATTAATAAAGATATCGTTACTGTACAAGGTGATACAATTGAATATTTTGATAAAGTTTACTATATGCTTAATAAACCGGCTGGCTACATTTGTAGTCACAAGTCTAATTTATATCCATCAGTCATTGAATTATTTGATACATATCACGATTTAATTATGGTTGGAAGATTAGATCAAGATACTGAAGGTTTCCTTTTAGTTACTAATGATGGTTTATTTTCACATCAAATTGCCCATGGAAAAAAGGATATATTTAAAAAGTATTACGTTGAATTAAGAGATGATTTTGATGAGAAGTATATTGATGATTTAAGTGCTGGTATTACTTTAGATGGTGAAATATTAAAACAATCAAAGATTGAAGTGATTGGTGGTAATAAAATCTTTGTGAGCATTAGTGAAGGTAAATACCATCAAGTGAAGCGAATGATGCATTATGCAAACAATGAAGTAACTTATTTAAAGAGAATGAGTATTGGTGATGTAAATCTAGATGAAAATCTTGCGTTAGGTGAGTATCGAAGCCTAACCGATCAAGAAATAGCGTCGTTATTAGAGGACAAATAAGTCCTCTTTTTTATATGTATGTTATTATGAGTATAGATAGGAGTTGTCTAAAATGAAAAAAATAATTGCGAGTTTATTATTACTAAGTATGATCTTATACTCATTGTCTAATTTAATTATGATTAATCAAACACGAGTTTATCATAAAAGTGATGTGGATCTAAGTAATTATTATTTAAGTCTTTCTGATGAGATAGTTACTCCGACTGTTTACATTTTAGATGAATCATATAGTCTCTTTAAAACGTATGCGGATAATGAAGTTGCTTTAAATGCTTTTTACACAGATAATGAAGAACTGTTTAATAAGGCGCAAGTAAAATATAGTTTAGATGATATATCTATCGAAAATTATGAGTTGTATTACATGGCGTTTAAGGAAATAATTAAAGAGTTTTATGCAAATGTTGAGATTGATCCTAGAAGTGAGTATGCATATATGATTGTCGACTTTGAAATTAAGTTAGATCAGTTTAATGAAATTTTTGAAAACGTGAAAATTAATGATGAGATAATTGAAGAAATAAATTATGTTCAGGCGAGTGAAGATAAAAAGCTTTTAGAAGATTTAACGCTTAAGCTTGAATCACTGTTACCTAATGCCAATAATAAATGAAAGAGGGATTATAAATCCCTTTTTTAGTACAAAAAAACCAAACCCTTTAAGGATTTGGTTAATGTATTTATAATCTTATTTAGAGTAGAACTCAACGATTAATGCTTCTTCAATTTCACCGTTTAATTCACTACGTTCTGGTAATCTAACGAATTTACCTTTTTTAGTGTCAGCATCGAATTCTACGAAGTCAACGATACTTGCACGAGCTTCTAAAGCTTCGTTAATTACTTTTAAGTTTTTTGATCTGTCTCTTACTTCAATTTCTTGTCCAACTTTTACAGTGTATGATGGAATGTCTAATTTTTTACCATCTACAAGAATATGTCCGTGGTTAACTAATTGTCTTGCACCTTGTCTTGTAGTTGCAAGTCCCATACGGTATACGATGTTGTCTAATCTTGATTCAAGAGCAACCAGGAATAATTCACCTGTAACTCCTTCTCTTTTAGCAACTTTGTTGAAAGTGTTTGAGAACTGTCTTTCATTTAATCCGTACATGTAACGAACTCTTTGTTTCTCTCTTAACTGTAATCCATACTCAGATAATTTTTTTCTTCTTTGGTTTGGACCATGTTGCCCTGGGGCATAATTTCTTCTTACTAGTTCTTCACCAGTTTCTAAAGTTGAGAAGCTTAATCTTCTAGACTTTTTCCAAACTGGACCTGTATAACGTGCCATATTTATTCCTCCTATATTTAATATGAATAACAATGGGACTACTCATTTGAATGGGTTGTCGATGTTAGGGTTCGCCGCGAGCAGATGGTTACTACCTTCCCTAAATTTCGATCATCAACAAAGTTCATCACAAACAGTTGTCTCTGCTTTATTCACGCTTAACAATAATACCAAATTAGTTAGTAAGTGTCAAACTTTTATCCTTGATTAAAGTTAATAATCACATAAAAATATGTTACAATAGTTAGGAGGTGTGTGCATATGGAAAGAGTACTTGAATTATTAAAACAGTTTCTTGAAAACAAAGGAATATTAGTCGTTTTAGTTATTTTATTAATCGTTAGTATTATTATGCTTTTAAGAAAAAATAAGAACGTTAAAAATATAGAGGAACAGCTAAGTAGTTTAGAAGTTGAGTATAATACAATTAAGAGTATGCCGCTCACATTTAAACTGAATAAAGCACGCTCCTTAGCGAAAGTAAATGAATTAATTCAAAATGATATTGAAGGATATGTCGAAAGTTATGAAGCTATTCAAAAGTCAATCGAGCGAATGGATGACTTATTTGAGAAAAGTAGTGAAGCAATTGAGGATGATCAATTAGATACTGCTGAAACTTATGTCGAAGATATATCTAATTTAGTGTCAATAACATTAAAAAATGTAATTAAACTTAATGAGAAGTTAGATAACGTTTTAGAGCAAGAATTAAAACTGCGCTCGGAAGTTACTGTTTATAAAGAACGTTTTAGAGTCATTAAAGATACTTTGAATAAACGTAATGGTGTTCTAAGTTTTAGTGAAGATGTAATTAATACTTACGTTAGTGATGCAGAGAATGAGTTTAATGCTTTTGATGAGTGGATGTATATTTCTGAGTTTGATAAAGCAGATCAAGCATTAAAGCGTATAGATGCAATTTTAGTTAGTGTAGAGGAAGTGTTACAAGAGCTTCCAGAATTACTTCCAGTTGCAAAAGAGATTATTCCAAATAAGATTGCGAACGTTAGTTCACTATATTCTGAAGTTATGGATTCGAATTTATATTTAGAGCATTTAGATGTAACTCAATCTTTATCTGTAATTTCAGAATCATTAAGTGGTGATCTTGCAAGTTTAAGAAGTGGTGAAATAAGTAAAGTAAAAGAGAGTCTTGAACTGTCTAACCATGACTTAGATGAGTTAAGTAAAAAATTAGAAATTGAGTTAAAAGCAAATGAAGATTTAGTTAAATTAAATAAGAGTGTTAAAGAATCGCTTAATAGTATCGTGACTCAAATTGGAGAAGTAAATCAAAGTTATGCCGATTTAAGTAGTCGTTATAATTTTACGGAGTTTGAAGCTTCTTTAGCAGCTATTAAGGAAGAGGACTCACAATTAATTTCTAAGCATACAGATATAGTTAAAAGTTTTAAAGTTAAAATGCCAGTTAGTGAAAAATTAGAAATCTTACGTGATTTTGAAAATGATTTAAATCAATTGAAATTACATATTGAAAAAACTAAATCAGAGATTGGTCAAATATTATCTGAGGAAAAACGTGCTAATCAGCAACTGTTGAAACTTTATTTAATTATTAATGAGATTACGGTTAAAATAAATGATTACCAAATTCCGGCAATTTCTAATGATTATCGTGATGATGTGGTAATTGCGAAACAACATATAACAAATATTGAAGCATTACTAAATGAGGAGAGTTTGAATACTACATTACTAAACTCAACTTTAAGTGAATCAATTGACTACATATACAAGTTGTACAATAATGTAAATAATATTGTTGGTATGGCGTTAATGGTTGAAAATGCGATTGTCTTTGCAAATCGTTATCGTGCAAACAATCCGCGTATCGACAGTGAACTATCTAAAGGAGAACTATATTATCGCAATGGTGAGTACACGCAAGCTTTAACGACAGTTCTAGCAATCATAGAAGAAATTCATCCGAATGATTATGAGAAAATGATTAGGGAGAATTCAACGAATGTCTTATAGTAAAATGCTGTACTTAGATAATACGAGTACTAATCCAATTGATCCAGAAATACTTAAAACATATAAACTCTTATTAGAGGAGTATTATGCAAATACTGGAGCTATTCATAAGTTGGGTCGTGATGTTTATCGTCTACATGAGAAATCACGTAATGAAGTAATGTCTTTATTGAACGTAAAAAACTATCGTTTGTTTTTTACAAGTGGAGCGACAGAAGCTAACAATATGGCTATAAAAGGGGTTGCCCTTGCTTATCAAAATGAAGGTAAACATTTAATAACGACTAAGGTAGAACATCCGAGTGTTTATAATTCATTTAAGTTTTTAGAAGATTATATGGGCTTTGAAGTAACTTACTTAGACGTATTAAGTGATGGTAGTTTAGACTTTAATCAATTAAAGCAAGAACTACGAGCAGATACGATTCTCGTTTCAATTATGAATGTAAACAATGAAGTTGGTACGATTATTAATACTAATGAGTGGGCTAAGTATGTTAAGGAAAATAGTCGTGCTTTTACCCACAGTGATATGGTTCAAACTTTAGGAAACATTGAAGTTCAGTTAAAAAATATTGATTTAGCGAGTTTTTCTGCACATAAGATTAATGGAGTTAAAGGAAGTGGTTTTTTACTAGCGCGTGAGCATGTGAAACTAGTTCCATTAATGAGTGGTGGAGATCAGGAAATGGGTCTTCGAGCTGGTACAGAAAATTCACCTGCGAACATTGTTTTAGCTAAAACGGTTCGCCTAGCATTAGAACGTCTTACAAAGAAAAATGAAAAACTTACACAACTTAGTGATTATGCTTATGAACAATTATCTAAAATAGATGAAGTTAAGTTTAATTCTAGTCAAGAAAATAGTGTGAAAAGTATTATTAATATTAGTGTAATTGGTGTTGAGAGTGAAATAATGCTAAATGCACTTGGGACATTTAATATGTTTGTTAGTGCTGGTTCAACTTGTCAAAGTGATGTTCATAAGCAATCACGTGTATTAAGTGCTTTAAAAGCCGATCAAGTTAATCAGGCAACTCGAATTAGAATTAGTTTGAATATAAGTTTAGAAAAAAGTGACATTGATGCAATTGTTGATGCCATAAAGGAGATTATAGAGAAATATGCAATTTAAATATGAATATATATTAGTTCGTTACGGTGAGTTAACGACTAAAGGGAAAAACAGAAAAGATTTCGTAAAGAAGTTATCGAGAAATATTAGAACAGCACTTAAGCCGTTTTCAACTTTAGATTATAAGATTACTTATGATCGTTTATACATTATTTTGAATGAGGAAAATGTCGAAGATATTATTCCGATTTTAGAAAAAATATATGGACTACAATCATTTTCGCTTGCGACGAAAGTTAATACGGATATTGATGAGATTGTAAATACAGCATTCGAAATGGTTAAAGATGAAGACAAAAGTAAAACATTTAAAGTTCTAACTCGTCGTAGATATAAAGCGTATGAGCATAGCTCAGATGCTATCAATCGTTTAGTAGCGACGAAAATTTTACAAAATACTGATCTAAAAGTTGATGTAAGAAATTATGACTTAGGAATTATCGTTGAGGTTGAAGAACAGCAAACGTATATTATGGCTAAAGTCTATCCAGGTCTAGGGGGCTATCCTACAGGTATTTCAGGGAAGACGATGTTACTGTTATCTGGAGGGATTGACTCGCCTGTAGCTGCTTCATTAATGCAAAAACGTGGATTATTTATTGAAGCTGTTCATTTTGCATCACCACCATATACTTCAGCTGAATCATTAGATAAAGTTGAAAGATTAGCGAGTAAACTTACTGTGAATCAGAAACATTTAAGATTGTTTGTCGTACCATTTACAAAGTTACAATTAGCGATTTATGATCACGTTGATGAGCCATATGCAATTACGATTATGCGTCGTATGATGTTTAGAATTAGTGAAATATTAGCTGAAAAACATAAATCTGATTCACTAGTAAGTGGTGAGTCTTTAGGTCAAGTAGCTTCTCAAACAGTGGAAAACATTAATGTAATTAATCGTGTTGTGGAAATGCCAGTGTTTAGACCTTTAATTGGTAGTGATAAATTGGAAATCATTGATTATGCACAAAAATTAGATACTTATGATATTAGTATTGAACCGTATGATGATGCATGTACGATTTTCACACCGAAAAATCCAGTGACTAAACCAAAGTTAGATATGTGTGAACTTTATGAATCTAAATTTGATTGGCAAACACTACTTGATGAGTGTGTTGAAAATGTTGAGATTAAAACTCTACGTTACAATGAAAAATTAAATGATGATACATCAATATTTTAAGGAGTGAATTAGATGGCTTTTGAATCATTAAGTGATAAATTAAGTACTACGTTTAGAAATATTAGCGGAAAGGGAAAACTTTCTGAAAGTAATATGGAAGAAATTCTAGTCGAGATTAGAAAAGCGATGCTAGAATCAGATGTTAACTACCGAGTAGTTACATCATTTTTAAAAAATGTAAGAGAGAAAATGATCGGACAAAAAGTAATAGACTCAGTAAATCCATCTGAGATGACAGTTAAAATTGTCTATGATGAATTAGTCGAATTACTTGGTAGTGAAACTGCAGAGATAAACTACAATGAAAATGATTTAACGACAATTATGTTAGTTGGTCTTCAAGGTACTGGTAAAACTACAAGTGTTGGTAAGATTGCGAACGTTTTAAAAAATAAGCAAAATCGTAAGCCGATGATTATTGCAGCGGACATTATTCGTCCTGCGGCAATTGAACAACTTCAAGTTTTAGGAAAAGCGATTGATGTCGAAGTTTTCACACTAGGTACAGAAGTTAGTGCACTTGAAACGGTTAAGCAAGGTTTAGACTATGCTAAGCGAAATAACTATGACACAGTCTTTATTGATACGGCTGGTCGTCTGCACATTGATGATGAACTGATGAATGAATTAAAGGAAATAAAAGACTATACTAATCCTGAAGAAATTCTTCTAACAGTTGACGCTATGACTGGACAAGATATTATTAATGTTGCGGAAAGCTTTAATGATTTATTAAATATTAGTGGATTAGTAGTAACTAAAATGGATGGTGATGCTCGAGGAGGAGCAGTACTATCAGTCAAATCAGTAACGAATGTTCCAGTTAAATTTGTCGGTGATGGGGAAAAAATTGAAGATTTAGACATATTCTATCCAGATCGTATGGCTGATCGAATTATGGGAATGGGAGATATCGTTTCCTTAGTCGAACAAGCTGAAGCGAAGATGGACATGGAACTTGCTGAAAAGAGTGCTGAGCGAATGATGCGTGGTGAATTTACGCTAGAAGATATGTTAGTTCAGTTTGATCAAATTAATAAGATGGGTCCACTAGGCGGTCTAATGAAAATGATTCCAGGACTAAATCAAATGACTAAAGATGTTGATATGGATGAAGCAGAAGATGCAATGGGCAAGAGTAAGGCCATTATTCGTTCAATGACACAAGAGGAAAGAAATAATCCAAAAATTATTCGTCGTTCAAGAATTAATCGAATCGCAAAGGGTAGCGGAACGACAGTTAAGGATGTAAATCAGTTATTAAAACAGTACGACAAAATGAAAAGTCAAATGCGTTTAATGACTAGAATGTTTAAAGGTGGTCAAATGCCTTTTTAAGCATGTAAGCTAAAGTGAAAACTTTAGCTTTTTTTGTACGAAAGGAGCACTATGGTAAAATTACTAAAAGAATGCGTCTTGTATTATGAAGTATTAAGAGTTATTAAAAGTAAAGTTAGAAATAAAGATAATCAAATAATAATGGAAAAAATTATGCAAATAAAAGCCCATCAAATTAGTTTGTTAAATATTAATAATCATAAACTGAAGGCGAATAAAATTATAATTAATATTTATGTTTTCATGAGTAAAATTGTTGGCTATACTTTTATAGTTCGTTGGTTAAATAAAAAGTCAACTCGAAAAAATTTGAAAATAAATGATGAAATTATAGCTAAAGAAGTTCAAGTCAATAACAAAAAGTGCACCGACTTAGGAAATCAAATAAAGGATGAGGATCGTTTGCAGTATGTAGGTGCAATTGTATTAGGGTTAAATGATGCTTTAGTCGAACTCACAGGAACAATTGCGGGATTGACATTTGCCTTAGTTAATACGCGACTTACCGCATTAGCGGGTATTGTAACAGGGATTTCAGCGGCTCTCTCTATGGCTGCTTCAAACTATTTGGCGGAACGGGCTAATAATAGCCAAGATGCTTTTAAATCAAGTATTTATACAGGAGTCGCATACTCTATAACGGTAATCTTTATGGTTACGCCGTATTTAATCTTTCCGGATACTATGTATGTGTATGCACTACTAACGATGCTTGCGGTTGTTATATTTATTATTTTTATTTTCAACTATTACATATATATCGCAAAAGGTGAGCCTTTGATTAAGAACTTTGTAACGATGGCATCTTTAAGTTTAACTGTTGCTTTTATTGCCTTCATTATTGGACTGTTAGCGAAAAGATTTTTAGGGATCGATATATAGAAAAAGCCAGATTCAATTTGAATCTGACTTTCAAGAAATAAAAAACTCTTCGTTAGAAGAGGTTAATTTTATATTGGTGCGGATGAAGGGATTTGAACCCCCACGATTTCTCGCCAGATTCTAAGTCTGGTGCGTCTGCCGATTCCGCCACATCCGCGGCTGCTTTAATATTATAGCAAAGACTAAACAGAAGTGCAAGGGTAATTTAAAAGAAATTAAAAG
>CAYWKT010000009.1:0-25293 GCA_964458985.1 uncultured Erysipelothrix sp.
CGAATTATAATACTTTGTTAATTAATGCTTCAAGTTGAGCTTTAGGTTGGAATCCCATAGTTTCTTCAACTACGACTCCGTTTTTGAAAACTTTAATTGCTGGAATACTTGAAACTTGATATTTTTGAGCTAGTTCGCCTTCAGTATCAACGTTTACTTTGATAACTGTTGCTTTTCCTTCAACGTCTTTCGCTAATTCATCTAAAACTGGTGCTAACATTTTACAAGGTCCACACCAATCTGCGTAGAAGTCTACTAAAACTACCCCTTCTTTAACTGCGTCATTAAATTCTGCTGTGTTTACAATTTTTACCATAATATTTCCTCCTATGTATAAGAGTATTATAACATCATTTTATTGTTTTTTAATTTAAATGCTTAAATAGTTAATAAGCTTGCGGCATCTTCATCGATGACTATTGTAACATTCGGATGATTTCTTAAAGCACTAGCTGGAAGTGACTCACTAATCTCATCTTCAACTAGACCTTTAACTGCTTCAGCCTTATTTTTTCCTGATGCAATTAACAAAATCTCTTTCGCATCTAAGATTGTCCCGATTCCCATTGAAATCGCCTGTGTTGGAACTTTTGATAAATCGTTATCAAAATAACGTGAATTTGACTGGATTGTCTCATCAGTTAAATCGACAATGTCGGTAAGACCATCAAACTTAGATCCGGGCTCATTAAAGCCAATATGGCCATTTACCCCAATACCTAATAGTTGTAAGTCAATATCGACAGCATCTAGTGCCTTACGATAATCACAAACAGACTGTTCTGGATCAATTTCTCCAGATGGTAAGTGCGTATTATTTGGATCAATATTAATATGATCAAATAAGTTTTTGTGCATAAATGTGTAATAAGTTTCTGGATGATTTTTATCTAATCCAATATACTCATCTAAGTTATACGTTTTTACCCCTGCATACGAAGTATGATGTTCTTTATAATCTTGAACTAAATTCGCATACAATTGTACTGGGCTTCCACCTGTAGCAAGTCCTAATGTAACTTCAGGATTTTTCTTAACTGCATCTAAAATAATGTTAGATGCGACTTCACTCATTTCATTAAAATCTTTAACTCTAATTATTTTCATACATACCTCCGTATATAATTATACGTTGAAAGGGCTTCACTTTCAATCTAATACACTTCGATTGTATATGTCAATATTAGTTTTTTATTAGGTGATAATGTCATTTTGGCATCTCGCTCTTTAAAATCTAAATCTTTTTCGACACGTTTTGGAATTCCAAGCCATGGTTCAATACATACAAATGGAGCTTCACTTTCGGCATTTGTCCAAATCGCAACGATTGGATAACCTACTACACTAACATCAACCCCATTAACTCCATCGCTAATTCCGACAGTTGCCGAGTTTACGTTGTGGTAAATCCAAGTTGGATATTTTTCAAATGCTTCATAAGTTAGAGGAATTTCTGAAACTAAACCTTGATCAACCATTGGTCCATTTCCATATAATTTCGTTGGTGATGAAAAGTTAATACTGTAGTCAGTAAACTTTTTACCTTCAACAAGTGGTACTGAAAATGCTGGATGCAGACCAAAGTTAAATGGCATATCGACGACTCCATCATTTGTAATCTCATATTCAATTTTTAATTTATTTTCAATTAATGTATAAATAATATCAATTGTGAAATAGTATGGATATTGCTTCAGAGTTTCTTCATTCGCTTCAAAACGCATCACGACTGTGTTATCGATATTTTTAATACAATTGAAGTTTACATCACGTAAAATTCCGTGACGTTTCATTTCATAAACTTTATTATCAATATGATATTTTCCATCATATGATTTTCCGATTACTGGAAATAAAGTTGGAGTCGTATAGTCCCAATAGTTTGTATCTCCATGAAATATATATTCAATATTTTTGTGCTCATCTTTAAATCGTGAAATTTGGCCACCTTTAAGTTCAATCTTCACGAAATAATCATTATTCTGTAGGATTATCAATTAAATCACTTCCTTTTGGTATCATAAATGGTAATCTATTTTCCATCATCGTTACGACAATATAATCATCTTCAAATATTTCTCCATCACATACATAAGTCATTTTTTGATCTAAGCGGAGTGAGAAATCTTTTAATTTAAATCTTTTAATTTGTTTAATGTCTTCATGCTTACCTGATGCATACTTAGGGATAAGTGGTAGCATTACTCGTCTTGTCACTGACTCAACCCATAACACTTCAAAAAAACCATCATCAATGTTCGCATATGGAGTTGGGTTAAAGCCACCACCATAATATTTACCATTAAAGACCGAAAACATTAATGTATCTTGACGCATTATCTCATCATTATTTCTAAACTCAACTTCAAACTTCACTGGCTTCGCAATCTTTCCAACCGCGGCTGCAACGTATGATAATGAATTTGGGAAATATTTTCGATTTGAATATTTATTTGCCTCTTTCCCAACTGCCGCATCTAAGCCGACACAAAACATATTTAAAAAACGGTGCTCATTCGCAATACCGTAATCAATATGCATAATTTGGCCTTCAATCGTTCTAATAAGCATTTCTTTTGAATCAAACTTTTTCGTATAAATAGTACGGTGGAAATCATTTCCTGTACCATTAGGGACTATTGCCATCGCAACCCCATCGCGTAAACCATTTAGAACTTCATAGGCAGTACCATCGCCACCAATTGAAAAGACGCAAACATTATCACGTACTGAATATCGGGAAGCAATCTCTCTTGCATGATTTGGATATTCAGTTATATGAATTTCATATTTATTAACATCATCAAAATATTCTTCGATCCAAGGGATGTAGCGTTCGAAATTACGAACTCCACTCGTTGGATTTATTATAAAAATATAACGCATTTATTGCTCCTAACTAATACTTGATATATTATAACAAAAAAAGGGTATAAATTCCTACCCTTTCACAAATAAATTATTATCTAACGATAACTCCAGTTGTCGCTTTAGCCATACCTGCTGCGTTACCTTCGTCAGTGTCAATGTGCATTGCCGCTCTAAAGTTAGGGTTAACACGAACTACTACGTCATCAAAGATTAATGATCTTTCGTCAGTCGAAACTTTAACTTGAACTACTGCATTATCTTCTAAGTCGTATTCTTTAGCTTCAGTGTCGCTTAAGTGAATGTGGCGTTTCGCAATTATTACACCTTCATCTAATTCGACTTCACCTTTTGGTCCTACTAATGTAATTCCTGCCGTATCGCTAATATCACCTGACATACGAACTTCTGTCGCTACACCTAAACTTCTTGCATCTGTCGCTGAAAGTTCAACTTGTGTACTTGCTCTTGTCGGTCCTAATACGATTACTCTTCCCATTTCACCTTTAGGTCCACGTAAAGTTACACGTTCCTCTGTCGCATACTGTCCTGGTTGTGATAATTCTTTTAAGTTTGTAAGAGTATGTCCTTCTCCAAATAAAATCGCTAAATGCTCGTCACTTAAATGCGCATGACGTGCTGATATTTCTACTAAAATTTCGTTTTTCATATTATATATCCACCCTTCATCAATAATATTATACTGTAAAAACATTATCTTTACAACGATTTAGACAGTTTTATGAACCGTTTCATTAGTTATATATTTCGCAATGTGTGATATAATAATTTCGGTGATTATATGAAGAAAATTAAACTAATAATAGTGAGTATAGTAATCCTTTTAAGTCTAATTGCATGCGATAGTAAATTAGAGTTATATAAGGAGACGACATTTGACGTCGGATTCAACACACCTTTCTCACTAATGTTATATACAGAGTCGGAAGATGAATTCTTAAAATATTTTGAATTTATGAAAGAAGAAGTTAGAGAGTACAATGCTTTATTTGATATATACAAAGATTATGAAGGATATAATAATCTAAAAACGATAAATGATAATGCCGGAATTGCGCCAGTTGTCGTTGATGAGAAAATAATAGAGTTATTAAATGAATCAAAAAAATGGAGTTTGGAAACTAATGATTTATTTAATCCAACACTTGGTCCGGTTTTAAAAATATGGCATCATTATCGTGAGATTGGAATCTCCTTAAATCAAGAAGGTGAGTATGGAAAGTCACCATCAATTGATGAACTTATGGCCGCTAATCAATATGCTGGCTGGGAGTTTGTCGAGATCAATGAAGAAGAGTCAACTGTCTATTTAAACAATGAGCATGCCAGCTTAGATGTCGGTGCAATCGCAAAAGGTTGGACTGTCGAGAAGATTGCGGATGCCTTAGAAGAGCAAGGAGTAATCTCCGGTATCGTCAATGGTGGTGGAAATGTTCGCTTAATTAATGAAAAGTATGATGGTAAAGACTGGAGTGTTGGGGTGACAAATCCTAATGCAATTAATGATTCATCACTATTATCATTAAAGTTTGATCGATCAATGTCTGTCGTGACTAGTGGTGATTATGAACGATTCTTCATTGATGATCAAGGCCGTGCACAAAACCATTTAATTAACCCTAAAACACTTGAGCCCGCACGCTATTCACGCTCAGTTACTGTCACAGTTAAAGATTCAGGATTAGCTGATATTTTATCGACTTGTTTCTCGATGGTTACATTAGAAGAAGCCAAAGCATTTGAAAACAGTTTAAATATTGATGATCTCGGCTTAATCTTCGTTAAGGAAGTTAAAGAAGATAGAGATTTTGATTATAACTATATGGAAGTAGATGGCTTACACATTTACTACAATGACGTCATTAAAAATAATATAAAATAGAAAAAAGTTGTGATAGAAAATTATCACAACTTTTTATTTACGATAGTCGCCACCTTCAACTTGTAAGTATTCCTCTAACGTTAGATTAGACTTATAAATATCAGCTGCTAAGTCTCCAACGTAGCGTAAATGCCACGGTTCATACTTATATCCAGTAATTGCATCTTTACCTTTTGGATAGCGAACGATAAATCCATACTTATGGGCATTATCTTTAATCCAACTAGCTTCCGGATCATTTTCAATAAACTCCTTCTGCATATTTTTTAAATCAAATGCGAGGCCACTTTGATGTTCTGAAAAGCCTGGTCGAGCTGAGTATGAATCGGCATAATCTTGACCGTACGCATTGACTAAAGAGTTGTACACTTCAGTTTGAAAACTATACGTTCGATGGCCGCTGTAATTATAAGTGACATTGAGATTTTCTTTATGCATATCATTAATTAAAATTTCAATCTGCGCTTTCGCAATATCAGCATCTTCTGAAATATAATCTTTAGGAATTGGATTTTTCTTATTAATGACTACAATCCCTTTAACTTGCATATAATCTTCAACTTCACTCACATTAAACTTCAATTCTTTCACTTCGACATAAATCTTTTTTACTTCCTTATTATTATGAGTATCAATAACCGTTACGATTACCTCATAGTTTCCGGGACGATTGTAGACAACTTTACTATCATCTACTTTAACTTCATACTCACTATAATCAACTATTTTTAAATATTTATTATACTTAATTTTATCTTCGCCAATGTATTGAACTAATTTATCATTAACTTCAATTACTGGTTTAGTTTGATCTTTTATAATTACGTGAATTGGTTTTACTTTTTTTGTCCCATTTTCTTCATAAATAACTTCAAAATCAAACTTTCCAACCGGAAGCTTAATTTCATCAATACTCTCTAACTGATTTTGATATTTGTAGTCGATTATTTCAATATCATCTGGGTTTTTAAATATTAACTCTTTATCAATATCAATCTTACTCCCTAATTCTTGTACAACATCAACTATGATTATTGACTTATTTGAGTAAGATTTAACGATAAAAAAGGTAATGATTATAAATGTGATTGCGATAATTATTTTCTTCGTTTTGGACATGTTAATCTCCTTTTAAAAAAAGGAAGACTAAGTCTTCCTATAAATTATTCTTTACCTAATAACTTAAACATGTTACGTTTGTAAACTTCAACTCCAGGTTGATCAAATGGATTAACATCAATTAAGTATGATGTCATCGCAATTGCCTTGAAGAAGAAATATGCTAAGTAGCCAAATGTATAAGCACTCATATCTGGAATTGTAATAATTAAGTTTGGAACACTACCTTCTTCATAGTGTGCTGCCAGCGTTCCAAGTTGTGCTTGACGGTTTACATAATCAATACTATTTCCTGCTAAGTAGTTCATATTATCTAAGTTTTCTTCATCGATTGGGAATTTTAAATCTTCTGTCGGTAACTCAACGTCGATAATCGTTTCAAATAGTAGTTTATTTCCTTCTTGAACAAATTGCCCTAATGAGTGTAAGTCAGTTGAGAAGTTAACACTTGTCGGAAGAATTCCTTTTCCTTCTTTACCTTCTGACTCTCCAAATAACTGTTTCCACCACTCCGCAAACATTGCCATTTGGAATTCATAACTTACTAACATTTCGACAGTTTTACCTTGTTTCTCTAAAATACGACGGCTTACCGCATATTGGTATGCCGGGTTAATTGCTAAATCAGGGTTATCTAAATCAGCCATTGCATCATTTGCCCCTTGCATTAACTCTTGAATATTAACGCCCGCTACTGCAAGTGGGAATAAACCTACTGCCGTAATTACTGAGAATCTTCCACCAATGTCAGCTGGAATATGGAATGATTCATATCCAACTTTATTAATTTCAGCACGTAATGTTCCATTATCTTTATCACTTGTCGCAATAATATAATCTTTATAATTATCGTTGTATTTGCTCTTTAATAAATCTTTTAATAATCTAAACGCAACTGCGGTTTCTGTCGTTTGACCACTTTTTGAAATAACATTTACGTAGAATTTTTTATCTTGTAAGTAGTTAAGTGTTTGAGTAATGTACGTTGATGATAAAGTATTACCTAAATATAAGATTTCTGTTTGATTTTCTGGATATAAACCATTAATCATTTCAATTGCCGCACGTGCTCCTAAGTATGATCCACCGATCCCACAGACAACTAGTACTTCCGCATCTTCTGAAACTTTAGCCGCTACTTCTTCAATTCTTGAAAACTCTTCTTTATCATAGTTTTCTGGCCAATCTAACCATCCTAAGTAATCATTGCCTTTTCCGGTTTTAGAATGTAGTGCCTCATGTGCTTTATCGACTACATCTTGATATTCTTCGATTTTAGAATTTAAATAAGCATGTTCACTATTAAACTTAATTTTCATATACTTCCTCCAACTTTCTGAACCATTCTGGTAACTTCGCTTCTAATGATTTAAAACCAATTTCAAAATTTAAAGTTTCATTACTCAAATAGCGACGACGCATTTTACGCTCACTTAACGCTTTAAGTGAAACTCTAACTTTATCATCATCTAAAATATCAATTAACTTAACTTTGATTAAAGAATTGTTTTTAACATAATCATTAATGTCTTGAACAAAATCATATGAGATTTCTGAAATATGCAGTAAACCTTTTGTCCCATCCGCAAGTCTTACGAAAGCTCCGTATGGTTCAATTCCAGTAACTGTTACATCAAGTATATCGTTGATCTTATGTTTCAATTATATAACCTCATTTCCTTCCTATTATATCACTTTTTAGTAATATTTGAATACGCTTTATTGCTCTTTATAATTACTAACCATTACATTTTTGTTATATCGATTACTTAATAATGTGATATAATAACTACTGAGGTGAAAGATGAATCAACTATATCCAATTTGGGTTTCGTTTTCCGCACTTATTGCTGCGCAACTGTTAAAACCCTTCGTACATTATATTAGAACCAAACAATGGAAACTTCAATTGATGTTTGATAGCGGTGGATTTCCAAGCTCACATAGTAGCATGGTCTCAGCGTTAGTATTATCAGTTGGATTAGTCGAGCGCTTTTCTTCTACTATATTCGCTGTAACTGTCGTCTTTGCATTTATCGTCATGTACGATGCCGCAAACATTAGATTTTACGCCGGCCGTAACATTCAAACGACAAGACAGCTAATCAGAGATTTGAAAGCACATGATATCCATTCACCTATTTTAGACAATCCAATCTATGATGCACCGACTAAAGAAATATTAGGTCATAGCTGGTTGGAAGTTATTAATGGAGCTGTATTAGGCTTAATTATTGCCTTTATATGGTATCTTGTGTTTAAATATTAGAGAGGTGAGACGTTATGAGTAAAGAACAACTAATTGTTGAAACTATAAATAAAATTCGTCCCTACATTAACCGCGATGGTGGAGATGTAGAGTTTGTATCAGTCGATGAGGCTGGAGTTGTAACAGTAAAAATGTTAGGCGCATGTGTTGGTTGTGCAGTTGTTGACCAAACAGTCTACTACGGTATTGAAGCATTATTAATGGAAGAAGTTCCAGGAATTACTAGTGTTAAACTAGATATGAGTAACTGGTAATAAAAAACGTTTGAGAAATATCTCAAACGTTTTTTTATACTCTATCAATCGCTTCATAGTCAATAACTAAAGGATATGTTTTATCTTCACTTAACTGTAGTTTAGCTTCGATATCATAAATCTTCTTTAAATTATTACTATTTATTACATCAAGTGGATGTCCTTCAAAGACAACATCCCCTGCTTTTAGGCCAATAATATTATCCGCAAAACGTGTCGCATTATTTATTTCATGTAAGACCATGACAATTGTAATGTTTGATCTTTCATTTAAACTTTTTAAAACGTTTAACACTTCTAACTGATAGCCCATATCAAGATATGTCGTCGGCTCATCTAAAATAATAATATCACTCTCTTGGGCAAGTGTCATTGCAATCCACGCTCTTTGACGTTGACCTTGCGATAATGTATTTACCATTATTTTCCTAATTTCCCACATATTAGTTTCTTTAAGTGCCCATTCAATTACTTCTTTATCTTTATAACTTAAGCCACCTAGTGATTTTTGATGAGGAAATCGACCATAAGAAACTAAGTCATACACACATAAGCCTTCAGGTGCAATTGGAGATTGCGGTAAAAAGGCAACTTGTTTCGCTAACTCTTTTGGTTTATATGAATCAATATTTTTATCATGCACTAATATTTCACCAGACTGTGCCTTTATTACTCTCACAATTGATTTTAGTAAAGTTGATTTCCCACAGCCGTTAGCACCAATCAAAATACTAATTTTGCCATCTGGAATAGTTAAAGAAACATCATTAATAACTTGATGTTTATCGTAAGCTACATTTAAATTTTTAATTTTAATAGGTTCCATTATTTCTCCTTCACTAATAAATATATAAAGTACGGTACACCAATTATTGAGATTATAATTCCGACCGGAATCTCAATTGGTGAAAATAAGTTACGAGCCATTGCATCGGCGACTAAAATAATTACGACACTAACCATCGCACTGATGATTAGAGATTTACGGTGTGCACGACCGACCAGTTTTTTGGCGATATTTGGGGCAAGCATTCCTAAAAATCCAATATTACCCGCAAACGCCGTTGCGGTGGCCGCCAGCATTACGGCATATGCTAATAGTTTTCTAACTTCTTTATCAACATCTAAACCAAGTGCAGTCGCATGTTCATTCGTAAAGTTCAATATATCAAGTTTTTTATAATTACTTAATACAATCGCAAATAAGATCGATACAACTGGTACAATAATTAATACAAACTGATAACCTGATCCCCAGAGACTACCTGAAGTCCACGTTAAGATTCGATTATAATCATTAATCCCACCTTTGTAAGTTACAAACATAATTAAGGCATTCAGTGCCGCATTCATTCCAATCCCAATTAATAGTAACTTAGTCGTATTAATCGTTTCATCTTTACTTAACTTATAAACGATCGTTGCGGAAATTATTGATCCTAGCAGTGCCATAAACGGCAAAACATAAATTGATAAAG
The DNA here is from genome assembly GCA_964458985.1 of uncultured Erysipelothrix sp. Taxonomy (GTDB): domain Bacteria; phylum Bacillota_I; class Bacilli_A; order Erysipelotrichales; family Erysipelotrichaceae; genus JAAZDN01. Next base: position 9,892 of record CAYWKT010000009.1, read on the forward strand.
CTTTAAGTTCACTATAGTAATTTGCACTTGCGTAAGTTATGTATAAAACCGCAAAGAACGCCGCTCCGGCATTAATTCCGATAATACTTGAATCAACTAACTCATTTCGACTAATACTTTGTAGTAGTGCTCCGGCGGTAGCGAGGGCTATCGCAACCATGATTGCGACAATCATTCTTGGAAGTCGAATATGAATTAGCGTAGTCGTTTGATATATATCACCTTTATTCAAAAAGGTTTTAATAATATCGACAAAACTAATATGAAAGCTTCCCCAACTTAAGTATAAGATCATGGATAAGAAGATTAGAATCGATAATGCAATTACACTTCTTTTGAAATAACATGTTTTCATTAACGACTCTCCCTTCTAGCTAGAATTATAAAGAATGGTGTTCCAATTAAGGCGGTAAAGATGCCAATTGGAACTTCATAAGGACTATAAACTAAACGGGCAAAGATATCAGCATACGTTAAAAGTATCGCCCCAAATATAAATGACATTAAAATATTTACTGTATAATTTTCTTTAAAAATCTTTCTTGAGATTTGGGAGACGATTAATCCAACAAAAGCAATGTTTTTCCCAACTGCGACCGCTGCCGCTAATGCCGGAATAATTATCGCAAAAGTTTGAAGTCTTAACTTTTGAGGATCAACACCTAAACCGATAGCGACATCATCTCCTAAGTTTAAAACATTTAACTTACTTGATATTAGTAGTCCAAGTATTAATGCCATCATTCCAAAGATGACAGTTACAATACTATCTAACCACGTCGTATTTCTAAAGCCACCAGAAGTCCAAAACGCTAAAAGCTGAGATTGATTCGAAAGTAGACCAATAATTGTCGTCAGTGATAAAAAGAACGTACTTATTGAAGTTCCCGCAAGTAAGATCTTTACAATTGAGTTTTCTTTATTATTAAGTAATAAAGCTAATACTAACAGTCCACTAATCATTGCCCCAATAAATGATGCGATTAAAACATTTATTGTACTAACGGAAATTCCAAGCGCAAAAAATATCGCAATCAACAGTGTTGCTCCTTGATTGATACCAAGTAATGATGGCTCCGCAATTGGATTTTTAGTAATTGCTTGCATCATAATTCCCGTACTACCTAATATTCCACCAACCATAAAAACAGCGATAACTCTTGGAAGTCTTACATCTCTAAGTGTAATGTGTAAAATACTATCATCATAATTAAATATAGAATTTAAGACATCTTGAAAAGTACTAGTTTGAACACCTAGTGTTATCGCTAAGTATATTCCGATTATTAAAGCAATCGTACTTATTATTATAGATTTTAATAATCTATTTGATCGCATCTAACATCTCAACTATTTCATCGACTAATAAATCTTTTCCAACTGAACTGTATCCTTGATTGAAGTATGGTGATGAGTCAAGTTCAATAACTTTTTTATTAACTACAGGAGCTAGCTTTTGCCATATTGGATTATCATCTAAAAGCGCTTTATCTTCACTCGTTGAAATTAAGAAAATATAATCAGTCTCAATGTTCGCTAATCCTTCGTATGTGACAACCGGAAGGCTAATATCACTTTGCTCAGGCATCCCTTTTGGTTTAGCGAGTTGCATATCATTGTATAAGACGCCACCAAATCCTGCATTATCAAATATAAAGAACTGTCCACCTGACGCTAAAAATGCTAAGTATGTACTATGTTCACCATTATTTTCTTTAATAGTTTTACCGACTGCCTCAGCCTTACTAAAATAGTTAGTGAGCCACTCATTTGCAACGTTTTCTTTATTAAACACTTTGGCGAATGATTTAACATCTTCACTCCAGTTTAATGCTTCAAGTTCAATCATGACTGTCGGTGCTAACTTACTTAATTGATCATACATTTTCTCTTGAACAGTTGAGATAATAATTAAATCTGGTCTTAAGTTCATTACCGCTTCAACGTCCATCGTATCTTGCATACTATACCCTAAAATAGTTGCACCTTGTAAGATATCTTCTAAATATGTTGGAAACTTAGTATAGTCATAAGCATCACTATTTGCGGTTCCTATTACGTCATAACCTAAGATTGATAAAATATCACTATTACCACTTAAGTCGACAACTCGTTGTGGATCTTTTGGTATTGATACTTCCCCTTTTACATCATTAATAGTAACCATATCAACATCTTTATCATTATTGTCGCTTGTCTGGCTACAAGCTGATAGGCTTAATAATATTACAAGTAAAACACTTATTATTTTTACTGAATTTTTCATATTGTATATCTCTCCCTCATGCAGTTAGTTGATGCTAACTCAATGTATAATATCATTATTAGAGCGCTAAATCAATTATTTAAAAGACAAAAAAAGAACTTCAAATCATAATTGAAATGAAGTTCTTTTTAACAAGTTTTTATATTAACTGTAATCTAACGTTTACTAACGTCGTATATTTCCCCTGCCGCTTTAGGTCCAACACTCTTACCTCTAAATAAGACTAGAGCTAGAACTGTAAATATGTATGGAACTGCTGAGAATAATTCTGCTGGAAGTTTATCTAACACTGGAATCGCATTTGCGTATACTCCAATTGTTTGTGATAATCCAAAGAATAATGATGCTCCCATAATTCCAAATGGGTTCCACTTACCAAATATGATTGCCGCTACCGCGATAAATCCATATCCGTGAATCGATACGACTGTAAATTGTGTATCCATCGTTAAGACGACGATTCCACCCGCAAGTCCTGCCATAAATCCTGAAATAACGACTGCGATATAACGCATTTTTAAGACGTTAATTCCCATAGATGCTGCAGCTTGTGGGTTTTCACCACATGCTCTTAATTTAAGTCCAAATGGAGTTTTGTACATTACAAACCATGATACGAATACTAAGAATATTGCAATAAAGATTGTTGGGTGGAAGTTTTTGAAGAATCCACCTAATATTGGAATATTAGATAATACTGGAATACTAATTTTTCTAAATCCACCTCTAAATGCTTGAGTACGTTGCATTCCGAATAAGATTTGTGTGAAATAAACAGTAAGTCCTGCCGCAAGTAAGTTAACTGCCGTACCTGCGATCGTATGGTCAGCACTAAATGAAATCGTTGAGACTGCAAGTAATAGTGAGAATATTCCCCCACCAATTGCCGCAAAGATTAACGATAACCATGGTGCCATACTAAACCATCCCATTTTTTCAAATGTAATAATGATTGCCGCAGCTGCGAAGGCTCCAAATAACATAATTCCATCTAACGCAATGTTTACGATACCTGATCGTTCTGAGAACATTCCACCAAGTCCTGCAATCATGATTGGTGCTGCAACCATTAACATTCCAGGAATCATTTGTTCAATTAATTGAATTAAGTTCATGAAGTTGCCTCCTTTTCTACTGCTTCTAACTCTTTTTCAAGTTTTCTCTTTTCTAGTTTATCTTTAACGATAACTAAAATTTTCTGTGAAGCAACGAAGAAGACGATTAATGCTGCGATAATTCCAGCAATTTCTTCTGGTATTCCACTCATTTGTAACATTGGTCGTGAAACATTTAAGATACCAAATAAGATACCTGCGAATGTAACACCAAGCCCTGTTAAGTTTCCAACTAAGGCAACGGCAATTCCTTCATATCCGTAGTTACCAAATGCAGTTAATGTTAATACGTGTCCAAATGTTCCAAGTGTTAATAATGATCCTGCAAGTCCTGCGAAAGCACCTGAGATCATCATTGATGAAACGATATTTTGATTAACTCTTAAACCAGCATATTCAGCTCCATCTTTATTATATCCAGTTGCACGTAAGTTATAACCGTACGTTGTTTTTTCAATAATAAACCAGTAAGCTACAACACAAATTATAACGACGATAAATCCTAAGTGGAATCTTGATCCGCCAAATAATTTTGTCAGCCAGTCGACTCTTAATGAGGCTGTCGCGTTAATTGATGGTGATGTTAAGTTACTATAACCATCTAAGTTTACGACGATGTAGTTACTAAAGTACATCGCAACGTAGTTGAGCATAATCCCAACGACAACTTCCATAATATTTAGATACGCTTTCAATAGTCCTGGGATTAATGCCCACAAGGCACCTCCGGCCGCTCCTGCAAGCAGTGCGAATGGAATATGAATTATAGCCGGCATTTCAAATTGTGTAGCCGCTAACAGCGTAAATAAGCTTCCCATAATAACTTGTCCTTCAGCCCCGATATTAAATAGTCCGGTACGATATGCAAACGCTATCGAAAGACCTGTTAAAATAAGTGGCATTGATACGACAAATAATTCTCCAATATAACGCATATCAAATAATTTACCTTGCGCTAAGTTTGTACCTGCTAATGCTTTAAGTAATTCTCTAAATAAAATAAAAGGATTTTTTCCTGTTAAAATTAGTAAAATACATCCGATTAATAGACCAAGCAAGACAGAGATAAAAGGTACTAATATATTCTTACGATCTTTATTCATGAATAATCTCCTCCTGATGTACTCCAGCCATCATTAGTCCTAAATCATTTTCAGTAGTTTTTTTAGGATCAACGATACCAGTAATCTCTCCACCACTAATAACTGCAATACGATCTGATAAAGCCATAATTTCATCTAATTCAAATGAAATTAGTAATATCGCTTTTCCATTGTTACGCTCTTGAACTATTCTTGAGTGAATATATTCAATTGCTCCAACATCAAGTCCTCGTGTCGGTTGAACAACTAATAAGCAATCTGGCGATTTAGTTATTTCTCGCGCAATAATTGCTTTCTGTTGATTACCACCAGACATTGATCTCGTTAATGTTTTTGGACCTTGAGATGTTCTAACGTCAAACTCTTCAATTAGTGCGTCAGCATTTTTAGTTATTTTATCTTCTGCTAAAATACCCATCTTACTAAACTTCGGCGATTTGTAATCATGAATAATTAAATTTTCTTCTAACATGAAATCTAAGATTAAACCATGTTTATGGCGATCTGAAGGAATATGTCCTAATCCTTTTTTATATCTTTGAGCAATTGGCATATTTAAAATGTTTTCACCATTTAATAATACTTCCCCTTCGGTTGCATTTCTTAAACCTGATAGAGCATAAATTAGCTCATCTTGACCATTACCATCAATACCAGCAATTCCTAAAATTTCTCCAGCTTTAACATCTAGTGATAAGTTTTTAACAGCTGGAAGATCACGAGAATCATTAACACTTAAATTTTTAATTTCTAAGACTGTATTACCTGCTTCTTGTTCTGGTTTATCAACTGCAAAATCAATCTCACGACCAACCATTAACTCAGCTAATGATTTCTCAGTGCTATCGCTTACAGCAACCTTGTCAATAAAGCGTCCACGTCTTAAAACAGTTACTTCGTCGGCAACTTGCATAATTTCTTTTAGTTTATGTGTGATTAAAATAATCGTTTTTCCACGTTCAACTAGATTTTTCATAATGTTCATTAACTCATCGATTTCTTGTGGAGTTAACACTGCAGTCGGCTCATCAAAAATTAATATTTCTGAATCACGATATAACATTTTTAAAATCTCAACACGTTGTTGTGCTCCAACTGAAATATCTTGAATTTTAGATGTTGGATCCACTTCCAACTTATACTCTTTTGATATTTCACGAATACGATTGTTTACATAATTGTAATCGATCGTTTTCATTTTAGTAGTTGGTTCACTTCCTAAAATAATGTTTTGAGCAACTGTAAAGTTATCGACTAATTGGAAATGCTGATGCACCATTCCAATTTTTAAATCAGCCGCATCGTTAGGGTCATTGATTTCCACTTTTTCTCCCTTAATACGGATTATTCCTTCTTCTTGCTTGTATAGGCCGAACAATATCGACATCAACGTTGACTTACCGGCACCGTTTTCCCCGAGCAATGCGTGAATGCTACCTTTTTTTACTTTTAAAGTAACATTATCATTCGCCTTGATACCTGGGAACTCTTTGGTTATGTTCAACATTTCGATTTCATAAGCCATAATATCAATCCTTCCATAGTTATCTATATGACTATTATATCACACTTAAATTGTTTATTTTAGTTAAAAAAAGACACTTTATGAAAAGTGTCTTTCATTGTTAAATATTTTTAACGCTTAGAACTAAGGTCTTTTTCCTTCTTGTCCTGCTGCGATAGCTGGAGTTCTAGTTACTTTGATATCTCCCGCTTTAACTTTTTCGATATATCCTTTAACATAGTCGATTTCTTCTTTGCTTAAGTTTCTATCTGGAGTTAATTCAGCACCAATACCATCATTTTGTGTATTGAACACGAATGTATCAGTTTGAATTTCACCTTTATCTAAGTATTCTGTTAAGAATTCATATGCTGCAATATCAACACGTTTAATCATAGAAGTTAATACTACTGAATGATCATTAGTATCTAAACCTTCTTCATATTGGTCACGGTCAACACCGATTACCCATTTGTCTGTATGGTTTTTAGCTTCAGTAATAACACCGTTTCCAACGTTACCTGCCGCGTGGAAAATAATGTTTGCTCCACCATTGTATAATTTAGTTCCTAGTGATGCTCCAATTGCTGTATCTTCAAATGAAACTGCATATTCTACTGCAACTACTGCATCAGGGTTTGCTTCCCAAACACCTTGTTCGTATCCAGCTTGGAATGCACTAATTACTGGTCCTTCAACTCCACCAATGAATCCAACTTTGTTTGATCCATCTTCAAGAGCACGTTTACCAGCGATTAATCCAACGTAGTATGATCCTTCTTCTTCCGCAAATGCAGTTGCATGTACGTTAGTTACACCTTCAACTCCACCATCAACAAATAAGAAGTCTACTTCTGGATTTTTAGGAGCAACTTCTGCTAATGCGTCTTCAAATAAGAATCCAACTGCGATTACTAAGTCTGCATTTTCAGCTGCGTTTTCTAAGTTACTTACGTAGTTACTTCCATCAGAAGCTGATGATAAGTATGAAGCTGTTTCTTTCTTTAAATCGTTATCGTTTAAGAAGTTTTTTACACCTTCCCAAGTTGATTGGTTAAATGCTTTATCGTCTACTCCACCTGAGTCAAGTACTACTACAACTTTAAAATCTGCATCTTTAGTTCCAGTGAACTCTGCTTCGCCTGATCCACCACCACAAGCAACTAATAAAGCTGTTGCAACTAATGTTGCAAATAAAATCTTAATAGTTTTTTTCATTTTTTCTCCTCCATTATAGGGTTACCTATAGTTAAATATTACCTTTATTTAAAATCTTTGTCAAACTTAATGTTCACATAAATTTCACAATAACTATATTACTTTTTGTACATATTTTCACAATTAAAAAGAGTTAGCTAAAATTCTAACTCTTCTAAATCCGCAATAAATACTTCACGTGGCTTACTACCAGACATTGGCCCGATAATACCATTCATCTCAAGTGCATCAATTATTCTTGCTGCTCGATTATAACCGATTCCAAATGATCTTTGAATTAAGGATGTACTAGCTTTTTGCTCTCTAATGACAAATGCTTTTATATCATCGTATAGTGCATCTTCAAAGTTTGCTTGTGCACTGACAAAATCACCTGACTCATCAAAATTAAACTGATCAAAATGATCTGGACCTGGTTGTTTTCCGACAAACTCGGCAATTTTCGCAACTTCACTATCACTAACATAAACACCTTGAAGACGAACTGGTGCTGAATATCCAACTGGATAGTAAAGCATATCTCCGTTACCTAATAATTTCTCAGCCCCAACTGTATCTAGTATAGTTCTTGAGTCAATTCCACTTGAAACCGCAAACGATATACGCGAAGGAATGTTTGATTTAATTACCCCGGTAATAACGTCAGTACTCGGTCTTTGTGTAGCAACGATTAAGTGAATACCTGCCGCTCTGGCAAGTTGAGTAATTCTTTGAATACTTAATTCAACTTCTTTTCCAGCAACGATCATTAAGTCGGCTAACTCATCAATTATAACGACGAGTAATTCTAACTTATTAAGATTTTCTTCTGGATTTAACTCACGATACTCATTGTAACCTTTAATATTTTTAACATTAATACTCGCAAAAAGCTTATATCTTTCATCCATCATCTCGACAATTTTCATTAAGGCCGCATTTGCCTGTGATGGCTCATTAATAATTGGACACATTAAGTGCGGTGCACTTTGGAAACTATTAAACTCGACCTTTTTAGGGTCTATTAATAGCATTCTAACTTCTTCCGGTGTCGTTCTTAAAAGAATTGTCGCAATAATTGCATTAAGGGCAACTGATTTTCCGGCCCCTGTTGCTCCGGCAATTAATAAGTGCGGCATCTTCGTTAAATCACTATATATAATATTGCCCATTAAATCTTTACCAAGTGTAAATAATAATGGCGGCTCATTTGCGGGCATATCTTTAATTAACTCATATAACTTAACTGGTGTATTCTCAACGTTTGGAATTTCGATTCCAACAGTATTTTTACCTGGAATTGGTGCTTCAATACGAATACTTTTAGCACTTAATTCCATTTTGATATTATCTGAGATTGAATTTATTCGACTAACTTTAACTGATGTATCAGGTCTAATTTCAAATTTAGTTACTGATGGTCCAATATGAATATCTACTAACTCACTCTCAATATTAAACTTAGACAACACTTCAATTAAATGCTCACCTTTTACTTGTGCCGCATCACGGTTTTTAGTTGATGTTTGACTTAATATTTTAGTATCTAATAAGTTTAAACTTGGAAGTTCATACGCTTTTCCACCAACTTGATATGGTTCTTTTTTAACTTCATCTATGTCCATCGTAATTTGCTTAGTTGATTTTGCACTTACAGTTTTTTCTTGCTTATTTAAGTTTTCATCAACTGTAATGAATAAACTTGACCGCTCTTTTTTAACGTCAGTCTTAATATCTTCAATCTCGTACGGGACTGTTTCATTAATGACTGGTTTAATTTTTTTCTTACGTTTTTCTTTTCGCTCTCTTTCGGGAAACTCTGGCATTTTAAACTTAAAGACATTGAATATTTTCGTACCAAATACTAATAGTAGACCAATTAAAGTCATACTTCCCGTAATTATATAAGTGCCAATTGGATCAAATAGTGTGTCAAATAGACTGTATAAGAAGACTCCAATTATACCGCCACTGGCGATATCTTCATAATTAAAGATCGCATTAGAGTTGGCGATAAAGTATGAGAAATTATGAAAGTCATCCAGTTTATATGAACTTATTACTGAACTTAATAGTAAGTAGGCAATAAAAAGAAAGAAGATACCTAAATATTTTCCTTTAGATAACTTCAATAACGTTGGTTTAACAATTTTTATTACGCAAACACTAATTAATAGTAAGAAGACGACAATATGAAATTCACCAAAAAAGTAGCGAACTACTTTATCGGTGAAAATTCCAAAAATTCCAAATTTAAAAACTGAGATCGTAAGTAATGATAGAATAACTAAGTTTATAATAATTGAATACACTCGCTCTTTATGTGCTTCTTGTGCTTTTGTTTTTTTAGCTTTAGTATTTTTAGCCATTTTATCCCCACTTCTCTAGTTTATTTCAACGATAGCTGGAAGGATCATTGGACGCTTGCCAGTTTCCTTCATTACGTAACGTCCAGCTTTAGATCTAACCTCAGCACGAACATCAGAGTTAGTATAACGTTTCTCTGCGACAGCTGTGTTTAATGTTTCTACCATAATATCACTAACTGCTTTTAATATATGACTTGAATCACGAACGTATAATAGTCCACGTGATTGAACATCTGGATTACCTAAGATTTTTTTAGTTTTATGGTCAATTAATACACCTACGATAATTACTCCATCAGTTGATAGTGTTTCACGGTCTTTTAGAACTAAACTTCCTTCTTCTAAACTGTCAGTTCCATCAACCATTACATCTTCAGCACTCATCATATTTGAGCTACCTTTTAATTTACCATTTTCAAAAGTTGCGATTTGTCCATTATCTAAGATTACAATACGATTAGCACTCATTGCGCCAATTGACATTGCAAGGTCCGCATTCATCGCTAAGTGACGATATTCACCTTTGACAGGGATATAGAAGCGTGGTTTAAATAGATATAGCATCATTTTTAAATCTTCTTGTGAGGCATGCATCGTTGATAGTTCATCTTTGCTAATCGTAATTACTTTATGATCATCTTTATATAATTCATTTTCTAATTGAATTGCATCAACTTCAACACCTGGTACGATTGGTGATGCGATAATTACAGTATCATCTTCTTTTAATGTCACACGTTCATCTTCGCCTGAAGCAATCGCAAACATACGTTTAAATACTTCACTACCATCACCAGTAACTAAAACAATTGTATTTTTATCTTCTAAATCATCAAGTGTTGCGACAACATTTGGTGGTAAGTGATAGTAATCTAATTTTTTAAGTAGTGACATCATATCTAACATTAACTTATCTCTAAAGAATAGTTTTTTACCACTACGATTACATAACTCCGCAAGTTCAATGACACGGTAAATATTTTGACCGTATGATGAAATTACAATTCTGCCTTCAGCTTCATCAATATGATGTTCAATGTTTGATGATAATTTATGTTTTGGTGCTGTATAGCCTGGCGTATTCGCCCCTGCAGACTCACTCATTAAAATAAATGTGCGCTCTTTTCCAATTTCAGCTATTTCACTAATATCTGATGCGAATGTGTGTAAGCCAATATCATAGTCAACAATAAACTCACTCGTATAAATTATATTTCCATAAGGTGTTTTTATCGCTAAACCAAATGAGTCAGGTACTGAGTTTGTAACTTTGAATGATCTAAATTCAACTTTACCAATTTTAAATTTATCACTACGTTCAATTTCATGAATAACCGCATTTTTAACGCCTTTTTCTTTTAAAATTGCTCGTATGACATTTGCCGTAAATGCCGTCGTATATATTGGTACGTTAACTGCATCTAGTAAGAATGTAAGACTTCCTAATGCATCATCATGTGCATGAGTTATAAATAACCCTTTTACACGTTTTTTATTTTCTTTTAAGTACGTAAAATCAGGGATAATTTTCTCTACCCCTAACTGTCCAACTTCAGCATCTTTAGATCCTGAGTCGATTAAAAATATATCATTGTTTAATTCAACAACGTATAAGTTTTTTCCATTTTCATCTTGTCCTCCAAGTGAAAATATTTTTATATCTTTCATTTAAATTCCTCCATTATTAAAATTCGTTTTGAAATAAATTATATTTGAAACACTTTAAGTATTACAATAGTTTATGTATTAATATAATCCGTCGCAAGTATTATATCATAATTTGAACTCTAACAAAATTAAATACCTATATAAAGGAAAAATAGGGCAGTGCCCTATTTTTGTATACCATTTAATGAATATGATTTGCATTCAGTTATTAAAACTTCCACAATATCCCCAATTTTCGCATCAGTTGGTTCAAAGTTAACTAATTTATTATGTTCTGTATATCCACTATAAATATTTTCATTACGTTTTGATTGTCCATCAACTAAAACCTTTACAGTTTGATTTAAGTAAATATCATTGTTTAAACTCGCATACTTACCAACAACTTCATTTAAACGATTTAGACGATCAACTTTCACTTCATCACTAACATTATCTTCAAACTTAGCAGCTGGAGTTCCACTTCTTGGTGAGTAAATAAACGTATATGCTAAGTCAAACTTACAATACTCATATAAGTCCAATGTCTCTTGAAATTGCTCCTCTGTTTCATTTGGAAATCCAACTATAATATCTGTCGTGAACGTACAGTGTGGAATTTTAGCTTTTAGTTTATCGTAAATTTCTTTGTATGACTGTACTGTATATCTTCTTCCCATCATTTTTAACACTTCATTGTTTCCTGATTGAACTGGTAAGTGAAATGAGGGCATTACATTCTTATTACGGGCGATAACATCGATCATTTCATCACTAAAGTCCCATGGATGAGAAGTCATAAAACGAATTCTTTCAATTCCTGTTTTAGCACATGCTTCTAAAAGATTTGCGAATGTTGTACCATCATCTAAATCTTTACCATAGGCATTAACATTTTGTCCTAATAAAGTTATTTCTTTATAGCCTTCACTAACAACTTCATTTACTTCATTCATAACATCACTCATTCTACGTGATCGCTCTTGTCCACGTGTATATGGAACTATACAGTAAGTACAAAACTTATCACAACCATATATAATATTAATCCATGCTTTATGATTTCCAGCACGCGATGATGGAAGATTTTCAATAACGTGTCCTTCTTCTGAGTATACTTCAATGACAGTATTTTTTGAGTTTACAGTTTGCTCGATTAATTGTGGTAAGCGATGAATGTTATGAGTTCCAAAGACTAAATCAACATGTTGATATTTTTTTAGAATTCTTGATATAACGGCTTCTTCTTGCGCCATACACCCACACAAAGCTAATATTAAATCAGGATTATTTCTTTTTAATCTTTTTAAAGAGCCAAGTTCTCCAAAAACTTTATCTTCAGCACCTTCACGGATCGCACAAGTATTTAATAAGACGAAGTCAGCATCATCAGTATCATATGATCTTGTGTAGCCTAACTGTTCAAAAATACCTGCCATTACTTCTCCATCACGCTCATTTGCCTGACAACCGTACGTTCTTAAATAGTATTTACGACCTTCACCAATATTTTTAATATTCTTAGGAATACTATAAGCATCTTCTTTTATTAAAACATCACTCTTACGACGTGACGCCGCTTTTTTCATGTCTGGTAAAATATGTGTATCTTTCATAGTTTCTCCTTTAAAAAAGCCAAGCATTTGCTTGACTTTATATGTATATATTCAATAATAAACTTTACTGTCTCGCTTATAAATTATAACAATAATTTAAGGCTAGTTCAATGTTACGGACGAATTTGAATTCGTTCAATGTTTATTGCACGATTGCTCGATTCACAAACTTCTAACACGACTGCACAGAAGACTGGATCTCCTTTTGAAACTGTGTAATGGGTTCTAGTATCGTGTTTAATTCGATCTAAAACTTCTTTTATGTCGCGACCGATGATTGACTCATAAGCGCCACACATTCCCGCATCACTAATATATCCGCATCCATCAAATACATCTTCATCCGCAGTTTGAATGTGCGTATGTGTTCCAAATATTCCGGTAAAGCTTTTTTTATAGTTATGAAGATACGCAACTTTTTCAGCTGTCGCTTCTCCGTGCAAATCAATAATCTTAATGTCTGCTTCGACTTTTACTAACTCATCACTTACTTCAAATGTTTTACGAGTTATATTATGCATGAATGCTTCAGTACATAAATTCGCAACTAAAACTTTTTTATTCAAGACATCAAAGATTTGATAACCACTTGCCTTCTCTGGCATTTCCATATTTAATGGAACGATCAATCTTTTATCGTCGACAATATCATATATATCAACTTTAGAGTACGTATGGTTTCCCATTGTTACAACGTCGGCTCCATAGCCAATAATCTCTTTAAAGATTTTTTCTGTAATACCTTTACCATGTGCTGAGTTTTCTCCATTCACAATCGTAAAGTCAATATCATATTGTTCTATAACATTATCTAAATGTAATCTTAAAGCAGTTCTACCTGGTCTTCCAACGACATCACCTACAAATAATATCTTCATTATTTAGCTGTGGCACTCGCTCTCGTTTCACGGATAACCGTTACTTTTACTTGACCTGGATACGTAAGTTCATTTTCAATTCTTGTTTTTATTTCTCTTGCTACGCGATAACATCCATTATCATCTAACTTCTCTGGAATTGCGATAACGCGAATTTCACGTCCGGCTTGAATCGCATATGATTTTTTAACACCTTCGAATGAATCTCCAATTTCTTCTAATTCTTCTAATCGACGAATGTAGTTTTCAAATGATTCATGTCTTGCCCCAGGGCGAGCTGCACTTAATGTATCAGCAGCTTCAACTAAGTTTGAAATAATGTGCGTTGCTTCGACATCTCCGTGGTGTGATTGAATTGCATTTAAGACAATTTCATCTTCACCGAATTTTTTAGCTACTTTATATCCAAGTTCAACGTGTGTACCTTCCATCTCAAAGTCTAATGCTTTTCCGATGTCATGAAGTAGTCCTGCACGTTTTGCAACACTTTGACTTAATCCAAGTTCAGCTGCCATAACTCCTGCGATATGTGCAACTTCTAAACTGTGGTCTAAAACGTTTTGGCCATAGCTATAACGATATCTTAAACTACCTACTAATTTAACAAGTTCACGATCCATTCTTCCAACACCTAATTGGAATACTGCATCTTCACCTACTTTTAGAATGTTGTCATCTAATTCTTTTTGCATTTTATAGACGACTTCTTCAATTCTTGATGGCTGAATTCTTCCATCTTTTACTAAATGTTCAATTGCCATCTTCGCAACTTCACGGCGAATTGGATTAAAACATGAAACTGTAATAACTTCTGGTGTATCATCAATGATTAAGTCAACGCCTGTTGCCTTCTCAATTGCGCGAATGTTACGACCTTCACGTCCAATAATTCGCCCTTTCATTTCTTCATTTGGAAGTTGTACGACTGAAACTGTACGATCTTGTGCTTCTTCTTGAGCACTTCCTTGAATCGCTAGTCCAATAATATTTCTGGCAACTTCGACTGATTTTGTACGAGCGTCTTCTTCTTGTTCACGCATAAACGCAACAATTTCGTCACTCATTTGATCTCTTACATCATCTAAAATTTCTAATCTCGCTTCATCTTTATTAAGTTCAGCGATTCTTTCTAACTCTAAAATTTGACTTTCTACTTTTGATAGTAAGTCTGATTCTAAACTATCTAGTTTTTTGATTTTATCGGTAATTTCCTGACTTTTACGGTCATTGTTTCTTTCTTTATCCGAAAGAGATTGCTCACGAGTACTAATACTTTTTTCGCGATCAGTTAATGTACGCTCTTGAGAATCTAAGTCTTTACGACGATCATCAAGTAATGCTTCCGCTTGAGCACGAAACTCTGCGACATCTTCTCTTCCTTCACTTCTTGCCTCTTTAAGAAGTAACTCTGCTCTTTCTCGAGCTTCTTCGACAATATCTAATGCACTGTTGCGTGCTTTCTCTTGTTGTGACTTCGTAATTTGCGTCATAATGAGAAGGCCTGCTAACATACCAACAATACCTGCTAAGACTAGATAGAGAAAAATAATCTTATCCATTACATTTCCCCTTTTCTAGTGAGTATATTTACTCTTATATATAGTACTAAATTTATTCGATTTGCACAACTGAAATACGGTTAATTTAATTAAATCTAATGTAAATCACAGTAAAAAAGTAAACGCGGGAGTTTGACACTTCATCACC
>CAYWKT010000010.1:0-24434 GCA_964458985.1 uncultured Erysipelothrix sp.
CAATTCTTGCGATATCCATAAATCCAGCATTTACTCCGACTAAAAATAATACTAGTCCGACAAATGCGATTATCATCCCTATCAGTATTACTTTGACATCGTTTCCTTTTTCTTTAAACCAAAAGAAATTGAATAGTACGAACAAGATTACGATTGGACTAATTGCCACGAGGGACTCTAAAAATATCCCGGGAAATATACTAATGATTGGTCCAATTATACCTTCAGCTGGAACAAACGCATCTGCGCTTCCAGTTAAGTTGCTTAGCCCTAAAATTAAACTCATTAGCATCACTGGCCAAATTGCTCCGGCACTTGCGGCTCCAACTAATCCAAAGCTATCTTCTTCTCGGTGTGAAGATGATTTCATTTTTGAGACACCCATTCCAAGTGCTAGTATGAATGGAGTCGTCATTGCTCCAGTTGTCGCACCTGATGCATCAAATGATATAGCTTGGAACTCTTCAGATACGAAGAAAAATAAACCGAATATAATTAAGTAGAAAATAATGAACATATTACTCATACTTTTGTCTAACAGAATTCTTAAGAATCCAATACCAATCATTATTCCAACACCTAGCGATACGACAATCACTATTAAGTATGGAGATAATAGTCCATTTGTAACTGCAGAAACTTGGTTTGCTAAAATAAGTAAATCAGCTTCTGCGATCGATATGACAAATCCAAATAAAACACCTAATAAAAATACTAAGAGACGATTATTGGCCTTAACTGCGTTTCGACCCATAACCTCCCCCATTCTATATACACCTATATCAGTTCCTACTAAGAACAGACATAAGCCTATTATAATTATTACACTACATAATAAAAACTTTATGAGCATATCACTTTCTAATGGTACTAGTGTAAAACTTAGTACCAGCACAATCAAAATGATTGGCACTACCGAAGATAGTACATCCTTAAATTTCTCTAATAATATTTGCATCAGAATCCTTTCTCTAATTATATGCGTCCATTATAATTACATTTCATTATAGCATTATAATGATTTTTAATCATGTTTTAACTGATAAAAATAGCCCTTTTCAGGGCTATTTTTAATACGAATATTAATTTAAAGTTACATTAGTAATTTCAAACATATCATCTTTTAAATCTAAATATAGTGTTGTACCTTCCACTAAATCACTACCTAAAATAATTTTAGCAAGTGGTGTTTCTACATTTTTCTGAATATATCTCTTAAGTGGTCTAGCTCCATAGTGAGCATCGTATCCTTCAGTTGAGATTTTACTCATTGCCGCTTCAGAGACATCTAAATGTAAATCTTGATTTTCAAGTCGAACATTTAACTCATCAATGAATTTTTGGGCAATCTTAGAAATTACACCTTCACTTAATGGATTGAATACGATAACTTCATCAATTCTGTTTATAAATTCTGGTTTGAAGTATCCTCTTAAAACTTCATCATATTTTTCCATCTTATAGTCATAGTCAGGTTCAAATGCAAATTCAGATCCTAAGTTACTCGTCATAATGATAATCGTATTTTTAAAGTCTACTCGAACACCTTTACTATCTGTAACATGTCCATCATCAAGTACTTGTAATAGGATGTTTAAGACATCAGGATGCGCTTTTTCAATCTCATCGAGTAAAACTATTGAATACGGTTTATTACGTACTGCTTCGGTTAATTGGCCGCCTTCATCGTATCCGATGTATCCTGGAGGAGCTCCAACTAATCTAGAAACTGTATGTTTTTCCATATACTCACTCATATCAATTCTTATAATATTTTGATCACTATCAAATAATTGCTCAGCGAGTGCTTTTGCAACTTCCGTTTTACCAACACCTGTTGGTCCTAAGAACATAAATGATCCAATAGGACGATTAATGTCTTGAATGTTTGCCTTAGAGCGTAAGATTGAATCAGTGACAAGTTCTAATGCCTCATCTTGACCTTTTACTCGCTCGCGTAAGAAGTTATCTAAGTTAAGTAGTTTATCGCGTTCACTTTCTTCAAGTTTTGCGATATCGATGTGCGTCCATTTTGAAATGATTTCCGCAATTAACTCTTCATCGACGATTTCTTTAATTAAGTCGAAACGTTCACCATTTTGGTTTTCTTCAATTAAACGTTCAAGTTCTGGAATTGTTTCATATTGAATACGCGCTGCATCTTGATATCTCGTCTCATTTTGCGCTCTAACTAGTTCTAGTTTAGCTTTTTCTAAATCTTCTTTCGCATTTTTACTGCGATCTAGAAGTTCTTTTTCTTGGTTCCATTTCGCAAGCTGAATATCATAATCTTCTTTAAGTGCTTTTAACTCTTCACTTAATTCAGCTAATCTAACTTTCGCGTTTTTTGTATCTTCAGTCGTTAAAGCCGCTTCTTCTATTTCAAGTTGCATAATCTTACGATACATTTCATCAAGCTCTTGAGGCATTGAATCCATATCTACTCGGATTGAAGCACTTGCCTCATCGATTAAATCAATCGCCTTATCTGGTAAGAATCGATCAGTAATGTAGCGATCTGATAGGTTGGCAGCTGCCGTAATTGCATTGTCTAAAATTTGAACTCCATGATGTGATTCAAATCGATCTTTAAGTCCACGTAATATCGAGACTGTATCATCAATTGTCGGCTCACTAACGATAATTTTTTGGAATCTTCGCTCAAGGGCTGCATCTTTTTCAATATATTTACGGTACTCATCATAAGTTGTCGCACCGATCATTCTTAACTCACCACGTGCTAGCATTGGTTTTAGTAAGTTGGCAGCATCCATACTACCTTCTGATCCACCAGCACCTACAACGTTATGAATTTCATCGACAAACAAAATAATTTGTCCATCCGCAGATTTAACTTCATCTAAAACTGCTTTTAAACGCTCTTCAAACTCACCACGATATTTCGCTCCTGCGATTAAGGCTCCCATATCAAGTTCGATTAACTGTTTGTTTTGAAGTGTTAGTGGTACATCATTGTTCATAATGCGCCATGCTAAACCTTCAACTATTGCGGTTTTACCAACACCTGGATCACCAATTAATATTGGGTTGTTTTTGGTTTTTCTCGATAAGATTTGAATTACACGACGAATTTCTTCATCACGCCCGATAACAGGATCAATCTTACCTTCTTTAACATCATCAACTAAGTTACGACCATATTTGTTTAATGCATCTAATTGCATTTCTCCAGTCGCACTCGTAATTAATTTACCTTTTCTCAGTTCAAGTTCAACATCATATAATTGATCTTTAGTTTGATTAAATGTAGCTTGATACTCTTTTGATACAGCATTTTTTGAAAATAATAGTTCAATAAAGACTGGTGTTACTGATAAAAATGTATCGCCTAAGTTAAATGCCCATTTCTCTGCCTTTTGCATTGAGTCATAAACATCTCTACTTAATTGAGGCATTGACGATGAATCGCTTTTCGCCATTTTATTAATCGCAAGTTGTGAGATACTTCTTAATTTATTCGTATCTAGTTTTGCCATTCTAATAAATGCTTCACATACATCATCTTCTAAAATCGCCATTACCATATGGGCAACTTCGACAGAAGAGTTTTTATTTTCAGTAACTATTTGAACAGCTCGGTTAACGATTAACTGTAGCCGTTCACTCATTTTGTTTGGATCCATATTAATACCTTCTTTCTATTATTGATTATAAGTCACAACAGTAGTCGGTCTAAATATTTCCACTTCTGCGAGTGGATCTCCTAAAGTTCCATCATTTTGATCAACTTTAAGGGCGACCACGTTGTTAGAATGTTGATTCGTAATGAACAAGTATTCATTATCATCACTAATTCTAAAGCTTCTCGGCCATTTCCCCCCGGTTGAATATGTATCTAATAGCTTCAATTTACCTTCATTTACTTCGATTAGGGCAATCTCATTTAGCCCGCGTAAACTTGCGTATAAGTATCTCCCATCGATACTTGAGTGAATATCTGCAGCATAACATTCGACATCATCAACTAAAACGAGTTTTTCAATGAAAGTTAGTTCGCCATTTGCACTATTTATTGCGTATGAGTAAATACTATTTCCATACTCATTAATTACGAATAGATAGCGTCCATCACGACTAATCGTCATATGACGTGGTCCTTCATTATCTTCAAGTTTAATTGAATGTTGGCTTGGTAGTGCTCGTAGTATCCCCTCTGGATACACTTCATAACAAAATATTCTATCTAAGCCTAAGTTGGCTTCATATAAATACTTTTTATCTCTTGACAGTATTGTCGAGTGAGCACGTGGCTCTTCGCCAATATGTTCCATATTGCTCATAACTTCGCTTAAGCTTCCATCTTCTTCAAATACGACTGAGAAGATGTTGCCTGATCCGTAGTTTGCAACATATATAATATCATCACTTACAGTTATATCGCAGGTGCCATGGCCGCTGCCATCCATACGATTAATTAACTGTAATGCTCCATCATCATTAATCCTAAAGCTACTAACGCGAGAAATTTCTTCAATCTCATTTGCAGTAAATAAGTAATTATCTTTTACTTGAATGTGCACAGGATTAAGTGAATCATTGTTTGTGGATAAAATTTCAAATCTATTTTCTTGAGGACTAAATTCTACTTCGTAAATGCCGGCATCCTCGCTTGAATATCCACCAATATACATTTTGTAAGTCATAAATTTCCTCCTATAGGTTATAGTGAGTTTTTAAATCTTTCGAAAACTGATTTCTTCTCAGATTTCTCTAAATCTCTTAGTTGTTCATAAAGTTGTTTCTCTTTATCTGAAAGTTTTTTATCTACTTTTACTTTAATTGTAACGATTTGATCTCCCGTTTGGCCACCTCTTAAATCAGCGACTCCTTTACTTCTTAAACGAAGACGGGCATCATTTTGTGTTCCTGCTGGAACTTTAAGTGATACATCACCGTGTACTGTCGGAACATCAATTGTTGAGCCAAGCGTTGCGTCAACTGCGGATATTGGTATATCAATGAGTATGTTTTTACCTTCACGAACAAAGTATTTATGGTTTTTAACTAAGATTTCTAAGTATAAATCTCCGTTAGGTCCACCACGAAGTCCACGTTCACCTTTTCCTTCAACACGAAGTTGTTGGCCAGTGTTAATTCCTGCTGGAATTTTAACATCTACTTTAACTCGTTTAGTTTCATATCCTGCACCATGACACTTAGTACATTTGACTGTAATTTCTTCACCAGTTCCATCACATGTCGGACAGATTGCCTGGTTTTGAATAATTCCAAATGGCGTGTTTTGCTCAGTAATGACACTACCACGTCCATTACACGTATGACATGTTTTAATGTCTTGTGGACTATTTGCTCCACTACCGTGACATTTACTACATTGTTCATCAACTGTTAAGTTAATACTTTCAGTTTTCCCAAATATGGCATCAGTAAAATCAACTTGCATACGCATAAATCGATCTTGACCTCGCATTGGACCAGTTTGAGGACGACCTTGGCTAAATCCGCCAAATCCGCCACCGCCAAAGCCTCCGCCACCAAAGAATGACCCAAATATATCCTCGAAGCCACCAAAGTCTTGTGAACCAAATCCTTGACCTGACATTCCTGCATGTCCAAATTGATCATACGTAGAACGTTTTTCAGTGTCGCTTAATATTTCATATGCTTCTTGAACTTCTTTAAATTTATCTTCAGCATCAGCTGCCTTATTCATATCAGGGTGATATTTTTTTGCAAGCTTACGATATGCTCGCTTTATCTCATTGTTATCTGCTTGTTTAGATACACCTAAGACCTCATAATAATCCCTTTTGTTATCTGCCATTTTTTATTTCTCCTTCATAAACTAAGATAACACAAACCCGTATTACGAGCTTGTGTTAGCATTTTAATTAATTATTATTTTTCTTCGAAATCAGCATCTACAATTTCATCATCTTCGATTTCTGTAGACATATCTTCTTCCTCAGCTGCTTGTGCTGCTTGTTGGTACATAGCTTCACTCATCGCTTGAGCCGCTGTTTCTAAAGCTGTGATTTTTTCTTCTAACACATCATACTCTTCATTATCTAGTGCTTCTTGTAATTCATCACGTAATTTTTTAACTTCAGCTTTTTCTTCATCAGAAACTTTTACTTCTTCATTTTCTAATGTTTCATCAATTTGGTTAATGAATTGTTCAGCTTTATGTTTCATTTCAACTTCTTGTTTACGTTTTTCATCTGCTTCTTTATTTTCTTCAGCATCTTTTACCATTTGTTCAATTTCTTCTTCTGATAATCCACTTGAGTTAGAAATTGTAATTGATTGTTTTTTGTCTGTTCCTTTATCAGTTGCTGATACGTGAACGATACCGTTAACGTCAATATCAAATGTAACTTCGATTTGTGGTACTCCTCTTCTTGCTGGTGCGATACCGTCAAGTTTGAAGTTTCCTAATGTTTTGTTATCTGATGCCATTGGACGTTCACCTTGTAGAACATGAATGTCTACTGCTGGTTGGTTGTCTTCGGCAGTTGAGAATGTTTGTGATTTAGAAGTTGGAATTGTTGTATTTCTTTCAATTAATGGAGTCATGACACCACCCATTGTTTCAATACCTAATGATAATGGTGTTACGTCTAATAATAATACGTCTGTAACATCACCTGAAATAACTCCTGCTTGAATAGCTGCACCCATTGCAACAACTTCATCTGGGTTAACTGAATGGTTAGGTTCTTTACCTAATTCATTAGTAACTGCATCTCTTACAGCTGGAATACGTGTTGATCCACCAACTAATAGAACTTCATGGATATCATTTTTAGTTAATCCTGAGTCTTTTAATGCTTGTTTAACTGGTCCAATTGTACGATCAACTAATGATTTAGTCATTTTATCGAAGTTTGCTCTCGTTAATGTTGCTTCAAAGTTAATTGGTCCATTTTCATTTACTGATAAGTATGGTAGTAAAATGTCTGTTTGAGTTTTACTTGATAACTCTTTTTTAGCTGCTTCTGCTGCTTCAGCTAATCTTTGCATTGCCATGTAGTCTGTTTTTAAATCTACTCCGTGTACTGTTTTGATTTCTTTTAATAACCATTCAACGATTTTGTTATCAAAGTCATCTCCACCTAATTTGTTATCTCCTGCAGTTGCAAGAACTTCAAATGTTCCATCAGCTAAATCTAAGATTGAAACGTCAAATGTTCCTCCACCTAAGTCAAAGACTAAAACGTTTTGTTCTTTATCTAATTTATCTAAACCGAATGCTAATGCTGCAGCTGTAGGCTCGTTAATAATTCTTTCAACTTCAAGTCCTGCAATAACTCCTGCATCTTTAGTTGCTTGACGTTGTGAGTCATTAAAGTAAGCTGGTACAGTAATTACTGCTTTAGTTACTTTTTCTCCTAAGTAATCTTCTGCGTATGATTTTAAGTATTGTAAGATCATTGCTGAAACTTCTTCACTTGAGAAATCTTTTCCTTCAAGTTCAACTTTTTCTGATGATCCAATTAAACGTTTAACAGATGACGCTGTATTTTTGTTAGTAATAACTTGACGCTTAGCAGCATCTCCAACAATTCTTTCACCCTCTTTAAATGCTACGACAGATGGTGTTGTACGGTGTCCTTCTGGGTTTGTAATAACGATCGGGTCTTTACCTTCCATAACTGCTACTGCAGAGTTTGTAGTTCCTAAGTCAATTCCAATAATTTTGCTCATATAAATTTCCTCCTTTTATTGTGATACTTTAACCATGCTTGCTCTTAATACACGGTCTTTTAACATATATCCTTTTTGTAATACTTCAATGACGACATCAGCAGGTACTCCCTCTACTGATTCGACCATTACGGCGTGATGAATATTTGGGTCAAACTTTTCATTTAATGCTTCGATTTCCGAAATACCTTCGCTCTCTAAGCTATTTTTAAGTTGACGATAAATCATTTCAATCGCTTCTTTTAAAGCATCATTGTCGTCTGATTGCTCAGCTAACACTTTTTCCATGTTATCGATTGCTGGTAGTAAACCTAATGCAAAACTTTGAATTTTATATTTATCTCTCTGATTAAAATCGTTAGTTAAGCGTTTTTTAGTATTTTCTAAATCAGCATGTGCTTTCAAAAACTTCGTTTTTTCGTTATCTAAAGCAAGAACTAATTGATTAATTTCTTCTTTTAAAAAATCTACTTCGCTTTTTTCTTCTACTTCTTCAATATCTGAAGAATTTGCTTCATCAATTACTTCCTCTTCAATAACCTCATCTAAATTTTCATGATGTTCATTTGTTTTCTTCATCACTACCTCCTTCAATATAAATCGTTTCAAGACTATCTCTTAGTGTTTCTATTAAAGAAATAATCCGCTCGTAGTCCATTCGTGATGGGCCTACTAATAATAATTTTGCGCTTTTAGAATTTGATATTTTTAAACTGGTTGAGACGACTGCTAAGTCATCAATCCAGGCTAGTTCGGATTTATTTGAAGTTTGAAGCGATAACTCAGCTTCTCCTTCAGAAATATTTCTCCACAGTTGATGATCATTCATCATTAACATCAATTTCCTAATACGCTCTAAATCTACAAAATCCGGTTGGTTAATCATATTGCTTTCACCGCTAAAATACATACTGTCGCTTGAAAACTGATTAAATGCGTTACTAAATGCTGCATAAATTATCTCGTGGCGGCTAACCGCTTCTTCTAAGATAGGTTTAATACTTTCCATTTTTTCTAACACATCCTTAATTTTCGTTCCTTGAAGTCGAGAATTAAGAATTTCAGTTGTAGTCTGAATATCAGCTAATGTAATTTCATCATTGAAGCGGAACACTTTATTTTCAGTATGTCCGGCATCAGTAATGAATACTGCCACAGCACTTTTTTCATCCATTGAAAACAGTTTAATGTGTTGTAAACGTTGGTCGTTTGCATCTGGTCCTAATACTATTGAAGTAAGATTAGTCATTTGCGATATAATATCACTCGCATTTTTAATCGCTTCTTCAACATTTGCATATGAGTTTTCGACGAATGATTGTAAGGCAATCGCATAATTTGATGTATCAATTTTTTCCATTAAAAACTGAACATAGTAGCGATACCCTTCACTTGAAGGAATACGTCCACTTGATGTATGAGTTTTTTCGATCAAGCCCATTTTCTCTAAGGCGACCATCTCATTACGAACTGTAGCTGATGAGTATTCAATATTATACTTCTCAAGTAACGTCTTTGACGCAACTGGCTCAGCCGTGCTGACAAACTCGTCCACGATATTTTTAAATATTTGACTTTGTCTTTCAGTTAACATATTACCTCCTTGTTAGCACTCAATGTATCTAACTGCTAACATTATACACCACCGGGTTAGCACAGTCAAGGTTTGAGTGCCAACTTAACTATAATTTACAGTATTACTCACTTTATTTCAATATTCATGCACTAAAAAAAGGTGAGAGACCCACCCTTTAGTGTTGCATATAATAAGTGTTGTTTTATATTTTATACTTTGTTATACTTATTAATTACTTTATCAATAATTGACTCCGGAATGAACTTACTAATATCACCTTGATGCTCGGCAATTGATCTTGCGATCGATGATGATAAATAAGAATGTTCAGGTCGAGCTAGGAAAAATACAGTTTCAATATCCTCGCCTATAACCATGTTCGCAGATGCGATTTGGAGTTCATATTCATAATCCATAATCGCTCTAATCCCTCTAACTAAAAACTTAGCATCATGCTCTTTCGCTAAATCGACAGTTAAACCTGTTCCAATTACAACTTTCACATTGTCTAGATCTTTACACATAATTTCAAGCATTTGCTTTTTCTCTTCATCATCAAAAAAACTAGTCTTCACTGGATTACTCATAATCGCTACTATTAACTCATCAAAAACATTGCTTGCACGCTTGATAATATCTAAGTGGCCATATGTAGGCGGATCAAACGTTCCCGGATACACTGCAGTTTTCATTGTCTCAATCCTTTCGATAGTACATTAACTTTGTACTCTTATAATCTTTTTCTTTATATAAACTTAAACTTGCAATCTCATTTTTAGCTTGAAGTTCTTTTGAGCCCTCGACAATAATAATTCCATCATCACTTAATAAATCATATTCGATTATTAATTTTAATAATTCATCAATATCAAATTTATCATAAGGTGGATCAATGAAGATTACATCCATCTTCTCATCGAGTACTTCTAACATTTTCTTATAATCTAAGTTAAATATTTTAACTTTATTACTAATACCAATCTCTTTAACATTACTCTTTATAATATTTATGGCTGCCTTGCTTTTATCATTTAAATAACTAAAGTCATAACCACGAGATATTGCTTCAATTCCCATTGCACCACTTCCAGAAAATAAATCTAGAAAGATTCCATAATTACTTTCAAAAGTAATACTATCAAAAATAGCCCCGCGAATCTTATCTGATGTTGGGCGGGTATTATCCCCTTTTAATGTTTTTAAACTACGTGATTTAAACTCGCCGCTGACGATTCTCATTTATAACACCTTTTCTATATTTACTAATAATACTCTGACAAACTCCGATGATAGCCATCGTCGCCATCGTACTTGATCCCCCTGATGAGATTAATAATAGTGGTACTCCCGTTAATGGAATTGAAACACTAACTCCACCGATATTCAATAAGATATGTAAGAACAAGTAAATGACCGTTCCCGTTAAAATCATCTTATCTTTCTCACTTTTCATTTTTAATGCATAGTAAAGAAGTCTCCAAATTAGTATCGCATAAACGATAAGTAAAACCATCACTCCGACAAACCCTAACTCTTCGGCAATAACCGACAAAATAAAGTCAGTTCGTGCTTCAGGTAAGTATCCATATTTTTGAATACTTTGTCCTAGTCCAATTCCAAACCAATTACCTCTAGAAAACGCAACTAAACTTCCGGCAAGTTGATATCCACCATCTTGTAAGTTTTTAAACGGATTTGTATAGTTAATAAATCGTTTAAGCTGGTATGGTTGGAGTAACTTTGTTTTTAAGATTAAGTTAATACCTGTATCGGTTAAGAATAAAAATGACAGTATAAAACCAAGTACAATTAATATGATTGCCCAGTTTTGAACTTTTCGAATTCGTGGATGACTTGGAATAAGTGCCACAAACAACGCTAATAACGCTAAAACAAGCGCACTACCTAAGTCATTTTGAAAGAAAATTATAATAATAACTTGGACGATGACAATCGTAATTACCGGCTTAATAATATCACTCGTACTACGTTTTGTATTATAAGATATATCCCCAAAAAACATTGCAACTAAAATTATGTTGACAACTTTCGCAAACTCCGCTGGCTGTAGGGTAAACCGGAGTGGACCGAAATTAAAATGCAGCCACGCTTTAGCTCCCCCAATTGGCTCAAACACTAATGTTAAGAGTAGTAATCCAATCATTAATAATGCAGTTGGCATAATTAAGTTATGAGCTAGTCGATAGTTAAATATCTTGCTTAAGAAAACCATCATAAAATAACTTATAACAAAAAACACTAACTGTCGCATCGTAGCGACTAAGAGTAATCTAGTACTGTTATCTGAGGCCGTCATACTTGCAGAAACTGCCATGACTAAACCAAACATAGCTAAAAATAGTGTACTCACATTAATTATTTGATCACTATCTTCTGCTACAGTAAAAAATCGAATGAACTTTTTCATAATCGCCTCCAAATACATTTTACCAAATTTAGTCTATTAGTGTAAATTGTTTGTGTAAATTGTTAATCTTACATAAGAAAGCGCTGTCAATTATAACATTAAATAATCTTATGTAATTACGTAAAAACTTAAGGTAATTACTTTGTATTTTTACACTATTTACCTTATAATAATTAATGAGGTAATAACTATGAATGAAAAATATTATAATATCGTATTAGATAACGAACCACTTTTACGTGCTGAAAATAAGCCAGTAAAAGTACCATTAAATGATGAAGATCAAGCAATAATTGATAATATGCTTAAATATGTCAGAGACTCTCTCGATGAAGAAAATCAAGAAAAGTATGGCTTAAAACCGGCGGTCGGCTTAGCAGCTCCACAAGTTGGTTTTAATAAAAGGATGTTTATTGTCCGACTTGAAACATACGAGGATGATGATATAATAGTAGAAGAATATGCACTAGTAAATCCAAAAATAGTCAGCCACTCAGAGCAGTTGAGTTTTTTAGGCAGTGGTGAAGGTTGTCTTTCAGTCGAAGATGTGCACGAAGGACACGTTTATCGTAATGCCCGTGTTACAATAGAGGCATACGATGCTATCAAAAAAGAAAACATTACAGTGAGAGCAAGAGGATTTTTAGCAATTGCGATGCAACATGAATATGACCATTTAGATGGTATTTTATTTTATGATCGAATTGATGAAAAAGATCCTTTTAAAATTATAGAAAACGCAAAAGAAATTTAAGGAGAATAAAATGAGAAAGAATCATAAAGATTTAAATCCAGCGACAGATTATAAAGCTGGATCTGACACTTTAGTTTACGCAATGGGTGGACTAGGGGAAGTTGGAAAAAATATGTACTGTATCGAACAAGATGATGAAATAATTATTATCGATGCGGGAGTCATGTTTCCAGAAGAAAACTTATTAGGAATTAATTATGTAATTCCTGACTTTGAATATTTAATTCAAAACAAACATAAAATTAAAGCATTAATTATTACACACGGACATGAGGATCATATCGGAGGAATACCTTTCTTATTAAAAGTTATCGATATTCCAAAAATATATGCACCAAAGTTCGCAACATTTTTAATTAGAAGAAAATTAGAAGAACATAAACTAAAAGGAATTAAGATTGAAGAGATCGATGGCGATTCAAAAATTCAAACTAAACATTTCATCGTTGGCTTCTTCAGTGTTATTCACTCAATCCCTGATGCATACGGAGTATATATTACGACATCTAATGGGACAATCATTAGTACTGGAGACTTCAAGTTTGACTTAACTCCATATGCTGGTAATATTGATTATCAAAAAATGGCTTTTATCGGATCAACGGGAGTTACACTTGCCCTTAGTGATTCAACGAACTCAGAAATACCAGACTTTAGTCTAAGTGAAAAAGCAGTTGGACAACAGATCAACGACATTATGAAAAGTGCAAAAGGTCGATTAATTATCGCATCATTTGCCTCAAACGTTTATCGTGTTGCGCAAATATTAGAATCCGCAGTTGCGAACGGTAAAAAAGTCGCAGTCTTTGGACGTTCGATGGAAAACGTAGTCGATGTTGGACAACAACTAGGTCACATTACAATACCGAAAAGTTCATTTGTAAAAGCACATGAGCTAAAACATATCCCAGCAAACGAATTATGTATCGTTTGTACTGGATCACAAGGAGAGCCGATGGCTGCCCTATCAAGAGTTGCGAATGGAACACACCGTCATATTAAAATATTACCTGGTGATACAGTCGCATTCTCATCAAGTCCAATTCCTGGAAATGGTTTAAGCGTTAATAAAATCGTAAACAGTCTAACAAGAGCTGGCGCTAACGTCTTAACAAAATCAGTTCTAAGTAACTTACATACGACAGGACATGCATCTAAAGAAGAACAAAAATTATTCTTACAATTAACTAAACCTGAATACTTCATGCCAATGCATGGGGAAAACAAAATGTTAAAGATTCATGCGAAAACTGCCGAAGAAGTCGGAATTAAACCTGAAAACATCTTTATTTGTAACAATGGTGAACCATTAATCTTACGTGATAAAAAAGTTTACCGTAGTAATCAAAAGATTCATACTGACGATATTTATGTTGATGGATCAGATGCTTCAGGACTGTCGACAGCTGTCTTAAAAGATCGTCGCTTATTAAGTGATAGTGGACTTGTTTCAGTAATCGTCTCAATTGACTCTCGTAATAACAAAATCTTATGTCGACCAAACATCTTAAGCCGTGGCTTTGTATTCGTTAAAGAGAGTACACAAATGTTAAAAGAAGCGGAAATGTTAGTTTACAACGCACTTAAAAAAGAATTAGCTAAGAAAACGACATTTAGTCAAATTAAGAAAACAATTAGAACGACACTTGAGCCATACTTTGTTGAGAAAACTGGAAGAAATCCAATTATTATTCCAGTCGTATTAAATAAGAGTGTTCAACCAGAAAACGAAAAGAAAAATTAATTATAATAAAAGCAGATATAACTTAATCAAGTTCTATCTGCTTTTTAATTATATAAATTTACTTATCTAAAGTTTCTATAACCTAGGTTAAGTGCATAGTCTTTTATCTGTTTCATTTCATCATTAGTCGGTGACTTAATAAGTTTAAACTCTTCATCAATGACCCCATGACTTCGATACTTAATTAACTTTAAAGGAATACTTTCAATCTTATCTTTAATGACAACTTTTATTTGATCTAAAATATTGTATATATCAACTTTATTTGGAATATACACAATTCTTATTTCTTCAATCTTATTTTTATCCGCAAGATATTTTAAATTATGTTGCATAATACTATTATCCGATAGCGTTAAAGCTTTAAATACTTCTTTATCCCATGATTTAATATCGATCATGACACCATCCGTATACGACAGTAAGTCCTCATGTAATCTAAAATCAATCGTTCCATTCGTATCAATTAAAGTATTTAGATTGTTTTCCTTACAAAGCTTAAACAACTCGCGCATAAAGTTTGGATAAATCATACACTCTCCGCCAGAGACACTAATCCCGCGAATAAATGGAATATCCCTTTTCTACTTCTAAAAAAACTTCTTCTGGACTTAACCATTTTATAAAATCCATCTCTTGCTCATACGCAATAATTTTTTGTGTTTCCGGGTTATGACAGTATCGACACTTTATATTACAACCTTGAAGAAAGATTGAAGTACGATTACCTGGTCCATCAACTAAACTATGATGAATAATATTATTTACGGGTGCTTTATTCATAATTTATGTACCTTCCTTTATTTAAGTTTAAAACAACTAATATATATTTATGTTAATCACTTAGTTTTCTAAATTTACTTATCTTATTTTAAAAGTTTTATTAATTATTAATTCAAAAAAATTATAACATATGCCACTTCTTTAAAACAAGGACAAATGTCCGAAGATTGGCAAAAGTATATACACGTATAGTGTGATATATGGTATACTATCGTATGAAAGAAAAGAAGGAGATAGTATGATAATTCAAAACTTATTTATAGAAACTGATTACATTTATGAGGATGATATTGCGATTGGGGTTAATCGTAAGCATGTTGCAATCGAAGTTGATGAAGGGAAAATTTATAAGATTCATGATGCACCATTTTACGGTGATCATGATGAGATATACGATGGTCAGGGACAACTCGTATTGCCACTACTGTATAATGTACACGAATGTATTGATTGTAAAGAAAACAGTCCACGGATTCGATTTTTAAACCGAGAAGATCACTTAGAAAAGAAAGAAATTAATCAAATTGAGACAATAATTAAAAACCATTCAAGAAATATTGAGATTCAACTTGAAACATACCCGTTATATGAGATAAATAAACTAGGGATACATAAAGATACGATGAAGTTAGTCGTTCATCTAGGCGAAACTTATAGTAAAGTTGACTCAAATGAGGATTACTCTGAAGTATTAAACTTTGCCTTCAGACTTGCCTATGACTATGCGCTCGGTTTAGATATTAGCTTACATGATAATGATGCAGTCGCAAAAGAGAGTATTGCGGAAATTATTCGTTTGACTAAAGCTTTTGATATGTATGAGTGTGTCACATTATGTCATTTATTTGGTTTAAGTGATTTTGATGAAGTAGAGTTAGTTCGAATATTTGAAGATATGATTGAATATAAAACGACAATAATTACAACGGCACCGATTTTCCAACCTCCTGTCGAGTTATTTAGAGAGATGGGTGGAAATTTGTATTTAAGAGTTTACGATGATTGTGGCCGTAATGATTTAGTCGGTTGTATGCGTGAAAAACTAGCTCTATACATTGCGCAAAATGAAGTAGACGGTTACGTAAACTTATCATCTGCCCTTTCAATGGTGACGTGGGGAATTCAACCAATTAGAAATAACGAGCTTGCGTGGCCTAAAGTTAGTGATGAAGCATCATTTTTATTAACACAATCTAAAAGTAGTCATGATTTTGTCAAACGTCACTTACCAATTAATAATATTATTTATAAAGGTAAAGTTAAAAAGAATAGATATTAGTTAAGATTACGCTTATAATAGTTCTAGAGGTGATATTGTGGAAGAAAAAATAAAAAGTTGGATGTTATTTAGATTAATCGGAGTTACTACTTTATTTATTAATTTACTTATAATAGTTAGAAATTACGAAAAATTATCTACTAGCGACTACTTATTCTTTATCGCATTTATCGGATTAAGTTTATTTATAATCGGCAGTTCCTATTATAATATTAAGAAATTATCAAGAAAATAATCTTATTACATTGAAAAGAACCTCATTCGAGGTTCTTTTTCTATATTTCTAAATGAATTTGTTCATTCAGATTTTTTTCTACTTTGAATAAAACTCTTTGAATACTACTAATCATATACCAATTAGCTTTAAGCTTTAATGGTCTTGAGAATGATTGGTCTTTACTCATTATTGCGATATCAACCGCTTGAATACTTTGACTTTCATCATCAACTAAAACCATAGTCTCATCAACGTTCAATACTTTTGCATAACGAACATACTGTGGATTAGAAACGACTTGTTTGAATATACGTTCCCCTTTAGTATTTCGTTTAAAAGTTTGAAGATCATCAACTTTAGTTCGTTTAACGCCACCATTCTCGTTTACGACTACGATATACTGATCATCTTTACTAATTGAGAAGGCACAGACAACTTCATCATTTTTACCTAAGTTTAAACCAATTACCCCTTGTGTACGAAGATTAGTCACTG
The DNA here is from genome assembly GCA_964458985.1 of uncultured Erysipelothrix sp. Taxonomy (GTDB): domain Bacteria; phylum Bacillota_I; class Bacilli_A; order Erysipelotrichales; family Erysipelotrichaceae; genus JAAZDN01. The sequence goes on from CAYWKT010000010.1 coordinate 16,966, forward strand.
AAACTTCTTTATTGTTGTACATCATGTAATATCCTTCACGTGTTTGAATGTAAATATTATCTTCTTCATAAGTAATAAATGAAGATATGACTTCATCATCTTTAACGTTCATACTATTAATCGTATTTGAATATCTGACTGCTTCATATTGATCTAGTTTAGTCTGTTTGATTTTACCTGATTTCGTAACTGAAGTAATCCATGCCGCACTACTAAAGTCATTAACACAGAAGGCACCAACGACATTAAGAGCTTCGGCCCCTTTCGCATAACTACTAATGTGCGATCCTAAATCATTCCACCTGTGTTCATTGATTTCATAAACTGGAAGATAAACAAACGTTCCATCACTTAACATTAGTAATATCGTATCAAGTGTTTCAACTTCTAAACTACCAATTAAATGATCATTATCTTTTAGACCAGGAATGTCTGATTCTGACATATTAAACGATCTTAATGAGACGCGTTTAATGTATCCTTGTTGTGATACTGATACTTTAACTAACTCATTCGTAATTAAATCTGTTTTGTCTAATTCAATTTCTTCAACTTCATCTTGAATCTCACTACGACGGGCGATTCCAAACTCTTTTTGAACTTCTTTTAGCTCTTTTATAATTAATTGATTTAATAAAGCTGGACTTTGTAAGATTGAATTAATCTCATTTTGTTCTTTTGAAAGTTTTTTATACTCATCTTGTAAGACATTAATATCAGTTGAACTTAAACGATATAACTGAAGCATGACAATTGCTTCGGCTTGTGCTTCACTAAAGTTAAATGCATCAATAATAGCATTTTTAGATTCCGCTTTATTTTTTGAAGCACGAATGATTGAAATTATTTCATCCATAACGTCTACCGCTTTAATTAAACCTTCTAAAATATGCAGACGAGCTTTTAAGCGTGCTTCAATGTACGTTAGACGATTAATTACTACTTCTTCACGGTGGGCAATAAAGGCATCAATCATTTGTGATAGTCCCATTTGCTCTGGACGTTTATTTACGATTGCGACGACGTTGTAGTTATAGTAAACTTGTAAGTCAGTATTTTTTAATAAATAATTTAAAGTAACTTCCGGATCACTATCTTTTTTCACGTCAATAACTACTTTTAAACCATTACGGTCTGACTCATCACGAACCGCATTAATTGTTTCTAAGTCTTTACTTAAACGAATATCATCAATCTTTTTAACTAAGTTTGATTTATTCACTTCAAATGGTAATTCATCGACGATAATTTGATGCATATTTGAGAATGTTTCAATTCTAACTTTTGCTCTAATTACAACACGTCCTTTACCATTTCTAAAGGCATCTTGAATTCCTTTTAAACCTTGAACGATTCCTCCTGATGGAAAATCAGGACCTTTGACAAAATGCATTAAATCATCAAGTGTACATACCGGGTTGTTTAAACGATGAATTGTCGCATCAACGACTTCATTTAAATTGTGTGGCGGAATGTTTGTCGCATATCCGGCCGCAATTCCTGTCGCTCCATTTACGAGTAAGTTTGGAAATGGTGCTGGAAGTACTGTTGGCTCAAGTTCACTATCATCAAAGTTTGGGGCAAAGAAGACCGTGTCTTTATCTAAATCTAGAAGCATACTTTCGCCTAATTTTTCTAGACGAGCTTCAGTATAACGCATTGCCGCAGCTGGGTCATCGTCCATTGAACCATTATTTCCGTGCATATCAACTAATAGATGATTCATTTTCCATGGTTGGGATAATCTAACCATCGCATCATAAATACTACTATCACCGTGTGGGTGATAGTTACCCATTACGATTCCGACAGTTTTCGCACTTTTTAAATATGGTTTGTTATGGAAGTTACCTTCTTTATACATCCCATATAATATTCTTCTTTGAACAGGCTTTAAACCATCTCTCGCATCAGGAAGTGCACGTTCTTGAATAATATATTTTGAGTAACGGCCAAAACGTTCGCCAATCAAATCTTCAATTACTGATTCAATAATTGGATTATTCGTAATATCACTCATGTTCAACCTCCTCAATAAATTCATCTTCTAAAGTAAATGAAACATTATCTTCGATCCACTCACGTCTTAATGCAGGCTGATTACCCATTAAGTCACTAAATCTACGATCCGCAACTTCAAAGTCATCAATCATTACTCTAATTAAAGTTCTTGAATCAGGTGCCATTGTCGTCTCCCATAATTGGTCTGCATTCATCTCACCTAATCCCTTATATCTTTGAAGATTAAACTTATTATAATCTTTCTTTGCTTCTTCTAATTGATCCTCAGTATAAATATAATCATGTTTCTTACTATCATATATTTTATAAAGTGGCGGAAGTGCAATATACACTTTTCCGGCCTCAATTAATGGACGCATAAAACGATAGAAGAACGTTAATAATAATACTTGAATGTGCGCACCATCAGTGTCGGCATCCGTCATAATTATAACTTTGTCATATTGACTATCCTCAACGATAAAGCTTTCACCAACGCCTGCTCCGATCGCATATATAATCGTATTTAACTCTTCATTTTTTAAAATGTCGGCAATTTTTAAACGCTCTGTGTTTAACACTTTACCTCTAAGTGGTAAGATTGCTTGAAACTTAGAATCTCGTCCTTGTTTCGCACTTCCACCAGCCGAATCACCCTCTACTAAATATAGTTCGTTTTTCTTTGGGTTACGACGTTGAGCTGGGGATAATTTCCCAGACAATAATTTTTCACCTTTATTACCACGGGTTTTCTTACGGGCAGCCTCACGTGCTTTACGTGCTTGACTACGTGCTTCTGTAGCTAGTTGAATCTTCTCAATAATTTTAGTTGCGACATCTCGATTTTCTTCTAAAAAGTATGTCATATGTTCTAAAATAAAACTTTCAACGGCTCCACGTGCTTCTGGTGTTCCAAGTTTTGACTTAGTTTGACCTTCAAACTGTAGTAAGTGCTCTGGTACCGATACGAGTAAAATTGAAGTTAAACCTTCACGAATATCAATTCCTTCAAAGTTTTTATCTTTATCTTTCAAAATATTAGCTTTACGGGCAAAATCATTGATTGCCTTAGTTAGGGCTGATTTAAATGCGGACTCATGCGTACCACCATCAATTGTTCTAACTAAGTTAACGTAAGAGTACGTACTTTCAGTATAGCCATCATCAAACTGTGCGACAAAATCAATCTCGATTCCTTCATTACTGACACCTTTAAAATGTACTGGCTCATGAATTGGTTTATTTTTCTTCTCTAAAAATTTCAAGAACGCTAATAGACCATCTTCATAATGTAATGTTTCTGATTTATCAGTACGTTCATCATAAATGTTAAAAGTAATGCCACTTAATAAAAAGGCACTTTCACGTATATGTTCTAAAATTAGTTTGTAGTTAAAGTCAGTATCAGTAAATATAGTATCGTCTGGTTTAAATCTAACTTTACTTCCAGTCGTATTTACTTTCTTAACCTTTTTAATCTTACTAATTTTTTGTCCGCCATCTCTAAATTCCATTTCATACTGTTGACCACCGTAGTTAACTGTCGCGATTAAGTAATCACAAAGTGCGTTAACGACTGATGCCCCAACCCCATGTAATCCACCTGATGTTTTATAACCACCATCACCGAATTTACCTCCGGCATGAAGAACGGTAAAAATAACTTCAAGTGTCGACTTACCTGAACTATGTTTTCCTACAGGCATTCCACGACCGAAGTCTTCGATAGATATTGATCCATCTTTATAGATTACTATATCAATAGTATCCCCAAATCCGTTTAATGCTTCGTCGATTGCATTGTCGACAATCTCCCAAACCATATGATGAAGACCACGGCTGTCTGTCGAGCCAATATACATACCTGGCCTTTTACGTACAGCATCTAAACCTTCTAGAATTTGAATACTTTGCTCATCATAATTATGAGACATTTTATCACTTCTCTTTTCTTTAAAATAATGTTTGTATTTCACACCTTTTCTATTCTACCATAATTTGAAAAATTTATATTAATTTCTGTATGTATGATATAATTAACTTGCTTCAGAAAGGGATTTAAATATGAAAAATATTATATTATATACAGGTGCCAGCATCGTAGCATATTTGTTCGGTAGTGTACCTTGGGCTTTAGTTATAGGAAAAGTCTTTTATAAAGTTGATGTCCGTGAACACGGATCAGGTAATTTAGGGGGAACTAATGCCGGAAGAGTACTAGGTGCTAAGGCTGGGTTCTTCGTTATTATATTAGATATTTTAAAATCATTCATAATTGTCGCACTTTTAAGTAACATTAATGAGCAATTAGCGATATTATGTGGGATGTTTGCCTCAATTGGACATTGTTTCCCAATCTTCGCAAACTTCAAAGGTGGAAAAGCCGTCGCAACTAATGCCGGCTATATTATCGCAGTATCATTCTTTATTACGCATAATCCACAGTATCAACTATTAATTCCATTAATAGTATTTGCGGTATTATTGTTAGCGAAAAAAATGGTTTCACTATCATCAATTGTCGCACTCGCAGTTGCGGCAATCGTCTCATTTTTCCAACCAAACTTACTCGCATCACTTTCGATTACTACATTATGTTTATTTAGTATTTATCGTCATAAGGCTAACATCGTGAGAATTATTAATAATGAAGAAAGTAAGGTAGGTTTTTTAAGTAAATGAAAAATTTAGAAATATTTAGACAAGCAGATTTAAACACTAAGTCAGACGTATATTTAAAAGATTACTTAAGTTTAAAAATTGGTGGTAAAGCCCAATACTTCATCGAAGTTGAAAATAGTGATCAATTACTTGCGGCAATTAAAGTTAGTAAAGACTTAGATTTAAGATATTTCATTATCGGAAATGGCTCAAATACACTCGCCTTAGATTATGGCGTTGAAGGTGTTGTGATTTATCTTGGTGAGAAATACGCCAGAATAACATTACTTGATAATAATATTATTAAAGCCGAAGCTGGCGCATTACTAGAAGATGTATGCTTATTCGCTCAAGCTAACGGTTTATACGGTATGGAAGCTCTTTATGGAATTCCAGCCTCAGTTGGCGGGGCAATCTATATGAATGCCGGAGCTTACGATGGAGAGATTAAAGATGTCGTCTTAAATGTCGACTATATCGATGATAAATTAAATGAAGTGACACTATCAAATAGTGAGTCAGACTTTAGTTATCGTCATAGCTACTTTATGGATAAAAAAGGAGCAGTTAGTGCTGCATACTTTAAACTTCATAAAGGCGACAAAGAAGAAATACTAGCGAAGATGCAAGACTATCTTCACCGTCGTGTAAGTAAACAACCATTAGAATATCCGAGTGCTGGATCGACATTCAAACGTCCAAACAATCATTACGCAAGTGCCTTAATCGATATGTGTGGCTTAAAAGGATTTAGCGTTAACGGAATTCAAGTTAGTGAAAAACATGCAGGCTTCTTAATTAATATTGGAGATGGTACGAGTAAAGATTTCATTACTCTAATTAATCACATTCAATCAGTCGTTTATACGGCAACCGGGTTTAAATTAGAACCTGAGATTCAAATTTTAAAATAATCGTCGCTACTTACGTAGCGATTTTTATTTTATTAAATTAAAAATAGTTCATTGTATCTAATTATGTTTAGTACAATTGAACTATTTTTACTTTATATTAAGTTAGGTAACATCTTTGTTCTTTTGAATTAATTTTTGAACGACAACTGCGGTTAAGATTAATACTCCTTTGATCAGATCATTAACGAATGCTGGAACTCCAAGTGCCGTTAAGATTGTATTTATCGATTGAAGTATTATTGATCCAAAAAATGTCCCCTGGACAAAGCCACGACCACCGGCCATCGAAACTCCACCAATCGCAACTGCCGCAATCGCATCGGTCTCTAATGCCCTTCCAGCTGTCGCACTATCGACTGCCCCCATCTGACTTATGTATAAAAATGCCGCAAGTCCTGCAAGTAAACCTGATAGTCCATAGACAATCATTTCAACCTTATCAACTTTAATTCCCGTTAATGATGCCGCTTTCGCATTTGAGCCAACCGCATATATGTAGCGACCAAGTTTAGTTTTTGTAAGTAGTAGCCAAACAAGCAGCGTCGTAACAATAAATATAATGACTAAGATTGGGATTCCCATTATGTTTCCATAACCGATGTTTCTAAACTTACCATAGAATAAATCGTTATCGACGACAAGTGGTCCTCCTTTTCCAAGTTGAACCGTTAGTGAACGATAGGCCGCAAGTGTTGCGAGTGACACGACAAAGCCGGCAATCTTAATCTTACCAACGAAGAACCCATTAAATAGTCCTAGTAAAAATCCAATCGCTAAACAGAAAAATAACGTAATTAAGATACTAGCACTCTTATTGTAAATCTCTACACCTAGTGCTCCAGTTAAGGCAAGCATTGATCCAACTGATAAGTCAATCTGTCCAATTAAAATAACGAGTGTCATTCCAAGTGATAATATTCCAAGTATCGATGAGGCACGCATGAGCGTCATTACATTTGAGAACCTTAAGAAATTAGGATTCGCAATCCGTCCAATAATAATTAAACCTAAAAGCGAAAATAAGTAGTTATGATTTTTAACGATATCATTAACTGTATATTTTACTTTTTCTAAATTAAGCTTCATAAGTATCCTCCTTAATATTTGCCCCTGTCGAGTAGTACATTACATCATTTTCATTTAACTCTTCATGTGTAAATACTTTATTTATTTGCCCTTGATACATGACTATGCATCGATGTGAAATTTTCTGAATTTCTTGAAACTCTGATGAGAAGACGATAATACTTTTACCTTCTTTTGATAGTTGTTTGATCAACTCATATATTTCACCTTTGGCACCGACATCAATTCCTTGAGTTGGATTATCTAAGATTAATATATCATTGTCTAACTCTAGCCATCTTGCGAAAATTACTTTTTGTTGATTACCACCTGAAAGGGAAGTGATTGAATCGCGATAACTATTCGCCTTAATTGAAAATATATCACGATGTTTTATATATCTTTCTTTCTCTTTCTTAGTTGATAGAAGACCTAGTTTAGCTTTAAACTTATAATACGGTAGTGATAAATTATCTCCAATATGTAGGTCAGAGATAATTGATCGACTCTTTCGATCACGAGGAACCATTGAAACTCCAGCTTTTATCATTGAAGTAATATCAACCTTTTCCATACGCATCCCTTTAATAAATATTTCACCACTATCAACTTTTCGATCGCCAAATAAAGCTTCACTTAACTCACCACGTCCATCACCAAATAAACCAGTAATACTTACTACTTCACCTTTTTTTACTGTGAAGTTAATATCTTTAAAATGATTGTCGGACTCTAAATTTAACGCTTCAAAGTATACTTCATCATAATTATTATCGGTTCTATAATAAATGTTGGGGTAAGTACAAAATAAAAGAGACATACTTTCTC